>NZ_JBFUHR010000021.1:0-106310 GCF_056402295.1 Pseudomonas sp. P4_B3
CGTCGGCAGCGGCCTGATAGGTCACCGAGAAGTCCTTGAGACCTTCCAGGGCTTCGTGCGGATCTTTGTCGGGGCGAATGGCGAACGCGTCGAAACCACAGCGGTGCATGTAGAACAACTGATCGCGCAGCACATCACCAATTGCCCGCAGTTCACCTTTGAAACCATAACGGTCACGCAGCAGGCGGGCGTTGGAGTAGTTGCGGCCATCGGTGAACGCCGGGAAGTTCAAGGCGATGACCTGAAAACTGGCCACGTCTTCACCGATTTCCTCGGCCTCTTCATCGGCGTCCAGCCAGATGCCCAGGCCGCCGTCGCGGGCCAGGAGCATACGGCTGTGTTCGCGCCACAGCTGCAACGGCACGATGAGGTCGTCACAGTTGCTGATCTCGTCGATGTTGAAATCCTTGGGCAGCAGGTGCCAGGTCTCGTCGACGACCTCGTTGTTCTTAATTATTCGCTGCATAGACACGCTCCTTGAAGAGGTCGATGCCAATACGCTGATAGGTGTCGATGAAGCGTTCGTCTTCGGTACGTTGTTCGATGTACACGTCGATCAGCTTTTCGATCACGTCAGGCATGGCTTCCTGGGCAAAGGACGGGCCGAGGATCTTGCCCAGGCTGGCGTCACGGCTGGCGCTGCCGCCGAGGGAAACCTGGTAGAACTCCTCGCCTTTCTTGTCCACCCCGAGAATCCCGATGTGGCCGACGTGGTGGTGACCACAGGCGTTCATGCAACCGGAGATGTTCAGGTCCAGCTCGCCGATGTCGAACAGGTAATCCAGGTCGTCGAAGCGGCGCTGGATCGACTCGGCGATCGGGATTGACTTGGCGTTGGCCAGGGAGCAGAAGTCGCCGCCCGGACAGCAGATGATGTCGGTCAGCAAACCGATGTTCGGCGTGGCGAAACCTTGCTCGCGCAATTCGCCCCACAGGGTGAACAGCTTGTCCTGCTCGACGTCGGCCAGGATGATGTTCTGCTCGTGAGAGGTGCGCAGTTGACCGAAGCTGTAACGGTCGGCCAGGTCGGCCACGGCGTCGAGCTGTTTGTCGGTGATGTCGCCCGGTGCAACGCCGGTAGGCTTGAGGGACAAGGTCACGGCCACGTAGCCCGGCTTCTTGTGGGCCAGGGTATTGCGCACGCGCCAGCGGGCAAAGCCCGGATGCTGCTGGTCGAGCTCGGCCAGTACGGCTGCCTGGTTTTCCAGGGCCTTGTAGTCCGGGTCGACGAAATGTTTGGCGACGCGCTGCACTTCGGCTTCGGTCAATGTGGTCTGGCCACCGCGCAGGTGTTCCATTTCCGCATCGACTTTTTGCGCGAAGACTTCAGGCGTCAGCGCTTTCACCAGAATCTTGATCCGCGCCTTGTACTTGTTGTCGCGACGGCCATAGCGGTTGTAGACCCGCAGGATGGCGTCGAGGTAGCTCAACAGGTCTTGCCACGGCAGGAATTCATTGATGAACGCGCCCACGACCGGCGTACGGCCCAGGCCACCACCGACCAGCACGCGGAAACCCAGTTCGCCGGCGGCGTTGTGCACCGGCTCAAGGCCAATGTCGTGGACTTCGATGGCGGCGCGGTCGGAGGTAGAACCGTTGACGGCGATCTTGAACTTGCGCGGTAGATAAGCGAATTCCGGGTGGAACGTGGTCCACTGGCGGACGATCTCGCACCATGGGCGCGGGTCGATCAGCTCATCGAAGGCCACACCGGCGAACTGGTCGGTGGTGACGTTGCGCAGGCAATTGCCACTGGTCTGGATCGCATGCATCTGCACGGTCGCGAGTTCAGCCAGGATGTCCGGGATGTCTTCCACGGCCGGCCAGTTGAACTGCACGTTCTGCCGGGTACTGATGTGGGCGTAGCCCTTGTCGTAGTCGCGGGCAATTTTGGCCATCATTCGCATCTGGCGCGAAGTCAGTTGGCCGTAAGGCACGGCGACTCGCAACATCGGCGCGAAACGCTGGATATAAAGGCCATTTTGCAGGCGCAGGGGGCGGAATTCTTCTTCGCTCAGCTCGCCTGCCAGATAGCGTCGGGTCTGATCACGGAACTGCTTGACGCGGTCCTCGATGATCCGCTGATCGTATTCGTCGTATACGTACATATAAGTCCTGTTCTCAGGCTTGGGCCGGTCGGAAACAGCGGCGTTTTTTGGCTTGCTGGCGTCCGATAAAACCTCGGCAATTCTGCGCGCACGGCCGCGCACTCCCAACGGAGCCGGGGCAAGATACCAGTTTGCAGTTATGCGTAAAAGTGATGTTTGAGCATATGTAAAGAACCAAATCGCCTAATGAGAATCTTTGTTGCAAAGCCCCTGTTTGTGGTGCGGGCAATCGTCGTCTTTACTCTGCTCGAGTCTTTATGCAATCACCGATAAAACCGACAAGAGGCGATGCAATGAGCAACCCAACCAAAGCACGGAAAAGCGATAGCACCGTTGATGCCTGGGCAATTTTGTTCCTGATCATTCTGGTCGTGGGGACGGCGGTTTTCTGGGTCAGCCATCAGTAAACGACCCCGTCCGGGCCCGGTTCCGACGATTGTCTGACAAAAACCGGAAAAATCGCCGTTTTACGGAGGTTCGCTGGATATAATCCGCGGCGAATTTGCGGGGGCTCGGACGATCGATGTTAAAATTTTTCTGTGGTGCCGTGCTGGCGCTGGCTACGGTCTGGGCACCGTGTGTCCAGGCGGCGTCCGTATTGTTCCTCAATCCAGGGACCACCCAAGAGGCGTTCTGGGTCAGTTACTCGCAATTCATGCAGGCCGCGGCCAAGGACCTGGGCATGGATTTGCACATCCAGTATTCCGAGCGAAACGCCGAAACCACACTCAAACAGGCCCGCGAAGCCCTGCAAGGGCCGAATCGACCGGACTATCTGGTGTTCGTCAACGAACTGTACGTTGCGCCCGAAATCCTGCGTCTGGCTCAAGGCAGCGGTGTGAAGCTGTTTCTGGTCAACAACGGCCTGACCGCAGACCAGGTGCGCTTGCTCGGCGCTCAGCCGGACAAGTATTCCGACTGGTTGGGCAGCCTGGTGCCCAACAATGAGGAGGGCGGCTACTTGATGCTCAAGCAGCTGATTCGCCTGCATCGCCCGGTCGCGCCCGGTCAGGCCATTGATCTGGTGGCCTTTTCCGGCCTGAAGAACACGCCAGCCGCGCAACAGCGTGAGAAGGGCATGATGCGGGCATTGGCCGAACACCCTGAAGTGCGGTTGCGCCAGTTGGTCTATGGCAGCTGGACCCGCGAGCGCACCTATGAACAGGCCAGGTTATTGTTCAAGCGTTATCCGCAAACGTCGCTGGTCTGGTCGGCCAACGATGAAATGGCCTTTGGCGCCATGCAGGCTTATGCCGAAACCGGAGGCCAGCCCGGCAAGGACGTGCTGTTCAGCGCCATCAACAATTCACCGGCCGCGTTACAGGCGCTGTTGGATGGGCGGTTGAGTGTGCTGTTGGGCGGCCACTTCACTCTTGGTGGTTGGGCGCTGGTGCAACTGCATGACTACGACCAGGGGGTGGATGTCAGCCAGTACGGTGGGCGCGACCGGCAGATTCCGTTGTTGCAGCTGATCGATCACGCACAAGCCAAGCGATTGCTGGCTTTGAGCTCAACTCAGGATTACGGTGTGGATTTCCAGAAACTCTCGGCCAAGGGGCGACCGACGTCCTGGCGCTACCCGTTCGGCCTGCAAGCCCTGATGCACTGAGTCGGTTCAGATACCCGCCAGGTGCAACACCAGTTTGACGATGCCAAACAGTGTCAACGCGAACACTGCCGTGAACAGAATGCCCAGAATCACGAAATGACTCGGCTTGCCGTGAGTGAAGTCGCGCGCCCGGTTCTTCCCGCTCTGTACTCCGAACGCCGCCGCCATGACGCTCTGCAGCATCTGCCAGAAAGTGGGCGGTTTGTTGTTGTCGGCTGGATCGTCCATAAATTCCTCGTCACCCTGTGTCAGAGGTAAGCATAGACAATACAAAAAAGATCGTCCGAACGCGGCCCGAGCCTTCGGACGATCTTTTGATTTTGCTTGATCTTAGTTGTCGTAACCCAGGTTCGGCGCCAGCCAACGCTCGGTTACGCTCAGCTCCTGACCTTTACGCGAGGTGTAGCTCTGCACCTGGTCCTTGTCGATCTTGCCCACGGCAAAGTATTGCGCCTGCGGGTGAGCGAAGTACCAACCGCTGACCGCCGCTGCCGGGAACATCGCATAGTGTTCGGTGAGGAACACGCCGCTGCGGCCTGCGCGCATTTCTTCGGCTTCTGGATCGAGCAGCTTGAACAGCTGGGCTTTCTCGGTGTGGTCCGGGCAGGCCGGGTAGCCCGGTGCCGGACGGATGCCGGTGTATTGCTCCTTGATCAGTGCCTCGTTATCCAGCGCCTCATCCTTGGCATAACCCCAGTAGTCTTTACGCACCTGCTGGTGCAGCCACTCGGCACACGCCTCGGCCAGGCGGTCGGTCAGGGCCTTGACCATGATCGAGTTGTAGTCGTCGCCCGCATCCTGATAGGCCTTGGCGACCTCTTCGGCACCGATCCCCGCGGTGGTGATGAAGCCACCCACGTAGTCGGTCACTTCACTGTCTTTGGGCGCCACGAAGTCGGCCAGGGAGAAGTTCGGCTTGCCGTCGGTCTTGATGATCTGTTGACGCAAGTGGTGCAGCTTGGCCATTGGCTTGCCGTCATCGCCATAGAGCTCGATGTCGTCGTCATGCACCTGGTTGGCCGGCCAGAAGCCAAACACCGCGCGGGCGCTGATCAGTTTCTCGTCGATCAGTTTGGTGAGCATTTCCCGGGCATCTTTGTACAGCGAGGTGGCAGCTTCACCGACCACTTCGTCCTGGAGGATGCGCGGGAACTTGCCGGCCAGGTCCCAGGATATGAAAAACGGCGTCCAGTCGATGTATTCGGCCAGAACGTTGAGGTCGATGTTGTCCAGCACCCGCGTACCGGTGAAAGTCGGTTTGACCGGTGTGTAGCTCGCCCAGTCGAATTGCGGCTTCTTGGCGACGGCCGCGCCGTAGCTCAGGCGTTCGGTGCGGGCGCTGCGGTTGGCAGTGCGCTCGCGAACCTCAATGTAGTCCAGGCGGGTTTTCTCGACGAAGCCGGCCTTGAGTTCCTTGGACAGCAACTGGGTCGCCACGCCCACGGCGCGGGAGGCGTCGGTGACGTAGATCACCGCGTCGTTGCTGTACTTCGGCTCGATCTTCACCGCCGTGTGCGCCTTGGAGGTGGTCGCGCCACCGATCATCAACGGCAGGTGGAAGTCCTGACGCTGCATTTCGCGGGCGACGTGGACCATTTCATCCAGCGACGGGGTGATCAGGCCGGACAGGCCGATGATGTCGCACTTCTGTTCCTTGGCCACTTGCAGGATTTTTTCCGCCGGGACCATCACGCCGAGGTCGACGATGTCATAGCCGTTGCAACCCAGCACTACGCCAACGATGTTCTTGCCGATGTCGTGCACGTCGCCTTTCACGGTCGCCATCAGGATCTTGCCCTTGGCCTGCGGCTTGTCGCCTTTTTCCAGTTCGATGAACGGGATCAGATGCGCCACGGCCTGCTTCATCACCCGAGCGGATTTCACCACCTGAGGCAGGAACATTTTACCGGCGCCGAACAGGTCGCCGACGATGTTCATGCCGGCCATCAACGGGCCTTCGATCACTTCGATCGGGCGGCTGAAGGACAGGCGTGATTCTTCGGTGTCTTCAACGATGTGGGTGGTGATGCCTTTGACCAGCGCATGCTCCAGACGCTTGTTGACGTCCCAGTTGCGCCACTCTTCGGTCTCGGCTTCCTTGACGCTGCCGTCGCCCTTGTACTTGTCGGCGATGGCGAGGAGGGCGTCGGTGCCTTCCGGGGTGCGGTTGAGGATCACGTCTTCCACGGCGTCGCGCAGCTCCACCGGGATCTGGTCGTAGATCTCCAGTTGGCCGGCGTTGACGATACCCATGGTCAGGCCGTTACGGATCGCATACAGCAGGAACACCGAGTGAATCGCCTCGCGCACCGGGTTGTTGCCACGGAACGAGAACGACACGTTGGACACGCCGCCGGAGGTCAGGGCGTACGGCAGTTCGTCACGGATGTAGGCACAGGCGTTGATGAAGTCCACAGCATAGTTGTTGTGTTCTTCGATGCCGGTGGCCACGGCGAAGATGTTCGGGTCGAAAATGATGTCTTCCGGCGGGAAGCCGACTTCGTTGACCAGAATGTCGTAGGAGCGTTTGCAGATTTCCTTCTTGCGCGCTTCGGTGTCGGCCTGGCCGGCTTCGTCGAAGGCCATCACCACCACGGCGGCGCCGTAGCGCTTGCACAGCTTGGCGTGATGGATGAACTGCTCGACGCCTTCTTTCATGCTGATCGAGTTGACGATGCCCTTGCCCTGGATGCACTTGAGGCCGGCTTCGATCACTTCCCACTTCGAGGAGTCGATCATGATCGGGACGCGGGAGATGTCCGGTTCGCCGGCGATCAGATTGAGGAAGGTCACCATGGCCTTCTTCGAATCGAGCATCCCTTCGTCCATGTTGATGTCGATCACCTGGGCGCCGGCTTCGACCTGCTGCAGGGCGACTTCCAGGGCTTCGGTGTAGTTGTCTTCGCGGATCAGGCGGGCGAACTTGGCGGAGCCGGTGATATTGGTGCGCTCGCCGACGTTGACGAACAGCGAGCTGCGATCGATGGTGAACGGCTCAAGGCCCGAGAGGCGGCACGCCTTGGGAATGTCCGGAATCTCGCGCGGCGCATAACCGGCCACGGCCTTGGCGATGGCTTCGATGTGGCCCGGCGTGGTGCCGCAGCAACCGCCGACGATGTTGAGGAAGCCGCTCTGGGCGAATTCTTCGATGACCTTGGCGGTTTCCGACGGCAATTCGTCGTACTCGCCGAATTCGTTCGGCAGGCCGGCGTTCGGGTGCGCGGAAACGTGGGTGTTGGCCTTGTTCGACAGCTCTTCGAGGTACGGGCGCAATTCGCGGGCGCCGAGGGCGCAGTTCAAACCGACGGAAATCGGCTTGGCGTGGGCCACGGAGTTCCAGAACGCTTCGGTGGTCTGGCCCGACAGGGTGCGGCCCGAGGCGTCGGTGATGGTGCCGGAAATCATGATCGGCAACTCAATGCCCAACTCCTCGAACACGCCCTGGACGGCGAAGATCGCCGCCTTGGCGTTCAGGGTGTCGAAAATGGTTTCGATCAGGATCAGGTCGGCGCCGCCTTCGATCAGGCCTTTGGTGGATTCGGTGTAGTTCTCCACCAGTTCATCGAAGGTCACGTTGCGGTAGCCGGGGTTGTTCACGTCCGGGGACAACGAGCAGGTGCGACTTGTAGGACCGAGCACGCCGGCAACGAAGCGCGGCTTGTCCGGGGTTTCCAGGGTCTTGGCGTCGGCGACCTTGCGCGCCAGGCGTGCGCCTTCTACGTTTAACTCATACGCCAGGCCTTGCATGCCATAGTCAGCCAGAGAGATCTGGGTGGCGTTGAAGGTGTTGGTTTCCAGAATGTCGGCGCCGGCGTCCAGGTAGGCTTTTTCAATGCCGCCAATCACATCCGGGCGAGTCAGTACCAACAGGTCGTTGTTGCCTTTGACATCGCTCGGCCAGTCAGCGAAGCGTTTGCCACGGTAATCCTGCTCTTCGAGCTTGTAGCTCTGGATCATCGTGCCCATACCGCCATCGAGAATCAGGATGCGCTCTTTGAGGGCGTGCTTGAGAGCTTGAAGGCGAACGCTGCGATCGGACATTTGGACTACTCGGTAAGACCATGACGAAGGGCCGGGATGATAGCAAACCTGTGCGCTTTTGGAGCAAGACTCGAATTTGCATGAATATCGTTCATGTTGGCAAGGATGACAGACCGGTAGAATCGCGGCGTTTTTCCAGGATTCAGGACCAGGGACATGTCGTATCGCTTCGTCATCAGCACATTGTTTTTGTTTTTAAGCTGGGGCGCTGTGGCGCAAAGTCCGGCGATTTCTTCTGTCATTTCATACAGCCGCGACATTCAACCGATCTTCACTGAAAAGTGCGTGGCCTGCCACGCCTGCAACGACGCCGCCTGTCAGCTCAACCTGGGCAGCGGCGAGGGCGCGGCACGGGGCGCGACGAAAATCCCGGTCTACGACGGTGACCGCCGCCAGGCCGTTGCGCCGACCCGACTGTTCTATGACGCCTCCGGCAAACAGGCCTGGCAGCAAAAGGGCTTCTATTCGGTGCTCGATGCCCGGGGCAGCCAGGCCGCACTGATGGCGCGGATGCTGGAACTTGGCCACAAAACCCCATTGCAGCCCAGCGCCAAGCTGCCGGAAGACATCGTCCTGGGCCTGAACCGGGAAAACATGTGTGCCATGCCCGCGGAGTTCGACGGCTACGCCGCTTCGCACCCGAAAGAAGGCATGCCACTGGCAGTGACCGGCCTGACTGACCAGCAGTACCAGACGCTGCAACGCTGGCTGGCGGCAGGCGCGCCGATCGATCAGCAGGCGCTGGCGCCCAGCGCCAGGGAAGCCTTGGAGGTGGTGCAATGGGAAAACCTGCTCAATTCCCCGGGAGCCCGGGAAAGCCTGGTGGGGCGCTGGCTGTTCGAGCACTGGTTCCTCGCCCATCTCTACTTCAAGGATGGCGAGCCTGGACATTTCTTCCAGTGGGTGCGTTCGCGCACCCCGACCGGCCAGCCGATCGACCTGATCAACACCCGTCGCCCGAACGATGATCCGGGCACGCAGTTTTACTATCGCTTGTGGCCTGTGCAGGGCGTGATCGTGCACAAGACCCACATCACCTATGCGCTGAGTGCGGCGAAGCTGGCGCGGGTCAAGAGCCTGTTCTACAGCGGCAACTGGCAGGTCGACGCATTGCCGGGCTACGGGCCGCAGAGCCGGGCCAACCCGTTTGCCACCTTCGAAGCGATCCCGGCCCAGGCGCGCTATCAGTTCATGCTCGATAACGCCGAGTACTTTGTGCGCACGTTTATCCGCGGCCCGGTGTGTCGCGGGCAGATCGCCACGGACGTGATCCGCGATAATTTCTGGGCGCTGTTCCAGGCGCCCGAGCACGACCTGTATGTCACCGATCCGAACTATCGCGGGCAGGCCACGCCGTTGCTGGCGATGCCGGGGCAGAACGACGACGTCGGCAGTGTCCTCAGCCTGTGGCACGACTACCGCGACAAACGTAATGAATATGAAGCCTTGCGCCGGGACAGCTACGCCGACCTGCCGGCGCCAAGCTGGTCGACCCTGTGGGCGGGCAACGACAATGCGCTGCTGAGCATCTTCCGCCATTTCGACAGTGCTTCGGTGACCAAAGGCCTGATCGGCGACGTGCCGCAAACCATTTGGCTGTTCGACTATCCGCTACTGGAGCGCACCTACTATCAACTGGCAGTGAACTTCGATGTGTTCGGCAATGTGTCCCACCAGGCCCAGACGCGGCTGTATTTCGACCTGATCCGCAACGGTGCCGAGCAGAATTTCCTGCGCCTGATGCCTGCCGATTCCCGGGATGGCTACCTCGACGACTGGTATCAGAACAGTGGAAAATTCAAGATGTGGCTGGACTACGAGTCCATCGACGATGACAAGCCGACTGCGCTGAATCTCAATCCGCAGGATCCCAAGCGCGACTTTGCCATGCAGTTGCTGGCCCGTTACGGCGATCTCAATGCCAGACCCGACCCGATCAACCGCTGCGACGGCGCCTACTGCTCGCGGCCGAACATTGATCCGGACCTGCAAAGTGCCGAACAGACGCTAAGCCGCCTGACTTCGCGTCCGGCGGCCGGGTTGAAAGTGATTGATCAACTGCCGGAAGCGACCCTGCTGCGCATCGAAACCCGTAGCGGCAAGCGTGAGGTCTATAGCCTGCTGCGCAACCGTGCCCACAGCAACGTCGCATTCCTGCTTGGCGAATCGCTGCGCTATCAGCCGGGGCTCGACACTCTGACGATTTTCCCGGGTGTACTCAGCAGCTATCCGAACTTCATGTTCAACATCCCGGCCGGGCAAGTGCCGGCGTTTGTGGATGCGATGGAAAGCGCCAAGGATACCGACAGCTTCGAGAAAATCGTCGAACGTTGGGGAATACGCCGCAGTCATCCGCAATTCTGGGCTTATTTCCATGACCTGAGCCGCTACATCCACGAAACCGATCCGGTGGAAGAGGGCGTGCTGGACATGAACCGTTACGAGAACCTCTGAACCACCACCACCCTGTAGGAGCTGGCTTGCCAGCGAAGAGGCCACGACATTCAACACAAATGTCGACTGATCTGGCGCCTTCGCTGGCAAGCCAGCTCCTACAGAGCATCGAAGAATCTTTCCCGACAAAAATACTAGGACTTTGTCCGGCGCGTTGATTGGCGTAAACTGCGCCCAAGCCTGCGAGGAGTTTCCATGACCGCTATTACCATCACTGACGCCGCCCACGATTATCTGGCTGATCTGCTGTCCAAGCAGAACACCCCGGGCATCGGCATCCGCGTCTTCATCACCCAGCCTGGCACCCAGTACGCCGAAACCTGCATTGCCTACTGCAAGCCGGGCGAAGAAAAACCCGAAGACACCGCGCTGGGGCTCAAAAGCTTCACCGCGTACATCGACCACTTCAGCGAAGCCTTCCTGGACGATGCGGTTGTCGACTACGCCACCGACCGCATGGGCGGCCAGCTGACCATCAAGGCGCCAAACGCCAAAGTACCGATGGTCAATGCCGACAGCCCGGTCAACGAGCGCATCAACTACTACCTGCAAACCGAGATCAACCCGGGGCTGGCCAGCCACGGCGGTCAGGTCAGCCTGATCGACGTGGTCGAAGACGGCATCGCCGTCCTGCAGTTCGGCGGTGGTTGCCAGGGCTGCGGCCAGGCCGACGTGACGCTGAAGGAAGGCATCGAGCGCACTTTGCTCGAGCGCATCCCGGAGCTCAAAGGCGTTCGCGACGTGACCGACCACACGCAGAAAGAAAACGCCTACTACTAAGGTGTTCGCTGCGAAATCAAAAAACGGCGCCCCGTGAGCGCCGTTTTTTATGGGCGAAGCTTAAAAGATCGTCCGAACGCGGCCCGAGCCTTCGGACGATCTTTTGATTTTAAGGGCGATAGAGATGCGCATGCCCCGCGCGATACAGCGATGACTCGCTGAAGTGGTCGCTGCCCAGCACCCGACCCACCAGAATCAACGCCGTACGGCGAAAGCCCTTGGCTTCAACCTTCCCGGCAATATCCTCGAGTGTTCCCATCACCCAATCCTGATCCGGCCAGCTCGCGCGGTGGACCACCGCAATCGGGCAATCGGCGCCGTAATGGGGCAGCAGTTCCTCAACGATCTTCGCCAGGTGATTGACCCCCAAGTGAATCGCCATGGTCGCGCCGTGTTGCGCGAGGCTGGAGAACTCCTCTCCGGGTGGCATGGTGGTCTTGTCGGCGTAGCGCGTCAGAATCACGCTCTGCGAAACGTCCGGCAGCGTCAGCTCCGCACCCAAAAGCGCAGCGCAAGCGGCTGTGGCCGTCACGCCTGGGACGATTTCGAACGCAATTCCCAACTCGCGCAGATAGCGAATCTGCTCGCCAATGGCGCCATAAAGACTCGGATCGCCGGAGTGCACCCGGGCAACATCCTGACCGTTGGCGTGGGCGGTCCTGATCAGGTCGATGATCTGTTCCAGGTGCAGTTCGGCGCTGTTGACCACCTGTTCGGCACAGTGACCTTCCAGTACGGCGGCCGGTACCAGGGAACCGGCATAAATGATCACCGGACAACTGCGAATCAGCCGCTGGCCCTTGACGGTAATCAGTTCGGGGTCGCCGGGACCTGCGCCAATGAAGTAGACGGTCATCGTCGGTTCCTGTGGGGAAAAAAGGGGCTGAACAGGGCTTCAGATGAAGAGTGTTCATGATCAACGGTGGGGATTATCGGGTTTTTTATGCCGCGCCGGCCAATGCCAGGGTTGCCTGGGCGTATTTTTGTCGTGGAATCAGCAGTTTTGCCGGGGCCTGGGCCAGTTGTTCCGCCAGGGCCAGTGCGGCGCTTTCCGCCACGCCGTAGCAACCGGTGCGTTCAAACGCTATTTGCGATTGATGACTGAGTTGCGGTTCATAAGCGGCCAGTTGTTCACTGCTGAAATACATCAATTCCAGGCCAAGCTGCTGAGCCAGTTCGATTAACGCAGGTTCGTCGCGCTTCGAGTCGATGCTGGCCAGGGCCTTGATTTCATGACGAGCAATCTGGTGCGCCTCCAGTGCCTGATCGAGCAGCGCCAGCAACGTGCTGACGGGGCAGCCGCGCTGGCAGCCCAGGCCGACCACCAGGGTCGGCGCTGTGCTGATATCCGTCATGCGTGGTATTGACCATCGCTTTTGCGACGGAACAACCAGGCGCTGATCAGGCCCAGGGCCAGCCAGAACGCCACGTTGGTCAGTTGCGAAGCGATTTTGAACTGGGCTTCCAGTGCCTCCGGAGCGAGCATCGAATGCACTTCCGGTTGCGGCGCGCCAATCACATGGGGGACGGCGAGAATCGCTGCGCCGAGGACTTTCATCAGCCAGTGACGGCTGAATACGATCAGGGCGATACCGACGGCAGTGGAAGCAGCGGTGCCAATCCACCACAGTTGCCGTTGTGCCAGATCGGCGGCGGCAGTGCCGGGCAATTCAGGTGGCAGGCCGAGCGTCGGCGCGAGCACGAACGTCGCATAACCGGCCAGGCCCCAGAGCAGGCCCTGGGAGGTTTTGGTCGGCGCACGCAAGGTGTACAGGCCGGCGAGCATCAGGGCGAAACCGACCGCTACCACCAGGTTGCCGCCGGTGGTCGACAGCACGCGCTGCCAGCCGTCTTCCGGCTCCCAGGCTTGCGCATCGTGAGTGTGGGCAGCCATCGCACCGTCGGCGTGTTCATGCATTTCAACAGCGGCCGGCTCGGATTTTTCGTAGGTCTCGGCCTGCAAAATCAGCGGAGCGACCCAGAAGGTTTGCAGCAGGGTTAGCAACAGGGCGGCCAGCAACCCGGTGAAACCTGCGGTTTGCGCAATACGCTTGATCATGACGACAGCTCTCAATGGCACGGGAACGCGGAGCTGTGACGGGTATCGTGGGCGGCGTTGTGCACCGCTTCGATGTGCGAGAAACCGGCAAAATACACAAGGCACGCGCCAAGGATCGACGCACAGACGGCGACGGTCAGACGTTGGGTCAGGGTTGAGGTGGTGCTCGCGGATGTGTGTTCGGCGCTGCTGATGATCGACATGGCGTTTCCCTCTGGTCTGTCAGCGGGGATTAAGAGCGCATGCAAAAAACCGCACGACCAGGCGCGCAAGGTTTCAAACAGCGCCCGCCCACCGCGGGTTTGTTGGTTCAGTGACCGTGCTGGTCACTTTGTGTTGCGGGCCGGTCTCCGGGCTCACGAGGGGCAAAGGCTTGGGCCTGAACCTGAAAGCATCACCTTCCCATGCCGTATTGGCACAGTGGATCTGACGCTTCGCTCGCTTACCGTTGCGGGGGCAGCACCGGACTGACATGGCTTTAGAGTAAAGCA
This sequence comes from Pseudomonas sp. P4_B3, assembly GCF_056402295.1. Lineage (NCBI taxonomy): Bacteria > Pseudomonadati > Pseudomonadota > Gammaproteobacteria > Pseudomonadales > Pseudomonadaceae > Pseudomonas > Pseudomonas sp. P4_B3. Next base: position 13,543 of record NZ_JBFUHR010000021.1, read on the forward strand.
CATGATTCACCGGTTTCCCGTTTCACCCTGTGAAGGGCACCCGTAACAAGGTGCGTAGGAGAGCATGGGCGGGGGTTGGGCGTCAATTGGCAAGGGTTCTCACTTGAAGCTGAATGATGCCCGGCTCTTTGTAGGAGCTGCCGAAGGCTCGGGCCGCGTTCGGACGATCTTTTGATCTTGTTTTTAAAAGCAAAATCAAAGGATCGAAGCCTTCGGCAGCTCCTACAGTGATTGACCGGTCTTCCCACCATGCGTAGCCTTGCGCTTTCGAGGTTCTTCGGCGTTTGTCGAAGCTAAGAAGGGAACGCGGTCGATGCCGCGGCTGCCCCCGCAACTGTGAACGGTGATGTTCGTTGCCACGCCACTGCTGACTCAATCCATGAGGCCGGCGGGAAGGCGCAGCGAATGCCAGGCTCAAGGCCGGCACACCGTCAGCCAGGAGACCTGCCTCGTCACAGATTCTCACTTTCAACCGGGCGGGGTGATCCGGTGGCGAACTCTTCAGGCACGCGCGCCCGCGTTGCCGGTCGTCGTCCCGTATGCCCGCCACCTTAGCCATAGGGCATCCGATGAAAACACTGGCCAAACTCCCCGTCACCATCGTCACCGGCTTTCTCGGCTCGGGTAAAACCACGCTGCTGCGGCACATGCTCGACAACGCCCAGGGTCGCCGCATCGCGGTGATCGTCAACGAATTCGGTGAGTTGGGCATTGACGGCGAAATCCTCAAGCAATGCTCCATCGGTTGCACCGAAGAAGAAGCCAACGGCCGTGTCTATGAGCTGGCCAACGGCTGCCTGTGCTGCACCGTCCAGGAAGAATTCTTCCCGGTGATGCGCGAACTGGTGGCCCGTCGCGGCGATCTCGACCATATCCTCATTGAAACGTCCGGCCTGGCCCTGCCCAAGCCGCTGGTGCAAGCCTTCCAGTGGCCGGAAATCCGCAGCGCCTGCACGGTGGATGCGGTAATCACCGTGGTCGACAGCCCGGCCGTGGCCGCCGGCACCTTCGCCGCCTTCCCGGATCAGGTCGACGCCCAGCGCAAACTCGACCCGAACCTGGACCACGAATCGCCGCTGCACGAACTGTTCGCCGACCAACTGGCCAGCGCCGACCTGGTGATTCTCAACAAAGCCGACCTGATCAACCCGGCGGACCTGGCCCGCGTGCGCCTGGAAGTCGCCGAGGAATTGCCGCCAGCGGTGAAAATCATTGAAGCCAGCAGCGGTCGCCTGCCACTGGGCGTGCTGATCGGCCTGGGTGCCGGCTCCGAAGAACACATCGACAGTCGTCACAGCCACCACGACCATCATCACGATGGTGACGATGATCATGACGACCACGATCACGACGCCTTCGATTCGATCTCCATCGAACTGCCGCAAGCCGACGAAAGCTTGCTGCTGGATGCGCTGACCCAATTGGTGGTCCAGCACGGCATCCTGCGGGTCAAGGGTTTTGCCGCGATCCCGAACAAACCGATGCGCCTGCTGATCCAGGGCGTGGGCACGCGTTTCGACAAGCACTTCGACCGCCAGTGGGGCGCCGAAGAAGCACGCGTAACCCGCCTGGTGCTGATCGGCCAGGAACTGGACGCCGCCGTGCTCGAAGCGCAATTGCGCGCCGCGCTCAGCGTGTAAGCCATGCACCTGCTCAGGACCCAACCCGGCGGTTTCGTGTCGGATGACAACATTGCCGACCTTGGACAAACCCCTGCCGAGCTGGTGGTCCTGTGCAGCGGCGATTCCAGCCTGGCGCTGCTCGCCGAAGCGGCGCAGCAATTGCCCGAAGATTATCCGAGCGTGCGCCTGGCCAACCCGATGCTGGTGCAGAACCATGCCTCGGTCGATTTGTACGTCGATGAAGTGCTGCGTCACGCCAGGGTGATCCTGATTTCACTGCACGGCGGCATCGCCTATTGGCGTTACGGCATCGAGCGCCTGGTCGAACTGTCGCAGCGCGGCGTGCAGGTGATTCTGGTGCCGGGCGATGATCGTCCGGACCCGGAGCTCAGTGACCTGAGCACCGTCGGTGCCGAGGATCGCGACCGGCTCTGGCAGTTTCTGCGTCAGGGTGGCAGGGGTAACGCCCTGGATTTCTTCCGCTGTCTGGCCAACCGCTGGCTGGCCCGTGATTACACCTGGGGCGAGCCGCAAACCCTGCCGCGCACGGCGATTTACCATCCGCACCAACATTCTGCCGCACTGAGCGACTGGCAAGCCGACTGGCACGCCGATCAACCGGTGGCGGCAGTGCTGTTTTACCGCTCGCATTTGCAGGCGGCGAACACCGCTTTCATTGATGTTTTTTGCCAGCGTTTACAGGCGGCGGGGTTGAATCCATTGCCGATTGCGCTGGCCAGTCTTAAAGAGCCAGCTTGCCTTTCCATGGTCGAGGACTGGCTGGACGAGGCCAGCGTCTCGGTGATCCTGAACACCACCGGTTTCGCCCAGTCCAGTCCCGAAGCGCCGCACCTGCGGCCGTTCCGTCGCGATATTCCGGTGATCCAGGCGATTTGCGCCCAGGACAACGAGCCGGGTTGGCGTGCCAGTGAACAAGGGCTTGGCCCTCGCGACCTGGCGATGCACATCGCCTTGCCGGAACTGGACGGGCGTATCATCAGCCGTCCGATCAGCTTCAAGGACCTGGCGTGGCGCAGTGAGCGCAGTCAGTCGGATGTGGTCTGCTATCGGCCACAACCGGAACGCATGGATTTCGTTGCCGAACTGGCGCGGCGCTGGGTCGATCTGGCGCGGGTGCCCAATGCTGAAAAACGCATTGCCTTGATTCTCGCCAATTATCCGACCCGCGACGGCCGCATCGGCAATGGCGTCGGCCTCGACACCCCGGCGGCGGCGCTGAACATTCTGCGGGCGCTGCATGCCGAAGGTTATCCGTTGCCGGCTGAGTTACCGGACAGCGGCACCGCGCTGATCCAGCAGTTGCTGGGTGGCGTCAGCAACGATCTCGAGACCCTCGACCTGCGTCCGTGCCAGCAAAGCCTGGGCATGGATGATTATCTGGCGATGTTCAATGCACTGCCCGAAGCCAACCGCGCGGCGGTGCTCGAACGTTGGGGCGCGCCGGAGAGCGACCCGATGTGCCGCAGCGGACGGATGATGATCGCCGGCCTGCGCTTGGGCCTGACCTTCGTCGGCATTCAACCGGCGCGGGGTTATCAGGTCGACCCGAGCGCGGTGTATCACGACCCGGACCTGGTCCCGCCCCACGGTTACCTGGCGTTTTACTTCTGGCTGCGCAACACCTACGGCGCCCACGGCGTGATCCACGTCGGCAAGCACGGCAACCTCGAATGGCTGCCAGGCAAAGGCGTGGGGCTCTCGGAAAATTGCTGGCCGGATGCACTGCTCGGGCCGCTGCCGAACATCTATCCGTTCATCGTCAATGACCCGGGCGAGGGCGCCCAGGCCAAGCGGCGCACCCAGGCGGTGATCATCGATCACTTGATGCCACCGCTGACCCGCGCCGAAACCTACGGCCCACTGCGTAACCTCGAACTGTTGGCCGACGAGTATTACGAAGCGCAGTTGCTCGATCCGCGCCGCGCCCGCGAGTTGCAGCGCGACATCCTGCAACTGGTGCGCGACACCCACATCGACCGTGAACTGCAGCTGGACGAGCAGCTCGACAGCGATGCCGATGCAGCGATCTGGTTGCCGCGACTCGACACTTATCTGTGCGACTTGAAAGAGTCGCAGATCCGCGATGGCCTGCATGTGTTCGGCGAATCGCCCACCGGGCGTTTGCGTATCGATACCTTGCTGGCGTTGTTGCGCATTCCACGGGGCGATGGCCGCGGTGCGCAGTCGAGTCTGCTGCGGGCACTGGCCAAGGCCTTCGGACTAGGGTTCGATCCGCTCGATTGCGCCTTGGCCGAGCCGTGGACTGGGCCGCGACCTGAACAACTGCAAGTGCTCGGCGACGAACTCTGGCGTACCACAGGCGATACCCGTGAACGTCTTGAGCTGTTCGCTACACAACTGATCTCACAAACCCTGAATACCATACAAGACCCCTGTAGGAGCGAGCCTGCTCGCGATGGTGTGTCAGCCACATTGATGTCAACTGACACACCATCGCGAGCAGGTCGGAACGCCGCACCGTCGCTCCTACAGGAGGCGGACTGGATCGAGGTACAAGCCATTATCGATGGTTTGCGTGACGTCATTGCCCCGCGTCTGGACGCCTGCGGCCCCGCAGAAATGCGCGGCTTGCTCGATGCCCTGAGCGGTCGCTTCGTCCCGGCCGGTCCCAGCGGCGCGCCGAGTCGTGGTCGCCTGGACGTACTGCCCACCGGGCGCAACTTCTATTCGGTGGACGTGCGCAACCTGCCGACCACCACGGCGTGGCGCATCGGGTTCCAGTCGGCCAACCTGATTCTCGAGCGCCACCTGCAAGACCACGGCGATCATTTGCGCCAGCTCGGTCTGTCGGTGTGGGGCACCGCGACCATGCGCACCGGCGGCGATGACATCGCCCAGGCCATGGCGCTGATGGGCGTGCGTCCAGTCTGGGCGACCGGCAGCCAGCGGGTCGATGATTTCGAGATTCTGCCGCTGAGTTTGCTCGATCGTCCGAGGGTGGACGTGACCTTGCGTGTGTCCGGTTTCTTCCGTGATGCCTTTGCCAATCTGATTCGCTTGTTCGACGCGGCGGTGCAAGCGGTCGCCGACCTCGATGAGCCGGACGACCTCAATCCGTTGGCGGCCAAGGTACGCGCCGAGCGTGTAGCCTTGCTGCAATCGGGGCTCGATGAAGACGCTGCGCGACGTCAGGCCGGCTGGCGGATTTTCGGGGCCAAACCCGGTGCCTACGGCGCGGGTGTGCAGGGCGCCATCGACGGTCGTCTGTGGCAAACCCGCGAGGACCTGGCCGAGGTTTACCTCAACTGGGGCGGCTACGCTTACGGCGGTTCCGACGAGGGCACCGCCGCCCGCGAACAGTTCAGCCAGCGCTTGAGCCAGGTACAGGCGGTGCTGCAAAACCAGGATAACCGCGAGCACGACTTGCTCGACTCCAACGATTACTACCAGTTCCAGGGCGGCATGCTCGCGGCGGTGGAAAGCCTGAAGGGCGAGGCCGCGGCCAGCTATCATGGCGACCACAGCCAGCCGGACCTGCCGAAGATTCGCACCTTGAAGGAAGAGCTGAACCGGGTGATCCGTTCCCGGGCGGCCAATCCGAAGTGGCTCGAAGGCGTTAAGCGTCACGGCTACAAAGGTGCGTTCGAAATGGCCGCGACAGTCGACAACCTGTTCGCCTTCGATGCCACCACGCAGTTGATCGACGATCACCAGTACGCGTTGCTGGCCGATGCCTATTTGCTCGATCCGGACACCCGGGATTTTGTTCGCGAACACAATCCCCATGCCTTGCGCGACATGACCGAGCGCATGCTCGAGGCGCAACAACGGGGGATGTGGAAGGAGCCCGGCGAGTACCGCGAGGCGCTGGAAAACTTGTTGCTGGATATAGAAGAAGACGGCTAATCACCGCAAATCCTGTAGGAGCGGGCTTGCCCGCGAAGGCAATTTGTCAGCCAACGATGATGTTGAATGTAATTGCCACTTCGCGAGCAAGCTCGCTCCTACAGGGATTGAGGCGTCCGTGAACCGACCATGACCGAGATAAAACGATGATCGACACCCCGCACTTTCCCCTCTCCGCCGTGGTCGGCGCTGACAATTTGAAGTTGGCCCTGTACCTGACCGCCATCGACCCGAAAATCGGCGGTGTGCTGATCGAAGGCCCGCGGGGCATGGCCAAGTCGACCCTGGCCCGGGGTCTGGCGGACCTGCTGGCCAGCGGTCAGTTCGTCACCTTGCCATTGGGCGCCACCGAGGAACGCCTGGTCGGCACCCTCGATCTCGATGCGGCGCTGGGCGAGGGGCGCGCACAGTTTTCCCCCGGCGTACTGGCCAAGGCTGACGGTGGCGTGCTCTATGTCGACGAGGTCAATCTGTTGCCCGATCACCTCGTTGATCTGCTGCTCGATGTGGCCGCCAGCGGCACCAATCTGGTGGAGCGCGACGGCATTTCCCATCGGCACTCGGCGAAGTTCGTGCTGATTGGCACCATGAACCCGGAAGAGGGTGAACTGCGTCCGCAATTGCTTGACCGTTTCGGCTTGAATGTCGCCCTCGGTGGTCACACTGCACCGACCGAGCGCGGGCAGATCATCCGCCGTCGCCTGGATTTCGACAGTGATCCGCAAGGTTTCTGCGCCGAATGGGAATCGGCGCAGGCGTCTCTGCGCGAGCGTTGCCAGAACGCACGCAATGCACTGGCTAGCATTCCCCTCGACGACCAGGCGCTGGCACAGATTACCGAGCGTTGCTTTGCTGCCGGGGTCGATGGATTGCGCGCCGATCTGGTCTGGCTGCGTGCCGCACGGGCTCATGCCGCCTGGCGCGGGGCGAACGCCATCGCCGAGGAAGATATCGACGCAGTCGCCGAGTTCGCCTTGCGCCATCGTCGTCGCGAGCATTCAGCTCCGGCGCCTCAGCCATCCCAGGCGACGCAACAATCGGCGCCGCAGCACGCCAACCCAAGCGAAGGGCAGGGCCAATGGGGCGAATTGCCGGCCCAGGCACTGGCGGTCGGCGCACGACGTGAAGTGCCGAGCTGGCCAAAAAAGCCCTAGGCATTCGCCCTCGCTGTGACGCGGGGGCGAATGCCAGACCCCGGGCCGGGCGGCTGGACCACGGCAAACAAGGCAAGCGTCATGCAGCACGTAGCGGTTCGGTCAACTGGCCCGGCACCTTGCTTAATGGTCGGCCCCGTCAGCGTGCTGATCTGTTGTATCAACTGCGCACCCGTTCGCCCCATGAACTGTGGCTGGTGATTGTCGATGCGTCGGCTTCGACCCGCCGTCATCAGGCGTTGAGTGATGCCAAAGGCTTGCTGGCGCAGCTGTTCGATGATGCCTACCGCCAACGTGCGCGCCTGGCGTTGCTGACCGCCAGCGGCTCGGTGCCCAAGTGGCAGGTGCAAGGGTTGAAGGCTTCCAACGGTTTGCGCCATTGGCTTGATGGGCTCGGCGCAGGCGGCGGAACGCCGTTGCTGGCGGCGCTGGGTGAGGCGAGGCACTGGCTGACCGCGCGGCAAAAACGCTTTCCGGCGGAACAGCAAAGACTTTTATTGGTGACCGATGGGCGGCTGAAGGACTGGTCCATGCTGCCGGCAATCGAATGTCCAGGGCTGGTGATCGACATCGAACGCGGGCCGATTCGTCTTGGGCGCAGCAAAGTATTGGCTGCGCAGCTGCAATCGGATTATCGACATATGGACGATCTGCTTCCAGGCTGAACATTGCGCTGTCTGTGCTGGCCTCTTCGCGAGCAAAGTTGCTCCCACATCAGATCTGGCAAAGATCCAGTGTGGGAGCGGCGGTGCGGCGATCCGACTTGCTCGCGACGGCATCAATCCGGTTTCGGGTCGTCAGGGTAAAAATTCATCGACGATCTATGCTCACTGGGCAAATCCATCACAGGAGTGAACCATGCGTATCCTGGCCGTCAATGAACAGGGCGATTTTCGCGTCAAGGCTTACGCCGGCACCAATGGCGTGCTGTTGGCCATGGACCTGGCCGAATCCCGTCGCATTGGCCTGTTGGGTTTTGCCATTGAAAAACAGCAGGGCAGCAAACCCTGGATGTTTCTGTTCAATAGCCTGACGTTCCCGGACAAGGACCATACCTTCCCCCAGTTGCACGCCACGCCCAGTGATATCGCACCGTTACAGAAATTCCGCTGGGCCGATTACGCGGTCAATCCGGGGATGACGATCCATTATCGGGTCTACCTGGTCTACGGCAGCCACAATGCGCCACAACTGGGTGAGTGCCTGGAGGTAACGGTCACCTCCGACGATGGCCATCCCGGCAACCAAAGTGTCAGTTTCAACCGCGCAGTAGCCGCCAGTCAGGCGTTCGAGCGCAAGTTTCCCGACCTCGATGCACTCATTGGCAAAAAGAACAAGCTGCCCATCGAAGCCTGGCCCGATGCCCCGCGTAGATGGTTGGAGAACGGTTTGCTCGGGCGCTTGTTGGGGTTTATCGCGCGTGCTGTCGATGGCCAGTGGGCGCTGGATATCGCCATCTATGAGTACCAGTTACAGGTGATAGTCGACGCAGTGGAGGCTGCGCTGGAACGCGGCGTGAAAGTTCGCGTCCTTTATCACGCGCAACCGGGCGAAGACACTACCGTCTTGAACGAGGTCAGCCTGAAAAATATCCCCCAGGCGAACAAACGCGGGCGGGTCACCCACAATATCTTTCACAACAAGTTCATGGTCTTGAGTCGGCTCGACGCAGCGGGGCAGTATCAGCCCGAAGCGGTACTCTGCGGCAGTACCAACTTCACCCCCAACGGCGTTTACCGTCAGGCCAACGTGGTGCATGTGCTGGACGATACGCGGCTCAGTACCCGTTATCTGCAAACCTTCGAGCAGGTCTGGAGCACGCCGGCAGATGTCGGCGCCACGCGGCAATGGATCACGCAGCACAACCCGATGGATCCGACGCAGGCACTTTTCGCCGGGTTCTCGCCGCGCTCGGGCGGGGGTGACCTGGATGAGTTCGTCTCGATCATCAATGCCGCGAAAAAGGACGTGCTGTTCGTCACTGCGTTCGCCTTGCCCGACGCCATCCTCAACGCCTTGCTCGGCTTGCCCCATGACGACATCCTGCGCTATGGCCTGCAAAACACCGCCAGCGAAATCACCGGGTTTCACGCCGACCGCACCGCTGAATTCACCACCGTTGCCCTGCTCGACAAAGGGCTGGAAGGCTGGCTCAAGGAAAGCAGGGAGGGTCAGAAGGGCAATATCCTGGTGCACACCAAAGCCATCGTCACTGACTTCACCAGTGATGCGCCGACGATCATAAGCGGTAGCCACAACCTCAGCGCCGCAGCCAGCAACGGCAATGACGAAAACTATCTGATCATTCGCGGCGACACCGATCTGGCAGACCGTTATGGCCTGGAATTGCTACGGTTCTACGAGCATTACCGCTTTCGTTATTTCGCGAAAAAACTTGCGCTCAAGCAGGTCCAGCCGTTGGCGACGGATAACAGCTGGACTGATCACTATTACCGCGCGGGGGATCTACGGATGTTGTCGCGACTGCGGTTTACCGGCCAATAGCGATCCATCAGTCCGCGTTCATGGCCCGGCGATACTGACGCGTGCGTTTGGCGATGTATAACTGATCAATAATCAACGCCAACAACGCCGAAATCTTGGGTCGGGTGGTGCGCCCACGACTCAAGCGATGCAGCTGGAATTTGACCACCGCCATGCTCGCCAGCGCAGCCAGCGGCTTGCGCTTCCAGCGGATCGGCGGCAGTTGCGGATGGCTGTTCTGGCCTTCGCGCCAATGCTTGACCAAGTGCGGCTCCACGGCCAGCGCGGTGCCGATGCCAGCCATGGCGATGCCGCTGTCGAGGACCTGTTCGACAATTTCCAAACGCCGGATCCCGCCCGTCACCATCACCGGCATCCGCGCCACGCTGGCCAGTTCACCGGCCATTTCCAGAAAGTACGCCTCCCGTGCCAGGGTCCGGCCGTCGCGCGCTTCGCCTTGCATGGCCGGTGCTTCGTAACTGCCACCGGAGAGTTCCAGCAGGTCGATCGGTTGTTCGTTGAGCCACAGGATCACCTGCCGTGCATCATCGGCATCGAAACCACCGCGCTGGAAATCCGCTGAGTTGAGCTTTACCGACACACAAAATTGCGGCGACACCGCGTGGCGAACCGCCGCGACGACGGACAACAGCAGGCGCGCACGATTTTCCAGCGAACCGCCCCATTGATCGGTGCGCCGATTGGTGAGCGGCGAAAGGAACTGGCTGATCAGGTAGCCGTGGGCGGCGTGGATCTGCACACCGGTAAAACCGGCTTTCTCCGCCAGTGCGGCGCTGGTGGCGAAGCGTCGGATCACTTCCTGGATATCGTCCTCGCTCATGGGTTTGGGCTCGGCGAACATCTTCGAAAACTGGCCGAGATCCAGCGCAACCGCCGATGGCGCCAAGGCTTGCTGGCCGAGGTTGGCCATGGTCTGGCGACCAGGATGATTGAGCTGCACCCAGAAATGCGCACCGCCGGCCCGACCGACGCTGGCCCACTGGCGGAAGCGTTCCAGGTGGCGCTCGTCCTCCAGCGCTACACCGCCGGGGCCGGTCATGGCGCGGCGGTCGATCATCACATTGCCGGTCAGCAACAAGCCGGCTTCGCCCCCGGCCCAGGCCTGATAGAGGCGCAACAGCGCCTGGTCGGGCACCTGATCGGTGTTCGCGAGGTTCTCTTCCATCGCGGCTTTGGCAATGCGATTGCCGATGGTCTGGCCGTTGGGCAAATTCAAGATCTGGAAGGGCGACATGCTTGACTCCTCGAAGTGATGAGCAGAGGCTAAGCTTAAAGTTAACTTTAATGTCAAGCGAATAAATGAGGCCCCTATGAAGATTGGTGAATTGGCGCAGTTGAGCGGGTTGACCGCCTCGCGCATCCGCTTTTACGAATCTCAGGGCTTGATCCGCCAGGTCGAGCGTTCTTCCAACGGTTATCGGCATTACTCGCAACAGGCGCTACAAACCCTGCAACTCATCCAGTGCGCACAACAGGCCGGTTTCAGCCTGGAAGAACTCAAGCAGTTGCTGCCGGATAATGTGACCGGCGCGTTCAAGCACGATGAGTTGATGGCGGGCCTGCATCGCAAGATCGAGCAGATCGAAGAGATGCAACGGCACCTGGCCCATAGCAAGGCGCAGTTGCAGGGGTGGATCGACACCATTCAGGACAAGCCCGAAGGCATGTCCTGCGATGAAAATACCGAACGGGTGATGACGTCATTCAAGCATTAGGTCAGGTATCGACCTTGACCAGCGCCTGGTCCAGCGTGTCACCATCGAGCAACCGGGGCAGGCCGATGCTGATGGTCACCGGGTGTTGAGTGGGTTCAGCCTGCGCCGATTTTTCAGCACTTCATCTTCAATGGTTTTGTACGTCGCCGACCTTGGTGTTGTGCTGGTTATCGAGAATCACCTTACCCCACGGTCGGTAGCGTAGGGAGAACACTGACGTCGGGTGGCAACCCGGCGATGAAGTTTGCAGGGGCATCGGTTCGGCACGGAAGGGTTGCCCGGCAGCGCTGACTTGCCGAAAGGCTTCCCTGACGATGCCGATGGAGCAGGGCAGTGCATTGGCGTAGCCGTTGCGAACCAATGGTGGCAAACGTCCAGTGCCGGCGCCGTCCTGCCACCACACCTGAATACCGGCGCTCGCCACGTCGCCCAGCCATTGGCCATTCACTTGCGGTGCGAGTTTGCCGACGCTGAATACGCTGATGTGCAGTGGCGCGTCGAGCTTGCCGGCAAAGTCCTTGAGCTGGCGTTGCAACCTTTGCCGGCGATCCAGTGGCAGAAAGTGCAGGTCATCCAGTTCCAGGGGCAAATACCAACCGCTGACCGGCAGTTTCCACTCCTCGCGCAACTTCTGCTGCTGGGCCAGTGACTGCCCCAGTTGCGTTTGCCAGTACGTTGCCAGCCCGGCGCTGTCCAGCTCATCGATGCGTTGGTAATAGGCCGGGTCCATGCGCAGCCCCAGCACCAGTTTCAGGCCTTGGGCCCGGGCCAGTTTCAGGCTGCCCGCAAGCCAGCCGTTGGCGCCGCCGAAGTCCGAATCGCCGTAGGCCGTCCACTGCACAATCACCGTATGCACGCCTTGGCGAGCGGTGTCCTGCCAGATCCGCTGCCATTGCGCCTGGCTCAGGTTGGCATCGGCATTGAGCGGCTGGTAGAAAATACGCTCGTCGGCATGGGTCGCCGCGCTGCCCAGCAACAGGCACAACGCCAAAAGAAGTTGCCTCATCAGAAATTCAACTCCACGCCCAGTAGCACGCCGTTGCCGCCGTCATACAGATTGCCGCCCAACGCTTGTTGATACTCGGTGCGTACAGTCAGGTGTGCGCGATAGGCGTTGTAAATGTCATCGTTGAACCACCATTGCCAACGCAGGCCCAGACCGGTGCGCAGATCCTGGCGCCAGTCGTTGCTCGGGTCCTGGCTGGCGAACTCGAGGAAACCGTACGGCATGATCGTTTGCGCGCCGTTGAACGGCAGCTTCCAGGTGTGCCCTTGCTGGAAGCGCGACAGCCATTGATGGTCGCCGGCCTTGGTCCACCACGCCGCGTCAAGGTAGAGGAAGCGCTCCTCCCAGTCGCTTTCATCGACTCGCCAATCGTTGCGGAATCGACCCTGATCAAGGAACGACGCCGTGGCGCGCAACAGGTAGTCAGTGGTGGTGTGTCCATCGTCACGATGATCGTCCACCTGATCGGACAGCTTTTCGGGTACCAGCATCTGGCCGAGGCTCAGGCCATGGTTGTCCTGGTCATCGAACTGGCTTTGTTTGTAGAGCTCGCCATAGAAGTTGATGTTGGCGGTGCCCCAGGGCTTGTAGCGCAGGCCGACGCCGGTGCCGAGGGATTCGGCATAGCTCGAACGGCCCACGCCGCCAAGCAGCACGCGGCCATAGACCGACAGCGTGCTGCCGGCGCGGCTGGGTTCATCGCCCAATGCGTGGTCCCACATGGCCAGTTGCACGTTCTGCGAACTGGAGCGCCGCTGCGTGCCGGTGCTCTGGTCAGGGCGCACGAAGTCGTTGGTCGATATCCCGGCCGGCGACCAGGTACTGGCGATGGTGACTGAGTCACGACGGGACAGGCTTTCGTGAGCGCGGCGCTGGCGATAGCGCCGCGCTTGCATGCTGCCTTCCTCGTCATCGGCGGCCACCGGGTTCTGCTCCAGGTCGATCACGCGTTCCAGTTCTTTGCGTGCCGAGGCGCTGTCTTCGACCTCGTCATAACGCCAGGCGAGGGTTTCGCCGAGGCGATAGTCTTCCGGGAAATCCTGGGTGGCGCGTTGCAGATACGGGATGGCGCGGGCTCGTTCTGTCCGGGTCTCGGCACCGGCCAGGTGCACGCCGTAGTCGGCACGATAGCGGGGATTGTCCGGTTCGCGGCGTACCGCTTCGGCCAGCCATTCGGTACTTTGTTGCAGGTCGCCGGCCTTTTGCGCCGTGACCGAGGCCGCATAGAAATGCTCGGCATCCGGTACCAGCAGCAGGGCGGAGCGCTGACGCTGTAGCGCGAGCGTGTGATCGCCCCGGGCATCGGCAATCGCCGCGCCCAACGTCCACTCATTGGCGCCACGGGTGCGGCTTAGTTGCCAGTAGCGTTCGGCCGTTTGCGTATCGCCGATATTCAGGGCGCCGCGGCTGGCAGTGAGGCGGGCATTGTCGCTGAGTTCGGCGTCCGGAATGCTGCGCCAGATGGCCAGGGCACCCGCCGAGTCTCCGGCAGCTTCCAGGGCGTAAGCCAGTGGCAAACGACTGTTTTGGTCGCCCATTTTTTCGGCGGTCTGGTAATACACCACCGCTTCACCGGGGCGCTCGGGCATTGCACAACGGCCGAGGGCGCGGTAGTCGCCCGCGGCTTGCGGGAGATCGCCAATTGCCTGTTGAACCGCGTCGCACTGGCCGTTTTCCGCCAGTTGCGCCAGCAGTTGGCCGCGGGTGGCGGGGTCGACGCGGTTGAGCAGCGAAGCGATGCGTTGCTGTTGTGCCGCAGTCGGCGTCGACGCGGCATACAACCCCGCCAACCGTTGCAGCAGGGGCGTCGGCAGCTTACCGCCGTGGCGGTCGAAGGCGCTCTCGAGCAACTGTTGCGCATGTTCGCGTTGGCCGGCATTCAGCGCCAGGTAAGTGGCCTGATTGAGCGAATCGAGGTTGCCGGTCTGCTGGTAATGCCGTTCCCAGAAGGCCGCCGCTTCGCTGTTGTGATCCGATGCCTGGAGCAGTTCAGCGCGGCGTTTGACCACGTCGGCGGTCTGCGGCTGGCTGGCGAGATAGGCCATGATTTTGTCGCTGCGGCCCTCATCCTGCCAGGCGTCCAGTAGACGTTCACGGCGTCGCGTGTCCCAGGGCTCCGGCAAACGAGTGCTTTGCAGCAGTTCGGTAGCTTGCAGGCGCTGGGCGAGAATCAGCCAGGTCTGCGGATCTGCGTCGGGCGGGCAACTTTGCAACTGACTGAGCGCGGCGTGCGGGTCGTGGCGGGACAGCCACTCGGCCGTCTCAAGGCACGGACGCTGCAACTCGCCACTCAAGCGTTGCACCGTGGCGCTGTCGCCGGTTTGCCGGGCCAGTTCCCACAGACGCTGGCGTTGCGCCGGATCGGCAAGATCGGCGGGCGGCAGCGATTGCATCCAGCGTTGCGCCTGCTGAATGTGGCCCATGGCAATCGCCCGATCGACCATGGCCTGTCGAGTCTTGCGCGCGGCTTCCGGGCTTGGTGCTGTTTGCAGCAATTGCTGCAAAGGTTGCTCGTCGAGGCGTTGCACGTAGGCGTTGGCCAGGCGTTGCCAGCTTTGGGCATCGAGTTGTTGGTTCGCGGCCAGGGGTGCCAGTTCTTTGATGGTGGCATCCCAATCGCGTAGTTGCTCGGACCAGTTGGCCCGGGCCTGTTGCAGCGCTTGCTCATCACCCTTGGGTGGCAGTTGCGCCAGCCAGTCATGGGCCGAGGCCGCGCCGCCGCGCTTGGCCAGGCTGGCGCTGTAGGCCTGCCACAGGCGCACGCGATGCTCCAGATTGCTGGAGGCTATCCACTGCTCCACCTGTTTTCTGTCTGGCGGATCCTGCTCGATCCAGGCCAGGCGCAGATTGAGCAGGGTGTCGCTGTTGGCCGGGGTATCCGGTAGCGCTTGCACGGCCTCTTCGTAGCGTTGCTGCTTGACCAGCGATTGCACCAGTAACGCCCGCGCTTCATCGTTTCCTGGCACTTCGCTCAGCAGGTGGCGCATCAGCCGTTCGACTTCCTTCCAGTTGCCGTTTTTCGCTTCGCGGTAACTGCGGTCCATATAGGGGTAACTGCGGAACTGATCGAAATCGGTCAACGGTTCGGCTTGCACCCACGCTGTCGTGTTCAGGCAGAGCAACAGGCTACCGGCCATCAAGGTTTGACGATGGACGGGCTTCATACGACCTCCCGGGCAATGCAGTAGGCAGCGTGCTGCTCGCTCGTCTGATCGGACAGGGCCTGTTCGAGGATTTCCTGGGTGATCATGCCGCGTTCAATCAAGTGTTCACCTAGAGACATTTTTTCCGCATCGAAATCGATCAGCGCCTGATTGAACAGGGTTGGCGGCACCATGCCGCGTACTTGCAACAGGTTGCCCAGCAACACCTGGTGATGGCTGACGCGCTCGATCAGGTCTTCGTCGTCCTGATGTTGCTCAAGCACCTCAAGCATCTGATGTACTTCCTCGCTTTGACGAGGGCTGGCGTACCAGTAGCGGATCCCCAGCGTAACCCGACCTTGTGGTGCAAGGCGGCAACGCACCGGGCGTTTCAGTTGACGGCTGATGGCTCCCAGAGACACCTGGCTCACCGGACCTTCGGAAGCCAGCACCAAGGTTCCGTTTTCCTCGGCGACCGGCAGCACGCCATAGTGTGTGGCGATTTTGCGCGGCACCGCATCGATCAGGCGCTTGTCGAGTTTGAACGGATTGAGTGGCGCCCATTCCAGGTCCAGCTGTTCGGCCAGGGTCTGCACCAGTTGCGTAGTGTCGATGTGTCCGCGCAGCAGCAGTTCGTGACCCAGGCGCCGGCGTACCGGGTTGGTGATCGCTGCCTCGAGTTGATCTTCAGTGAGCAGGCCTTTTTCCACCAGTCGATGGCCCAGCGGTGTGCGCTGGGCCTCGGCCAGGGCCGGAAATTCATGAGTGGTCTTGTCCCAGGCGACGCGACGTGAATCGCCCATTTGCATCACCTGGCGTAGCGCTCGAAGGTTGGCGAAGAAATTGACGAAATTGCTCCACATCATTCGGGGGGCTGACAGCAGCCCTTCGCCCAGACCGTAATAACGGGTGACAAACCAACCGCGCTGAAACAGCCGATTGAGCAGCATGAAACCGTTGAGCCACAGCAGGGTCGCCAACAACGTGCTGTCGGAGAGGAACGACGGGTACCGCCAGGCATTCGGCGTGATCACGGTGACCAGCCACATCGCCAGCAACACCAGAAGCAGAATGTTCACCAGGAAGCTCAACAGGTACGCAATCAGGCCACGGCGGTCGCGCCACAGAAAATAATTGAGCAGGCCCTTGGAGCTCCAGCCCAGATTCTTGGTGCCCTGGAACACTATACCGACGATCCATCGTGACTTCTGGCGGATCGCGTGCCGCAAATCCCTGGGGAAGTGCTCGCGCACGCAGATCACCTGGGAAAACGCACGGTCCATCCCGAACACCCAAGGCTGTTCAAGCGCCAGTTTCGGGTCGGTCACCGAGTAGCGGGCGAAGATGCACTTCATGCCTTTTTGCTTGAGGCGAAAACCGATGTCGTAGTCCTCGGTGAGGCTCTGCACGTCGAACGCAATGCCATCACCGTCCTCGAGCAGGGCACTGATGGCCTTGCGGCTGAAGCAAGTGCCGACCCCGGCGCTGGGCACTTGCCCGGTCAAGGCCTCGCGCACGATGACATCCTTGCCATGGTTCTCGGCGAACTCGTCGACATAGTGCCCGGCGGTGAAGCCTTTCCATTCCGGTGCGTAGGGGTAGACCGGAATCTGGATCAGGTCCTTGGCCGGCAGCAGGTAGTTGAACAGGCGCAATTCCATGGGCGAAATCACGTCCTCGGCATCGTGCAGGATGAAGCCGGCGAACTGGATTTTTGCATCGTTTTCAAAACGCAGGATCGCGTCGATCACATTGTTCAGGCAGTCGGCCTTGCTGGTGGGGCCGGGGCGCGCGCACACCACTTTGTGCACGTTGGGATAGTGCAGGCACACCGCATCGACGTCGGCCTGGGTCTCGGCGTCGTTGGGGTAGGTTCCGACGAAAATCTGATAGTTCTCGTAGTCGATGGTCGAGGCGGCCAGGCGCGCCATTTCGCCGACCACGCCGACTTCGTTCCACGCCGGCACCATGATCGCCAGGGGTTTTTCGCCGATGGAGTACAGCCGTTGCTCATCGGCGCGCTTGAACTTTTCATAGATCCGCCAGCGCCGGATCAGTTTGCGGGTCCAGTACACCAGGTCGATGAACAGGTCATCGAGCCCGAGTATGAACATCAGCAGGGCCAGGGTAATCGCGAGGTATTTGAGTGCGAACAACGCATAGGCAAAAAAGTCGACAAAAGCCAGGTTCATACGGCTTTACCCGCCGCCCGGTGTTTCAACCAGATGCCGAGGCGATTGGCGATGCGTTCGCTGGCGTGTCCGTCGCCATAAGGACTATGGACCCGGCTCATGCGCTGGAAGGTGGCGTCATCATCGAACAACAGGCTCGATTCCTTGACGATACGATCGGTGTCGGTGCCCACCAGCACCACCGTTCCGCCTTCGAGCGCCAATGGCCGCTCCGTGACATCGCGCAGCACCAACAACGGTTTGCCAATGGCGGGGGCTTCCTCCTGGATGCCACCGGAATCGGTGAGAATGAAATGCGCGCGGCCCATCAGCCAGACGAAATGCTGGTAATCCTGCGGCGCTACCAGATAGATATTGGGTTTGTCCGAGAGAACGCTGTAGACCGCCTTTTGCACCTGCGGATTGAGGTGCACCGGGTAGACGAATTGCACATCGGAATAACGTTCGGCGAGGGTGGCCAGGGCCAGGCAGATGTTGCGAAAGCCGCCGCCGAAGTTCTCCCGGCGATGCCCGGTGATCAGCACCATGCGCCTGTTGTCGTCGAGCACGGCCAGCGGCGAGTCGGCCGCCGGGTGCCAGTGGGTTTCCTGTTGGTGATTGCGCATCCATACCAACGCATCAATCACCGTATTACCGGTGACCTCAATGTTGGCCTTGGACACACCTTCGCGCAGCAGGTTGTCTTCGTTATTGGCGGTCGGCGCGAAATGCAGGTCGGCGATGACCCCGGTCAGGTGCCGGTTGGCTTCCTCCGGCCAGGGTGCGCGCAAGTTGCCGGTACGCAAACCCGCCTCGACGTGGCCGATGGGCAACTGGCGATTGAAGGCGGCGAGGGCGGCAATGAAGCTGGTGGTGGTGTCGCCGTGCACCAGCACGACATCCGGTTGCACCCGCTCGTAGGCTTTGTCGAGCTGCCCCAGCAATTGTTCGGAGAGGCCGTTGAGCGTCTGGCCCTGGGTCATCACCTGCAAGTCTTCATCGACCGTCAGTTCGAACGAGTCGAGGACCTGCTTGAGCATTTCCCGGTGCTGGCCAGTGGAGCAGATGTTCAGGGTGATACCCGGCCAATTGCGCAGGACCCGCGCCAAGGGCGCCATCTTGATGGCCTCCGGACGCGTACCGAAAACCATCATGACTTTAAATGACATCAACCCTCCTGGGACCGCACGCGCCGGATACGTCGCGGCTGCTAAAACCGGCTATTTCTCGGACATAGAATAAAGCAGTCGGGTGGGGCGTTGTCCAATGAACTGCACTGGCTCGCAGGTCTTGCTTCGAATGGGTTCATCTGCGCCCGGTTGTGAACCAGATACCCGCCCTTTGTAGCCAACGGTAGCGGTCAGGAGGCCGTGCGTTTGGTAACGATTTTTCCTGTTTGCATGCATCCCCCTGATTCAAAACAAATTTCAATCTCGCTCACATTTCCTCCACATCCGGTGGCACACTTTCTGCTGTCTATTCCGTTGTTACATACATAGTTCCGGTATAACGGAATAAACATCACCCTGGAGTGCTTGCCATGCATCGCCGACCTTCCTTGTTCAAAGCGTGTGTTTTTCTTTTCGCAGCTTCTGCCGCTGCCATGGGCGTGGCCCAGGCAGCAGACAGCAAGCTCGATAGCGTTCTGGCCCGCGGCAAACTGATTGTAGGCACCGGCAGCACCAACGCGCCGTGGCACTTCCAGGGCGCGGATGGCAAGTTGCAAGGCTTTGATATTGATATCGGGCGCATGGTGGCCAAGGGCTTGTTCAACGATCCGGGCAAAGTCGAGTTCGTGGTGCAGTCGTCCGACGCACGTATCCCCAACCTGCTGACCGACAAGGTCGACATGAGCTGCCAGTTCATCACCGTGACGGCCAGCCGTGCCCAGCAAGTGGCGTTCACCCTGCCGTACTACCGCGAAGGTGTCGGCCTGCTGCTGCCGGCGAACAGCAAGTACAAGGAAATCGATGACATGAAAGCCGCCGGTGACAGTCTCACCGTGGCGGTGCTGCAAAACGTCTATGCCGAAGAGCTGGTGCACCAGGCGCTGCCCAAGGCCAAGGTCGATCAGTACGACAGTGTGGACCTGATGTACCAGGCCGTGAACTCCGGCCGCGCCGACGCGGCGGCCACCGACCAGTCTTCAGTGAAATACCTGATGGTGCAGAACCCCGGCCGTTACCGCAGCCCGGCCTACGCCTGGAGCCCGCAGACCTATGCGTGCGCGGTCAAGCGCGGCGACCAGGACTGGCTGAACTTCGTCAACACCACCCTGCATGAAGCCATGACCGGCGTTGAGTTCCCGACTTACGCGGCGTCGTTCAAGCAGTGGTTCGGTGTGGATCTGCCAACGCCGGCGATTGGCTTCCCCGTCGAATTCAAATGATTCCGTGAGAGTGGGGCGATTTGAGTCGCCCCGCTCAAGGTACTTCTGACCATGAACTATCAGTTGAACTTTGCCGCCGTCTGGCGCGATTTCGACACCTTGCTGGCGGGGCTCGGTATGGGCCTTGAACTGGCGCTGGTGTCGATCGCCATCGGCTGCGTGATCGGCCTGATGATGGCGTTTGCCTTGCTGTCCAGGCATCGCGCATTGCGGGTGCTGGCGTCGGTGTATGTCACGGTGATTCGTAACACGCCGATCCTGGTGTTGATCCTGTTGATCTACTTTGCGTTGCCGAGCCTGGGGATCCGGCTGGACAAGATCCCCTCGTTCATCATCACCCTGTCGCTGTATGCCGGGGCGTACCTGACTGAAGTGTTTCGCGGCGGCTTGCTGAGCATTCCCAAGGGGCTGCGAGAAGCAGGGTTGGCCATTGGCCTGGGCGAGTGGCAGGTCAAGGCCTACGTCACCGTGCCGGTGATGCTGCGCAATGTGTTGCCGGCCCTGTCGAACAACTTCATTTCGCTGTTCAAGGACACTTCGCTGGCGGCCGCGATTGCCGTACCTGAGCTGACCTATTACGCGCGCAAGATCAATGTCGAGAGCTACCGGGTGATTGAAACCTGGCTGGTGACCACGGCGCTTTATGTGGCGGCCTGTTACCTCATTGCCATGATGCTGCGTTACCTCGAACAGCGTCTGGCGATTCGCCGATAGGAGGCCCCATGTACGAATCCCCCAGTTGGTTGCATGAGTTGTGGGTGGCGCGGGAAGTGCTGTGGCAAGGCTTCCTGACCAGCGTCCAGGTGTCGGTGCTGGCGATTTTGCTCGGCACACTGGTTGGCGTCGTCGCCGGGCTGGTGCTGACCTACGGCAAATTCTGGATGCGCGCACCGTTTCGTTTTTATGTCGATGTGATTCGCGGCACGCCCGTGTTCGTGCTGGTGCTGGCGTGCTTTTACATGGCGCCGGCGCTGGGCTGGCAGATCAGCGCGTTCCAGGCCGGTGCGCTGGGTTTGACGCTGTTCTGCGGCTCCCATGTCGCCGAGATCGTGCGCGGTGCCTTGCAGGCCTTGCCGCGTGGGCAGATGGAAGCGAGCAAGGCCATTGGCCTGACGTTCTACCAGGCCCTCGGCTACGTGCTGTTGCCCCAGGCGTTGCGGCAGATTCTGCCGACCTGGGTCAATTCGTCGACCGAGATCGTCAAGGCCTCGACCCTGTTGTCGGTGATTGGTGTAGCGGAATT
The DNA here is from genome assembly GCF_056402295.1 of Pseudomonas sp. P4_B3. Lineage (NCBI taxonomy): Bacteria > Pseudomonadati > Pseudomonadota > Gammaproteobacteria > Pseudomonadales > Pseudomonadaceae > Pseudomonas > Pseudomonas sp. P4_B3. Next base: position 34,379 of record NZ_JBFUHR010000021.1, read on the forward strand.
GCTGCTCAGCACCCAGCAGATCATCGCCCGGACTTTCATGACTCTGGAGTTTTACCTGTTCGCCGGATTCCTGTTCTTCGTCATCAACTACGGCATCGAGTTACTCGGCCGGCACATTGAAAAGCGGGTGGCTTTGCCATGACTCAGACTCAAACCAATGCACAAAACGGCCAACCCCTGCTGGACATTCGCGGCCTGCACAAGCGTTACGACCAGCTTGAAGTGCTCAAGGGCGTCGACCTGACCATGCAGCGCGGCAACGTGGTAACGCTGATCGGTTCCAGCGGCTCGGGCAAGACCACGCTGCTGCGCTGCGTGAACATGCTCGAAGAGTTCCAGGGCGGGCAGATCCTGCTCGACGGTGAATCCATCGGTTATGACGAGGTCAACGGCAAACGCATTCGCCACCCGGAAAAAGTCATTGCCCGCCATCGCGCCATGACCGGCATGGCGTTCCAGCAGTTCAACCTGTTTCCGCACCTGACTGCATTGCAGAACGTCACCCTGGGTCTGCTCAAGGTCAAGAAACTGCACAAGGACGAGGCGGTGGCCCTGGCCGAGAAATGGCTGGAGCGTGTTGGCCTGCTGGAACGGCGTGATCACTTTCCCGGTCAGTTGTCTGGCGGGCAGCAGCAGCGCGTGGCGATTGCCCGGGCGATTGCGATGAACCCAAGCCTGATGCTGTTCGACGAAGTGACCTCGGCCCTCGACCCGGAACTGGTCGGTGAAGTGCTGAGCGTGATCAAGGGCCTGGCCGAAGACGGCATGACCATGCTGCTGGTGACCCACGAAATGCGCTTTGCGTTCGAGGTTTCGGACAAGATCGTATTCATGAATCAGGGGCGTATCGAAGAGCAGGGGCCACCCAAGGACCTGTTCGAGCGCCCGCAATCGCCACGACTGGCGGAATTTCTCAAAAGCACTCGCTTTTAACTTTATTTTCAAAGCAGGAGAAACACCCATGAGCATTACTCGTTACGGCACCGGCAGCACCGCCGCTGGCGGTCAGCCTCGCCCTTTCGCCCGCGCCGTTGAAGCCGATGGCTGGCTGCACGTTTCCGGGCAGGTGCCGGCGGTGGACGGCGAGATCATTGTCGGTGGCATCGTCGAGCAGACCCACCAGACCATGAAAAACCTGATCGCGATTCTCGAAGAGGCAGGTTTCGGCCTGGAAGACGTGGTGCGTGCTGGCGTGTGGCTGGAGGATCCGCGGGATTTCACGAGTTTCAACAAGGTCTTCTCCGAGTACTTCAAACCCGAACACGCCCCGGCGCGGGCCTGTGTGCAGGCGAACATGATGGTCGACTGCAAGGTGGAGATCGACTGTATTGCTTACAAGAAAAAGGCTTGATCGGCGGTTGCTCTTGTAGGAGCTGCCGAAGGCTGCGATCTTCTGGCGTTTTTTGATGGGTGCTGCCAAGGCAAGATCAAAAGATCGCAGCCTGCGGCAGCTCCTACGGGCGACTTTGAATGGGAACCACTGAAATGACCGAAGACACCATCAAGCGCCGGGCACGCGGTCTGGACCGGGCGTTCGATATCCTCGATTTCCTCAAGGAGATCGGCCAGCCACTGCGCCCGAACGACATTGCAAACGGCATCGGCAGCCCCAAATCCACGGTCTACGAACTGGTGGCCTCGCTGCTGGAACGGCGGATCCTGGAGCCGGTGGGCAAGGACGGTCATGTCTACCTCGGTCGTCAGTTGTACTTTCTCGGCCAGGCCCACTTGCGCCATTTCGACCTGACCCGTGAAGCCGATCACGCGCTGCAGGAAATCGTCAGCCAGACCCATGAAACGGCGCAGATGTGTCTGCTCAACGGGCGCAAATACACCGTTGCGCTGATGAAGGAGGGGGAACGGCATTTCCGTATTTCCTCGGACATCGGCGAAAACGCGCCCATCCCCTGGACCGCCTCCGGGCGGCTGTTGCTGGCGCACCTGAGCGACCAGGCAATCGTCGACCTGATCGACCACGACGACTTCATCCTGCCCGACGGCGAACGCTTGCCGCTGGAACAGTTTCTCAAGGAAATCCGTCAGGCCGGGATCGATGGATTTTTCTCTTTCGATAGCGTCGCTGACACCTTTACCCATTGCTTTGCCGCACCAGTCAAAGACCCTGACGGCGTGGCCATCGCGACCCTGTGCATCGTCGCCCCACGGGCCGATGCCAAGAAAAATTACAACGACTACCGCCGGGTGCTGATCGACAGCGCCAACAGCCTGGCCCGTCGCATCAACGAATAACAGCGGCTGCCTGCGGCCCCGTGAACGAGGAGTTCGACCATGTTTTCTGCCCCCCATACTGCCAACGTGGACAAAGGCGCTGCGCCGATCGGTGCCAGCCTGGTGCGTGACGTCAGCCTGCCCGCGCTGGTACTGCACCGCGAGGCGCTGGAACACAACATTCGCTGGATGCAGGACTTCGTCAGCAACAGCGGCGCGGAACTGGCGCCCCACGGCAAAACCAGCATGACCCCGGCGCTGTTCCGTCGCCAACTGGACGCCGGTGCCTGGGGCATCACCCTGGCCAGCGCCACGCAAACCCGTGCCGCCTACGCCCATGGCGTGCGCCGGGTGTTGATGGCCAACCAGTTGGTCGGCATGCCGAACATGGCGCTGATCGCCGACCTGCTGGCCGACCCGACGTTCGATTTCTATTGCATGGTCGATCATCCGGACAACGTCGCCGACCTCGGCGCCTATTTCGCCTCCCGCGGCGTGCGCCTGAACGTCATGATTGAATACGGCGTAGTCGGAGGTCGTTGCGGTTGCCGCAGCGAGCAGGAAGTGCTCGATCTGGCCAAGGCCATCGTCGCGCAACCGGCCCTGGCCCTGACCGGGATCGAAGGCTACGAAGGCGTGATCCATGGTGATCACGCCGTGACCGGTATCCGCGATTTCGCCGCGTCACTGGTGCGCCTGGCGGTGCAGTTGCAGGACAGCGGCGCCTTCGCCATTGCCAAGCCGATCATCACCGCGTCGGGCTCGGCCTGGTATGACCTGATTGCCGAATCCTTCGAAGCGCAGAACGCCGGTGGACGTTTCCTCAGCGTGCTGCGTCCTGGCAGTTACGTGGCTCACGACCATGGCATCTACAAGGAGGCGCAGTGCTGCGTACTCGACCGTCGCAGCGATCTGCACGAAGGCCTGCGTCCGGCGCTGGAAGTGTGGGCGCACGTGCAGTCATTGCCGGAGCCGGGGTTTGCGGTGATTGCCCTGGGCAAGCGCGACGTGGCCTACGACGCCGGCTTGCCGGTGCCGTTGTTGCGGTACAAGGCGGGTGTGGTGCCGGCCAAAGGCGATGACGTGAGTGCGTGCAAGGTGACCGCGGTGATGGACCAGCATGCGTTCATGACCGTGGCGCCAGGGGTTGGTCTGCGGGTGGGCGACATCATTTCGTTCGGCACATCGCACCCGTGCCTGACGTTCGACAAGTGGCGTGTCGGCTGTCTGGTGGACGAGCAACTGAACGTCATCGAGACCATGGAAACCTGTTTCTAAGGTGCAGGACCGAGGCGCGGCCTTCGCTGTAGGAGCGGGCTTGCCCGCGAAGAGGCCCTACCAGACAAAAGAGAAATCCGCGTATGAACACCATCAACACCCTGGGCCCCAACACTCCACGCATCGCCCTGATAGGCGAATGCATGATCGAGTTGCAGCATCGCGCCGACGGCAGCCTGCAACAGAGCTTCGGTGGCGACACCTTGAACACGGCGGTGTACCTGTCCCGGGAACTGGGAGAGAACGGCACCGTGGATTACGTCACCGCCTTGGGCGATGACAGTTTCAGCGACGCGATGTGCCAGAGTTGGGCGGAGGAAAATATCGGGCTCGGCATGGTTCAGCGCCTGCCGGGACGTCTGCCGGGTTTGTATTGCATACAGACTGACGCCGCCGGTGAGCGACGCTTTCTGTACTGGCGCAACGAAGCGGCGGTACGCGATTGCTTCACCACCCCGGCCGCCGTGCCGATCCTTGCGGCGCTGCCGGATTACGACGTGCTGTACTTCAGCGGCATCACCCTGGCGGTACTCGGCGTGCAAGGCCGGGAAAAGTTGCTGAACACCCTGATCGAAGCCCACCAGTGCGATGCGCGAATTGTGTTCGACAACAACTACCGGCCACGGCTGTGGGCGTCGGTCGAGGACGCCCGGGCGGCGTATCGCCGTGTGCTGCCGCATGTCGACCTGGCGTTGCTGACAGTGGATGACGAAGAGGCGTTGTTCGGTTACTCCGATTGTGAGGCGGTGTTCGCTGCGTATGAGCAGATGGGTACGCCGGAGGTGGTGCTCAAGCGCGGCGCCGAAGCGTGCCTGATTCGTTGTGATGGCGAGTCATTCGAGGTGCCGGCGCAGAAGGTAGCGCGGGTGGTGGACACCACGGCGGCGGGGGATTCATTCAGTGCCGCGTATCTGGCTTCGCGGCTCAAGGGCGGCAGCCCTTCGCAAGCTGCCGAGGCCGGGCATCGGTTGGCGAGCCGGGTGATTCAGGTACCAGGGGCGCTGATCCCGAAGTAAGCGTTGAGTGGCCGCTGGCTGCGCCATCGGTTCGCGGGCAAGCCCGCTCCTACAAAAATTACGCGTACCTGTAGGAGCTGGCTTGCCAGCGATACGGCCCTCAAGCCAAACCATCAATCCCGGAAAAACACCTGCACCAGGTGATAGCCGAACTTGCTCTTGATCGGCCCATGCACCACCCGCAGCGGTTTTTTGAAGATTACCGCATCGATCACGCCGACCATCTGCCCCGGGCGTACTTCACCGAGGTCACCGCCGCGCTTGCCCGAGGGGCAGGTCGAGTACTTCTTGGCCAGGACATCGAACGCTTCACCCTTGGCGATGCGTTGTTTGAGCTGCTCGGCTTCTTCCGAGGTTTTCACCAGAATATGGCGGGCTTGAGCTTTCATGTGGCGGTTACCTTGCAACGGTGGTGGCTATGTGGGTGGCAGCGGGGGCGCGCGATTATGCCTCAACTCAGTTTGGTTGACCGATCATCGTGCGAATCTTGTTGGCCAGCAGGTCGATGGAAAACGGTTTGGCCACCATGTCCATGCCTTCTTCGAGGAAACCCTGGCGTTCGGCGGCGATTTCCGCGTAACCGGTCATGAACAGTACTTTCAGTTCGGGGCGGTGCTGGCGGGCGATTTCTGCCAGTTGCCGGCCGTTCATGCCTGGCAACCCGACGTCGGTCACCAACAGGTCCAGCCGCAGGTCTGACTCCAGCACCGGCAGGGCACTCTTGGCATCTTCGGCTTCATGGGCGCGGTAGCCGAGCTCCTTGAGCAGGTCCAGTACCAGCATGCGCACCGCCGCATCGTCCTCTACCAGCATCACGGTTTCGCCGGCAATCGCCGCCGGTGCCTCGCCGCCGACGGGCGACAGGACTTTTTCCGACTCGGCCGAATGCAGACGCGGCAGGTACAAGCGCACGCTGGTGCCCCGTTCAGGCAGGCTGAACAGACTGACGTGGCCCCCCGATTGTTGGGCGAAACCGTAAATCATCGACAAGCCCAAGCCAGTGCCCTGGCCAATGGGCTTGGTGGTGAAGAACGGGTCGAATGCCTTGGCCAGCACCAAGGGCGTCATGCCGGTGCCGTTGTCGCTGACGGTAATCATCACGTAGTCGCCGGGCTTGAGTGGTTCCAGGGTCGTGATGTCGCTGCCGTCGAGGTACACATTGGCGGTTTCGATCTGCAGCACGCCGCCATCCGGCATGGCGTCCCGGGCGTTGATCACCAGGTTGAGCAAGGCGTTTTCCAACTGACTGACATCCGTGCTGATCCGCCAGATGTTTTCGGCCAGTTGCAGTTTGAGTTCGATGTGGTCGCCCTTGGTTCGACTGAACAAGTCTTCGAGCGAGTGAACCAACTCGTTGGGGTTCAGCGGCTTGCGGTTGAGCGACTGTCGCCGGGAGAACGCCAGCAAGCGATGGGTGAGGGCGGCGGCACGGTTGGCCGAGGACACTGCCGCCTCGGTGAATCGGCCGATCTCGCTGGCACGGCCGTCGGCGATGTAGCGCTGCATCAGGTCGAGGCTGCCGATGATGCCAGTGAGCATGTTGTTGAAGTCATGGGCGATGCCGCCGGTAAGCTGGCCGACCGCATCCATTTTCTGGGCATGGCGCAAGGCGTCTTCGGCACGCTCACGTTCGAACATCTCGTTCTGCAGGCGCTCGTTGGCCTCGGCCAGTTGGCGGGTGCGGGCGGCAACCCGTTCCTCAAGGGTTTCGTTCAGGTTGCGCAGGGCTTCTTCGGTCTTTTTGCTTTCGGTTTCATCGATCACGAAGATGTAGAAACCGTTTACCGCGCCGTCTGCGCCGTGGCGTGGCAGGTAATTCATCAAGGCCTGGCGGATGCTGCCGTCGCGGTGTGGCGTGCTGATGCTGAAACAGCAGGGCCGGCCGGACAGCGCCTCAGTGATGTACGGGGCGCGCAGTGCATAGGCTTCTTCGCCGATCACTTCAAGAATGGTTCGCCCGTAAAGTTCTTGCGGCGTCAGCCCGTACCAGTCGAGGTACGCCGCATTGTTCAGGCGAAAGCGTTCTTCGCGGTCAACGTAACTGATCAGGACCGGCATGGCGTTGATGATCAGTTGCAGCTCGGTCTGGCTCTGGCGCAGGGCCTGTTCGGTGTGTTTACGTTCGGTCAGGTCCAGGGCGGCGCCGAGGAAGCGCATCGGCCGGCCGTGGTGATCCTTGTAGCAGCGACCGCGGGCAAACACCCAACGCATCTGGCCGTCGGTTTGGAGCAGGCGATACTCCTCGGCGTACTCAGTGCCGTGGGTGATGCAATGCTTGATGCTGCGGGCGATCAGGGCGCGGTCTTGCGGGTGTACGCCGTGCAGGTACTCGCTGATCGGCAACTGGCTGGCCATGGCCGGGTCGATCCCGTGCAGTTGGGCAAAATGCGCATCGGCGATGAAACGGTCCTCGCTGATGTCCCAGTCCCAGGTGCCGACCGCATCGGTGGCGGCGAGGGCCAGTTGCAGGCGCTCCTCGGTTTCACGCTGGGCCTTGAGGCTGGCCGCCGAGCGCTGTTCGAGTTCGAGGGCGATGCGCCGGCGTTCGTTGGTTTCGATGGCGGTGACCAGGATCCCGGCCACCTTGGCACTTTCGTCACGGATCGGGCTGTAGGTCAGGTCGAGCCAGAAGTCGGATTCCCGGTCCCCGCGTTGCAGGGTAAAGCGCTGCTCGCTGTAGGTTCGCACCTGACCTTGCAGGACGGCGCTGTATATCGGGTCGGTAAAGTCTTGCAACTCTGGCCAGATCAGGTGTGTCGGTTGGCCGAAAGCGTGTGGATGTTTGCTTCCGGCGAGCAGGGCGAAGCCGTCGTTATAGATCTGCGTCAGCTGCGGGCCCCATAGCAGCAGCATCGGCATCGGTGAGTGAATGACGATGTCCACGGCGGTTCGCAGGCTTTGTGGCCAAGTGCTGGCAGCGCCCAGCGGGCTGCTTGCCCAGTCGATTCGGGCGATCAAGGCCTGGGCATCGCTGGCGGTTGGTGTTGCGTTCATCTGGGAGTCCTGCACATGAGTCGCTTTGGCTGGCCTCTATTCTTGCACAGGTGGTCGATTGTGGAGGACCCGTCAAGGGTGAGCGGTCAAGCGACACAGAACCCTGTGGGAGCGGGCTTGCCCGCGAAAGCGGTTTCACATCCGACGCAGATGTTGTCTGAACCACCGCAATCGCGGGCAAGCCCGCTCCCACAGGGGATTGTGGCGCTTCAGGATTTGAGTTCGGGCCGGTCACGAAATTGTTCCAGCGCCTCGGGATTGGCCAGCGCATCAGTGTTCTTCACCTTCTGCCCGTGCACCACATTGCGTACTGCCAACTCAACGACTTTGCCGCTGATGGTCCGGGGAATGTCGGTAACCGCGACAATCTTCGCCGGCACATGGCGTGGCGTGGTGTTGGCGCGAATCGTCTGGCGGATCTGCTGTTGCAGCGCCTCGTCCAGTTCGAGCCCGTCGTGCAAGCGTACGAACAGCACCACCCGCACGTCATCCTGCCACTGCTGACCGATGGCCACGCTGTCGAGTACCTGGGGGACTTTCTCCACCTGACGATAGATTTCCGCCGTGCCGATGCGCACGCCGCCGGGGTTGAGCACGGCATCGGAGCGACCGTGGATCATCATCCCGCCATGGGGCAGTTGTTCGGCGTAATCACCTTGGGCCCAGACGCCGGGGAACAGGCTGAAATAGGATTGGCGCAGTTTCTCGCCATCGGGATCGTTCCACAGGCCAATGGGCATCGCCGGGAAATGCCGGGTGCAGACCAGCTCACCTTTTTCGCCGCTCACCGGGTGGCCTTCGTCGTTCCACACTTCGACGGCCATGCCCAGGCTCTTGCCCATGATCTCGCCACGCCTGACCTGCGACATCGGGTTGCCGTTGACGAAGCACGAGACGATGTCGGTGCCACCGGACATCGAGGCCAGGCACACGTCAGCCTTGAAGTCGCGATAGACGAAGTCGTAACTCTGCGGTGACAGCGCCGAGCCGGTGCATAGCAGCATCTTGAGGCTGCTCAGGTCATGGCTTTCACGGGGCTTGATACCGCTGCTTTCCAGGGTCGCGAGGTATTTGGGGCTGGTGCCAAAGACACTGATGCCCTCGTCGTCGATCAGGTCGATCAGGCGCTGCGGCTCGGGGTGGAACGGCGAGCCGTCGTACAGCACCACGGAGCTGCCTGTCGCCAGCGCCGACACCAGCCAGTTCCACATCATCCAGCCGCAGGTGGTGTAGTAGAACAGCCGTTCACCGGGGCCGAGATCACCATGCAGGCCGTGTTCCTTGACGTGTTGCAGCAACACGCCGCCGGTGCTGTGGATGATGCATTTGGGTACGCCGGTGGTGCCGCTGGAGTAGAGGATATACAGCGGATGGGCGAAGGGCACGGGGACGAAATCCGGCTCGCCGCCGGGCGTGTAGAAATCGTCCCACAACGTCACATTGGCCTGGGTGCGGAATTCTTCTATGTGCGCGTGTGGCCGGGCGTAAGGCACGATGATCAACTGTTGCAGCGAAGGCAGACGCTGGAGAATCTCGTTGACCTTGGCGGTTTGGTCGATGTCCTTGCCGGCGTAGCGATAACCGGCGCAGGTCACCAGCACTTTCGGTTCGATCTGGCCGAAACGGTCAACCACCCCTTGGGTGCCGAAGTCCGGCGAAGAGCAGGACCAGATGGCGCCAAGGCTGGTGGTGGCGAGCATGGCCACCAGGGTTTGCCAGGTGTTGGGCATGCACGCGGCGACCCGGTCGCCAACCCTGACGCCGGCTGCTATCAGCCCGTTTTGAAAGCCGGCGACATGTTCCGCGAGTTCGGCCCAGGTCAAATGTTCACGCAGACCGTTTTCGCCAACGGCTACCACGGCGATCGCATCATCGCGACGCTGTAGCAGGTGTTCGGCAAAGTTCAGCGTTGCGCCGGGGAACCACTGGGCGCTGGGCATCTGCGGGCCTTCGAGCAGCACCGCGTCAGGTTGCTCGTGGAAGCGGATGTCGAAGAAGTCGACGATGGCCTGCCAGAAGTCCGGGCGTTGCTCGATGGACCATTGGTGCAGGGCAGGGTAGTCGTCGATCTTGAGGTGATGCCGCTGATTGATGAAACGCCGGAAGGCCTCCATGCGGGTCTTGCCAATGCGTTTGGCGTCAGGTTGCCAGAGGATGTCGGACATGGTTTGCCTCTTCTTATGCCTTTAGATCCATTCGCGGGCAAGCCCGCTCCCACAGGTTTTGCTTTTTTGCTGGAAATCAGTTCAACACAAAATCCACCGGCTCCAGCTGTGGCGGCAACTCTGTCACACCCAGGGCCGCCAGTACATCACGCTCGATGTTGCGCACGATGGCGTCGGTGGGCAGGTCGTTTTCGTCGCGGCCGAAGGGGTCTTCCAGTTCATCGGCAATCGCATCCAGGCCGAAAAAGGTGTAGCTGACAATCGCGGTGAAAATCGGTGTCAGCCAACCCAGGGGTTCGGCCATGGCAAACGGCAAGAGGATGCAGAACAGGTAAATGGTGCGGTGCAGCAACAGGGTGTAGGGGAACGGCAGCGGGGTGTTCTTGATTCGTTCACAGACGGCCTGGGCATGGGTCAGGCTGGTCAGGTGGTTGGCCATGAGCGTGTAGCGCCAGTCGTTGATCGCCCCTGACTCGTTGAGTGCCGAGCACTGCTGACCGACCTGCATCAGTATCTGCCCGCTGACGTCCGTGGTGTTGCCCTTGGGCATCGGCTGCAGCCAGTCGCCACTGGCGGCCAGTTCGTTTTCCTGGCGCAGCCGCGCGTTGAGGGCATGGGCAAAGCCACACAGGTTGCTGAGGACCGTGTGTCGCTCATCCGTGTCTTTGATAGCCAGGGTTTCACGAATCATCGAGCGGACTTCCACGATCACATCGCCCCACGCCTTGCGCGCTTCATACCAGCGGTCGTAGCAGGCGTTGTTGCGAAAGCTCATGAAGATCGACAACGACAAACCCAGCAGCGTGAAGGGCGTGGCGCTGACCTTGGAAAAGTAGCTGGGGTGCAAGGTTTCGATGAGCACGATGGCCGAGGCGAGCAGCGTCACCATCAGGCTGCGCCAGGCGATGCGTTTGGCAATCGAACCCTTGAGGGACGTCAGCACGCCGATCAGGTTGGGTTTGGGTCTCACGATCATGGGTTTCAGCCGCCCGTCATGTTCATGAAGCGAATGACCTGAACATCGTCGTTTACTTCGAAGTTGTGTCGATAAGGCTTGAGTTTCATCGCCTCGATAATGGCTTTTTCCAGGCGCTCGGGCTGTCCGGGGTGGCTGCGCAAGACCGCCTTGAGATCCACGGCGTGCTCATTGCCCAGGCACAGCAGCAGACGTCCTTCCACGGTCAGTCGCACCCGGTTGCAGGTGCCACAAAAGTTGTGGCTGTGGGGGGAGATGAACCCCAGGCGAATCTGCGGCGCCTCGGCCAGGCGCCAGTAGCGCGACGGACCCTGGGTCGACTCGGCGGAATCAATCAAAGTGTAGCGTTCGCCGATGCGTTCACGGACCTGGGCACTGGAGAAAAACGCTTCGGCGCGGCTGTGCTCGTGGATGGTGCCCAGCGGCATTTCCTCGATAAAGGAAATGTCGAGGTTGCGGTCGATGGCGAAGCTCACCAGATCATTGATCTCATGGTCGTTGCGGCCCTTCATCACCACGCAATTGAGCTTGGTGTTGCGGAAGCCGGCCTGGTTGGCGGCGTCGATGCCCTTGATCACCTGCGCCAGATCACCGGTGCGGGTCAGTTCGCGAAAACGTTGCGGGTCCAGGCAATCGAGGCTGATGTTGAGGCGCTTGACCCCGGCTTCGAACAACGGCTCGGCCAGTCTGGCCAACTGCGAACCATTGGTGGTCATGCACAGTTCACGCAGGCCGGGCAGGGCGGCGATCCTCTCGCACAGTTGCACCACGCCCGGACGGATCAGCGGCTCGCCCCCGGTCAGGCGGATCTTGCGGGTGCCCAGTGCGACGAAGCTTTCGGCAACCTGGTAAATCTCTTCCAGGGTCAGCACCCGTTGGCGCGGCAGAAACTGCATGTCCTCGGCCATGCAATACACGCAACGGAAATCGCAGCGGTCGGTGACCGACATCCGCAGATAGTCCACGCGCCTTGCAAACCCATCGATCAGGACTCGTTCTGACATGACTTCCTCTCCTGGCACCGAAAAATCTGTAGGAGCGAGCTTGCTCCGGGCGGCGATCCGACGATGGTCGTTAACGATTACGCGCGCTTTCTGGTTAAACGCGGTGCCCTTGGGGCAATCGCGAGCAAGCTCGCTCCTACAGTTACGAACTCCGTTAATAACGGATTTGTTGAACGCAGGCTAAGAGCAACTTCAAGGGGCGTCCAATCACTATTAATAACCGGTTGATCGACCGGCTCTATGATGAATTTAATTTGGCTTTAAAAGTTGCTTTTGTTGATTTCAAGGTATTGAAAAACAAAGTAAAAATACCGTGATAGATGGTTTCGATAACCTGGTCATAAATAGCGATTAGACAATATTTAAACGCCATTCATATGCTTTCTCCGCAAATCGAACAATGACCTGAGTCAGGTCGAAGCCTGTGTGCATTGTCACGGAGAAGTACCATGTCTCAAGTCGACCGATACAAACCCTACAAAGGTGCCGCCGCTGGTTGGGCAGTGAAAACGCGCTGAAGAGCATTCGCGTCATGCTCAAGACCAACCAGAACAGCGGGTTCGACTACCCCGGTTGCGCCTGGGGCGAGTCGCCGGAAAACGGCATGGTCAAGTTCCTGCTGCAATGGGAGCGCGAAGCACAGGTCAGCGGCGGCGAGTGTGATCTGCGTGTGGACGCCAATCCTTCATCCGGAACTCGCCACGCGCTGGTTTGCCCATGCGCACCTGGCGATGTTCGGCTTGCTCAAGACCCTGCGCCAACGCCACACCCATTGGCCGTTCGCCTTCACCCTGATGCTGGTGTTCCTGGGCTACATCGGTCTGGCGTTCAGCCTCTGGCCGAACATCGTGCCGCCGTCGATCAGCCTGTGGGCGGCGGCATCACGGCCGACCAGCCAGTTGTTCATCCTGATTGGCGCGCTGTTCATTCTGCCGATCATCTGATGTACACGGTCTGGAGCTACTACGTGTTCCGCGGCAAAGTGAGGATTGGCGATGGCTAGCATTGAAACGAATCAAACCGCACCCGCGCGCTGGTACAAGCGCCTGGGATGGCTGGTGGTGATCTGGCTGGGCAGCGTGGTTGCCTTGGGTGTGGTGGCGGGGGCGTTGCGGATGTTGATGCACGCGGCCGGGATGAGTAGCCACTGATGGCAAGCCATTAAAGGGTTCCAGTTCACTTTGAGGCGTATGTATGGATTGGATTGGATGAATATCCATTTTTGCGGTAATGGCCACTAACGGTTCCGCCCTTACGGCGGGTTACTTGGGGCTTTTCCAAGTGACCCGCCGTAAGGGCGGAACCGTTAGTGGCCGTTACCAAAGAAACGGATATGTACACCATCGGCTGCACAGTCCGCCCGCGACACACTCTGTGCGCCAAGGACTTCAGTCTCACCGCAAAAACTTTCTTAAAGGGCACAGAGTCTTGTCTTTACTGAGCCCCAAACATCGCCGTCCAGTAAATCCCCGCATCGCTCTTCGGATCGGTCGCATACGCCGCGCCCAGTTCGCGGAACAGTGGGTTCATCAGGTTGGCGCAATGGCCGGGGCTGGTCAGCCAGCCTTCGACCACCTTGCGTACGCTGTCTTGCCCGGCGGCGATGTTTTCGCCGATCTGCTGGAAGTCATAGCCGGCCAGTTCCGCGCGATCGCCCGGGGTGCGGCCATCGCGGTCCTTGTGATCGAAGTAGTTATTGTTGGCCATGGAGCGCGAGTTGCCTTCGGCGGCGGTGGCCAGCGTGGCGTTCCAGGCCAGCGGCGCGGTGGCATTGAAAGACTGGGTGCCGCATTGACGCGGCTTGGCCCGTGCGGCGTTGAGTTCGATGAGCAGCTTCTGGCCCTCGGTCTGCCAGTCGCCCAGGCGTGAACTCAGCAGTGGCCGCGCCACGACGATGCGCCACTGATTGTCCTGGCGGCTGACGCCGACATCGACGAATTGCGGGTCGAGGACGATCTGGCAAAAACTCTCCTGAATCGCCTTCATCGCCGACGCCGCATCGCGCGGCCCGGACAGGCTGATGGCCTGCACATTCTTCATGGGATAACCCGCAGTGGCCATGGCCTGCTGCAGATTGCCGATACTCGGGGCGGTCAGCACCAGGCGCGGGTCGGCCGATAGCGGCGGTAGCTCCGCTGAGACCTGGCCGGCACAGCGCTGCAGTTGGCTGCGGTAGACGTTGATCGATTCGACCAATTGCGCTTCGTCCGCCGCCACGGCGTGGGCGGCGAATACCAGGCCCAGAGACAAACCGGTCAAACGCATTGCGGATGAGATGAAACCCATGAATATCCCCTTGAGCAGATTGCGCCCATGATGCGCGAAGTTGGTCCATCCAGGACAACGGATTTATCCAGAGTGTAGTGGGGTGGGCGAAATCATTTCACTACTAGACTGAATCGAACCACTCACCGAGTGACACCGACCATGCGCCTCGACTGGATCGCCACTTGCCTCGCCTTCATGTTGTTTGCCGGCCCGGTGTCCGCTGCGGATCAAGCGCAAAAGCAGCAAGCGGCCGAGAACAAGGCCGAGGTGCTGGAACAGAAAGCCGCCGAGAACAACAACCCCGCACCGGTGCCCAAGGCTGAAGCGATTACCCCGTCCGAAGTCCAGGCCGTCGACCCGGCGGGCGTCGCGCCGCTGGACGATGCGATCACGTGCCTGGCCCGGTCCATTTACTGGGAAGCCAGGGGCAAGGACACCGCCGACATGGAGGCAGTGGCCAACGTGGTCATGAATCGCCTGGGCCACGAGGGCTTTCCGGACACGGTGTGCAAAGTGGTCAAACAGGGTTCAGAAACCAAGAGTTGCCAGTTTTCCTGGTGGTGTGACGGCAAATCCGATTCGGTCCAGGAAGAGGTGCCTTACGCGATGGCCAAGGAAATCGCGCGCAAGGCCCTGAACAAGGAACTGCCGGACCGCACGCAGGGTGCACTGTATTTCCACGATCGTACCGTCAAACCGGATTGGGCCACGCAATACATCAAGACCGTGGATATCGGTTTGTTCCGGTTTTACAAGCCACATGACAATTCGGCCAGATAATAGCGGCTGTTTCGGCCAGATATGGTTTTTTTTGCTGAGGTTGCGCACGGCGTTATCGAAACTGAAATGTTTCTGTTTTATAAGCTTCACAACGAAACCGTGCGCGAATGACGCCATAAGCAGGAGCTACATATGAAGCTGACGAGGGTCTGGATCAGTAATCTCGCGCCGATCGCGGCGCAGTCGCAGGCATGCGTCCAATGACCGTTCTGGTCACCGGTGCGGCCGGGTTCATCGGTTTTCATACGGTCCAGCGTTTGTGCCGCGAGGGTCAGGAGGTTGTTGGTATCGACAACCTCAACGACTACTACGACGTGGAGCTCAAGCACGCACGCCTCAAAGTGCTGGAGACTTTGCCGGGTTTTCGTTTCCGGAAAATGGACATCGTCGATAAACCGGCCCTGATGAGCCTGTTTCAAGAACACCGTTTTACCGAAGTGGTGCATCTGGCTGCTCAAGCCGGGGTGCGCTACTCGCTGGACAACCCGGATATCTATGCGCAATCGAACCTGGTGGGTTTCCTCAATGTGCTGGAAGCCTGTCGGCACCATCGCCCCGAGCATCTGATCTACGCTTCGAGCAGTTCGGTGTACGGCACCAACAGCAAAATGCCGTTCAGTGTCGAGGATCCTGTCGAACATCCCGTTTCGTTGTACGCCGCCACCAAGCGCTCCAATGAACTGCTGGCCGAAAGTTATTGCCATTTGTATGGCTTGAAAGCCAGTGGCCTGCGCTTTTTTACCGTCTACGGTCCGTGGGGCCGCCCGGACATGGCGCTGTTCAAGTTTACCGACGCCATCCTCAAAGACCTGCCCATCGACATTTACAACCAGGGGCAGATGTCGCGCGACTTTACCTACGTCGACGACATTGTCGAAGGTATCGCCCGACTACGCCCAAAGCCTCCGGTGCCGGAAGGCTCCGCCACCGGGGTAAACCGGCTCTTCAACATCGGGCGTGGCATGCCGGTTGCGTTACTGGATTTCGTCGACTGCCTGGAGTCCGCCCTGGGCCTGCAGGCCCGGCGCAACTACATGCCGATGCAGGCCGGTGATGTGGTCAAGACCTGGGCCGATGTCTCGGCACTGGCCGAGTGGGTGGGCTTCAGCCCGCAGGTGACGCTCGAAACCGGCGTCGGCGAGTTTGTGAAGTGGTATCGGCAGTTCTATCAGATTTGAAGCGTTCGCCTCTGATCTCGAAAAATCAAAAGGGCGAGAGAGACCCCATGAACCAAGACATTTTTGTATCCGTACTGATTCCCGCCAAAAACGAAGCGAACAACCTCAAGCCGCTGCTTGAAGAAATCCGCGTCGCATTGGCCGCTGAATCGTACGAAATCATCGTCGTCGACGATGGCAGCACCGATGCGACCCTGCAGGAATTGCGGCAGATCCGCCAGAACGGACTGAACACCCTGCGCATCCTGCATCACGAACGTTCGCTGGGGCAGAGCACTTCGTTGTACCACGCCGCACGGGAGGCCCGCGGGCAGTGGCTGGCGACCCTCGATGGCGACGGCCAGAACGACCCGGCGGACATCCCCGGCATGCTGGCGCTGGTGCGCGGCGAACCGGGCCAGGTTGACGTGCAACTGGTCGCCGGGCACCGGGTCAATCGCCGTGACACCGCGAGCAAACGTTACGCCTCGCGTTTCGCCAACAACCTGCGCCGCCGCCTGCTCAAGGACGCCACCCCGGACACCGGTTGCGGCCTGAAGCTGATCGAGCGCGCGGCGTTCTTGCGCCTGCCGTACTTCGACCACATGCATCGCTATATTCCGGCACTGATCCAGCGCCATAACGGGCGCATGATCGTCCACCCGGTCAACCACCGGCCGCGCACGGCCGGGGTGTCGAAATACGGCAACATCGACCGCGCGCTGGTCGGCATTCTCGATTTGTTCGGAGTCTGGTGGCTGATCAAACGCACGCGGCTGAACACCATTGCCCAGGAGATCGAAGGATGATGTTGTCTCGTGAAACCCTGTGGCTGATCGTCGGCTTTGCGGGGCAGGTTGCCTTTACCGGGCGGTTTGTCCTGCAGTGGCTGTACAGCGAGTACAAGAAACGCAGCGTGATCCCGACCAACTTCTGGTACCTGAGCATCGTTGGCAGTACCTTGTTGCTCGCCTACGCCATCTACCGCCAGGACCCGGTGTTCATCGCCGGTCAGGCGTTTGGCTCCATCGTCTATTTCCGCAACCTGCAATTGATTGCCAAAAGCAGAAGCGTGAAGGAATAAACCATGCGTAGATCACTGTCGCCCAGGGTCGAATGCCTGGGCCTGATGCTGCTTGCCCTGTTGCTGATCGGCGCCGGAATGGGGCTGCGCCAGGCACAGAATGTGGACGAAGAGCGTTTCCTCGGCGTCGCACTGGAGATGCTGCAAAACGGCTCGTGGCTGATCCCGCACCGGGCGGCCGAGATCTACGGCGACAAGCCGCCGATTTTCATGTGGACGGTGGCGTTCTTCACCTGGCTGACCGGCAAGCCGAACATCGCCCTTTATATCCCGGGGCTGTTTTCGGCCGTGACGGTCACGGCGATGGTCTATGACCTGGGTCGTCGCTTGTGGACCCAGCGTACCGGTCGCAACGCCGCGCTGTTGTACCTGGCGACATACCAGACCTACAGCATCCTGCGCACCGGCCAGATCGACAGCCTTTTGATTCTGTTTACCTCCCTGGGCCTCTATGGTCTGGCGCGACACCTGCTGCTCGGCCCGGCGTGGCGCTGGTTTTACGCGGGCTGCGCGGCCATGGGCATCGGCGTGATCACCAAAGGCGTGGGTTTCCTGCCGGCGCTGTTGCTGATTCCGTACGCCTATGCGGTGCGCAAAGACTGGCCCGGTGTGGTGGCCATGCCCGGCGAGGCGCGCAAGTGGTTGCTGGGGTTGGTGGTGATGCTGGCAGCGATTGCGATCTGGCTGTTGCCGTTGGCCTTGTCCATCATCGTCAATGGCAGCGCTGACGAAATTGCCTATGCGCGGGAGATCCTCCTGCACCAGACCGCGGGCCGTTATGCCGCCGCGTGGCATCACCGCGAACCGTTCTGGTACTTCTTCACCAACGTGATTCCGCAGTACTGGCTACCGCTGGTGCTAGTGCTGCCATGGCTGGTCCCCGCCTGGCGCCGGCAGTTGCAAAAACGTGACGGCCGGGTCCTGGTATTGCTCGGTTGGGTGGTGCTGGTGGTGCTGTTTTTCTGCATCAGCACTGGCAAGCGCAAGCTGTACATCTACCCGGCGCTGCCTGGGCTGGTGCTGGTCGCCGCACCGTTGATCCCGTGGCTGCTCAAGCGCTGGTTCAAACGGCACCCGCGTTTGCGTCGGGTGTTCCCGGCACTGGTCGCGACCTGGTTCGTACTGTGGTTCGCCCGTGGTTTCATCGAACCGCTCAAGGAAGGCGCCAACATTGATCAGGTGCTCATGACCCAGGCGGCATCCATGACCCAGGGCGCCGATCTGGTGCTGGTCAACTGGGAGGAGGGGCACTGGTTGTTCGCCCGTCAGCCGATCGTGCATTTCGGCATGGATTACTCCTCCATCGAGAAGGCTGCGCAGTATCTGCGTGAACACCCCAAGGCCTACGCTCTGGTACCGGATGACGTACTGAACCAGTGCTTCAAACCTGAAGCGGCCCGTGAACTGGGCGAAAACTCCCGGGCGAACTGGTCGATCGTGGGGGCGGATGCCGACAACGGCAAATGCCTCCCGCAAGAGGCCAGCAAAGCCTATCGGTTCACCTGGAATGACCCGCACATGCCCGCGCTGCCGGCGCAGGTGGCCAATCCCTGAGGGCAAAAAAAGGGCCGCTTGAATAAGCGGCCCTTTTCTTCGTTCGTCGCCTGTCACTGACGGGCATCCAGCACCACGCGGTAGCGCGCCTTGCCGCTGCGCAAATGATCGATGGCTTCGTTGATCCGGCTCATGGGGAACATCTCGACCTGCGGCAGGATCTGATGACGGGCGCAGAACTCCAGCATCATCGCGGTGTTGGCCGGTGAGCCGACCGGTGAGGCGGACAAGACTTTTTGCTGGGGAATCAGGTTGAACACGTGCACCGGTATGGCGTCGGGCACGATACCGACAAAGTGCAGGCGGCCCTTGCCGCGCAGGGTGGCGAGCATGGCCGTCCAGTCGAGGTTGGCGTTGGCGGTGACCAGGAGAAAATCCAGGGTGCCGGCAATGGCATTGAGCGCATCCGTGTCGGTCGAGGCGACCACCTTGTGCGCGCCCAGGCGCCTGGCTTCGTCCTGTTTGCTCAGCGATGAGGTGAAGGCGGTGACTTCGCAGCCCCAGGCGTTGAGGAAGCGCAGCGCCAGGTGACCGAGGCCGCCGATGCCCACCACACCGACCCGATCAGTGGGCTTGATACCGAATTCCACCAGCGGGTTGAACACGGTCGAACCGGCACAGAACAACGGCCCGGCCATCGCCGGGTCGAGCCCGGCCGGGATCGGCAAGGCCCAGGCCCAGTGCGAGCGAATGCGGTCGGCAAAGCCACCGTTGCTGCCGATGATGGTCGGTTGCACGGTGCGGCACAGGTTATGCGAGCCTTCGATGCACGACGTGCAATGCATGCAGCTGCCCTTGTACCAACCGATGCCCACTCGTTGGCCCATTTCCAGGCCGCGAACCTGGTCGCCCAGCCGCACGATACGGCCGACCACCTCGTGACCGGGAATAAACGGGTAGCTGCTGATGCCCCAGTCGTTGTCGATCAGCGACTGGTCGGAGTGGCAGACGCCGCAATATTCCACGGCGACTTCCACCTCATCGCTTCCCAGCGGGCCGGGATCGTAGCTAAAGGGTTCCAGTGGCGCGCCCGCTGCCGTGGCGGCCCAGCCGGTAAAGGTGGTGAGTTCGCTGCTGTCGCTCATGGGATACCTCCAGATCAGAAGTCAGGGGTCTTGGCCGCTTTGGTGCCGCGGCGGAGCGAGGAAAGTGTAGCGGGTTGCCGGCGTTGCATCGGGCGCGAGCGTTGATACTTGAACACCCGATGCATACACCCGCGGTCACTGTTCGAACAATTGGCGATTGGCCCGTACGAAGTCAGCCACCGTCTGCGGTGCTTGACCGGTTACTTGCCCGATCACGCCGTCCACTCCGGAAAAAATCCCGTTCTGGTAATCGACCGCCACCGCCAGGAAGTGCTGGATGACAAATTCCGGCAGATCGTAGGTCTGCAGGTGCTGGCGATACTCCTCCAGCGTCGACGGACTGTAGGTGATGGTGCGGCCGACGATGGCGCTGATTTCCTCGGCAATTTGCTGATGGCTCAGTTCGACGGGACCGCACAACGGGTAGGTCTTGCCGATATGGCCGGACGGCTGGGTCAGGAGCCTGGCGATCACACGGGCCTGATCTTCGGCGGCAATCGGTGCGTGCCGCCCGCTACCGTACGGCAGCGTTATCCTGTTTTCCTTGACGATCTGATCCAGCACCCACGGAAAAATCAGCCATTCGGAAAAGAACGTCGGGCGAATGTGCACCACTGGCACGCCCGACCAGTCGAGTACGCGCTCGGCAATCCAGTGGTCGCGGGCGGCATGGCTCAGAGAGTCTTCCCGCGCGGAAATCTGCGACATTTCCACCACCACCTCGACGCCTGCGCGCCGTGCGGCATCGGCAAAATAGGCGGTTGCCTGAATGTAGCCGGGGCGAACCGGGTAGCACAGGTACGCGCCGGTCACGCCATCCATGGCGCGCAAGATGTCGTCATGTTCCAGCAGGTCGCCGACAAAGATTTCGGCGCCCTCGTTCTGCAAGGCGGCGCTGCGTTCGTCCAGTTGATGCACGAAGGCCCGCACTGTATGACCTTCATTGAGCAGATGACGGACGGTGTAGACGCCGGTTTTACCGGTTGCTCCGGTGATGAGGTATTTGTGTGGCTGCATGATGGGTTCTCTCACTGTAATAAACGGGAAGTGGATCAGCTGTCGAAGGGCGCGTTGTCGATCAGGTCGCAGACATTCGGGCAATCGAAACCATGGACATGGCGACGTCCGACATCGGCGAGCCCGGTACCAATGGTCGTATGGGGTTTGTTCCTGGCCACTTCGGCAACGGCCTGGGTAAAGGCCGCTTTCATGCCGATGCGGGGGTAAAGCGCGAGCGTGTCGTCGACCAGCGAAGGGGTGATTTCATCCAGGTGCAGGCCCATGACATCGACATGGGCGCCCAGATAGATCAGGGCGATTTCCGGCTGTTTGCGGTCGGCGATGCCGGCGCTGGAGTGCAGGGCAATTGCATCCCAGACCTGTTCAGCTTTCGCCTGCGGATAACCGTTGGCCAGGAGAAAATGACGGGCGGCATCGGCGCCATCGACTTCAAAGCGCTGGTCGGCGGCAAACTCGGGCGTCAGCCCCAAATCGTGCAGCAGTGCGGCGAGGTAGACCGCTTCACGGTCGTACCGCAAGCCCCGGCGCTGGCCAAGGAATTCGGCAAACCACCATGTCCGGTGCACATGATGCAAAAGCGCTCTGGAATGGACGCGCTCCACGAGCGATGCGGCTCTGCGGGCTAGCTCGGAGTCTGGAGCGCTGAAGCCGCCGATGTTGATGGGTGTATTCATGGTGCCTCCCGGTAATGAACTTGGCTTGCCATTCACTCTAGGGATGTATGGTGTGGCGTAATTGACTATTTGCGGATGATTTGTGCCAATATTGGTGCCTTGAACGAGCAGGAACCCGCCGTGATGAACAAGACGAAACCTGGCCATTCATTGAAGGGCCGCACACCAAAACGCGTGGTGATTCTGGGGTTGCCACCCGTCGACGGGCTCGACGTCATCGGCCCGGCCGAGGTGTTTTCCCTGGCGAACACTCTGCACGACGGAGCCTTCGCGCCCTACGTGCTTGAACTGGTCTGCGCGGGCGTCGACCCGCAAATGGCCAGCAGCACTGGCATCGGGCTCATGGCGCACACGACCCTCGAGCACGAGCGGCGTGCCGACAAGGCCATCGACACGCTGATCGTGGCGACAGGCTGGCAGGCAATCGATCAGCTGGACGGGGCGGCCATCGAATGGATTCGCACGAGGTCCGAAAGCGTACGACGGGTGTGCTCGATCTGTGTCGGCGCGTTCGCCCTGGCAGACGCAGGGCTGCTGGACGGGCGCCGGGCGACGACTCACTGGCGCATGGCACGCGATCTTGCCGAGCGATATCCCAAGGTGCAGGTCGATCCGAATCCGATCTGGATCAAGGATGACAACGTCTATACCTCGGCCGGCATCTCGGCGGGCATCGACCTTGCCTTGGCGCTGGTCAGCGAAGACCTGGGGGATGACGTTGCGCTGGACATCGCGAAAAACCTGGTGCTGTTCCTGCGCCGTCCCGGTGGGCAGGCGCAGTTCAGTGTCGCCCTGCAATCGCAGCAGGTCCCCGGTTCTAATCTGGATGAACTGTGCCACTGGATCAGTGAGCACCTGAGTTCACAGCTGACCGTGGAAATCCTCGCAGACCGCTTTGCTACCAGTGTCCGAACCTTGATCCGGATCTTTCAGCGCGAGTTGCAGACCACCCCGGCCAAGTACGTGGAAGACGTTCGGCTGGAAGCCGCGTGCCGGGAGCTCGAACTGGGTGGGCGCTCGATGGAGGAGGTCGCACGCCGATGCGGTTATCACAGCGTTGACGTACTGAGGAAGGTTTTCGTCCGGCGCCTTGGCGTGAGTCCCAGGGAGTACGCGCAACGTTTCGCGCCGGACGTGGGGTAGGGGCGCCCGAGGCTTTCGGAGAATGTCGAACGGTTCGATGCGCTGGAACTGTTGATCTGAGCGTTACCTCAGAACTCCAGATCGATCACCAAGGCCTCATCGAAATCAGGATTTTCATTGATGCCATTTTTGGCATAGCCCCGGGGGTTGCACACCACGCGGGTGTTGCCCACCCGATAATCGAAGCTGCCATGGGTGTGGCCATGCAGCCACAGTGCCGGCTGCCAGTCTTTGATCCGCGCTTCGAGGTCCGAGACAAAACTTGAGTTGATCGGCGAGCCGGCAAAGGTCGGGCTGATGCTCGACCGGGTCGGGGCGAAATGCGAGACCACCACCGTGGGCGTGCTGCTGTCGCGGGTGAAGCAGTCTTCCAGCCAGACGACGGTCTGTAGAAACACCAGTTGGGAAATGGCCGGGGTGAACAGGTCTGGAAAGTCGGGGGCGATCCTGATGTGGCTGAAGTCACGGATCAGCTGCGTCGCCAGATCGATGCCCAGCGCCCGATCCTCCGGGCTGTCGAGCAGGCGATAGTCAGACCACAAGGTGCAACCGAGAAAACGTACGCCGTCGTGGATGTACTCCGAACGTTCCAGTACGTGGATCTGTGTGCCTTGCGCCAGGCTGTTCAACTGCTCGTAGGTGGAGACCAGGTCACTGCCATAAAACTCGTGATTACCCGCCACGTACAACAACGGAACCGGGCAGGCTCTGGCCCACTCGATGGCCTTGGCCGGCCGGGCGATGTCCCCGGCGAGTACGACAATGTCGGCATCCACGGTGGGAAAAGGGACCGCGTTGACGGACAGGTGCATGTCGGACAGCAAGGCGATGCGCATCGGTCGACTCCGGCGTGTCTTGAGGGGCAGGTCGTCCAAATTACCCGTTGTCGATCCGTTGCCACAAGCCGGCTTTATGCCACGCCGAAAATCCACTGTAGGAGCGAGCCTGCTCGCGATGGCTATGTGTTGGGTGATGTGGTTTTGCGGGTGTACATATCCGTTTTTGCGGTAACGGCGACTATTGGTTCCGCCCTTACGGCGGGTCACTTGGAAAAGCCCCAAGTAACCAAGGGCTCTTGCCCCTTTCGTTCGGTGCCTCGCCCAGGCTCGGCATTCCCTCGCTCCGGTCCTGCTCCGTGGGCCCGCCGCCATCGGCCATCCATGGCCGGCGGCGGCTAACCCGGCATCCATGCCGGGTTGCCCACTGCGCAGGACCTGCGCTCGGCCTCTCGAGGGGGCAAGAAGATCAAAAGCCAAAGCCAAAGCCAAAGCCAAAGCAAAGAGGTTGACTGGTTTATTTCAAGTACCAACCCCACGGCTCGTCGCTGACGTACTCGGTCACCTGCTTGACCTCCAGATAATTGTGCAACCCCCATTGCCCCAGTTCCCGACCGATGCCGCTGTGTTTCATCCCGCCCCAGGGCGCTTCGACGAAGGTCGGTTGCGAGCAGTTGACCCAGACGATCCCGGCGCGCAGCTGGTTGGCGACCCGGGCGGTGCGCTGCAAATCGGCGCTCATCACGGCGGCGGCCAGGCCGAAGCGGCTGGCGTTGGCCATTTGCAGCGCTTGTTCTTCGGTCTTGAAGCGCTTGATGCACAGCACCGGGCCGAACACTTCTTCGCGCCACAAGATGCTGCTGTGCCCCGGCTCATCGAAGATCGCCGGCTCAATGAAATACCCTTCGGCCAGATGCGCCGGTCGCCGTCCGCCGGTGAGCAAACGGGCGCCGCTGGCCAAGCCCTGGTCGATGAAGCCGAGCACCTTGTCGTACTGGCCCTGGCTGACCAGCGGCCCGAGCAGAACGCCGGGCTGCATACCGGGGCCAATGCTGATCTTGCGGGTTTCCTCCACCAGCCGTTCGATCAGGCGCGGGGCGATGGTTTCCTGCACCAGCAGGCGTGAAGTCGCGCTGCACACCTGACCCTGGTTCCAGAAAATCCCGAACAGAATCCACTCCACAGCGGCTTCGACATCGGCGTCATCAAACACGATGAACGCAGACTTGCCCCCCAGTTCCAGGCTGATGTTCTTGATGTCCCGCGCCGCTGCCGACATGATTTTCGCCCCGGTGGGCACGCTGCCGGTGAAGGCCAGTTTGTCCACCCCCGGATGCTCGGTGAGCGGGCTGCCGGCGTCGGCGCCGAGGCCGGTGACCAGGTTCAGCACCCCGGCGGGCAAGCCGATACAATCGGCAGCGGCCGCCAGTTCCAGCGCGGTCAATGGCGTCAGTTCGGACGGTTTCAACACCACGGTGGCCCCGGCGGCCAAGGCTGGCGCCACCTTCCACGCGGCCATCAGCAGCGGGTAGTTCCAGGGAATGATTTGCCCGGCCACGCCAATCGGCTCGTGGCGGAGGCGGCAGCGAAAACGCTCATCCGGCAAGGCCAACGGCTGATCCTGCTGCTGGTCAAGATCGCGGGCCAAACCGGCGTAGTAACGGAAACAACCGATCGCATCGCCAATGTCCCATTGCGCTTCGGGCAGCGGCTTGCCATTGTCACGCACTTCCAGTTCCGCCAGCGTCTGCTGGCCGCTTTCCAGCTCATCGGCCAGCGCCTCGAGCCACTGCGCACGCTCGGCGCCGCTGGTTTGTCCCCAGCCATTGTCGAAGGAGCGACGGGCCGCACGCACGGCATGGTCGACATCCTCTTCAGTGCCCGCCGCCACGCGGTGGAAGACCTGTTCGGTAGCCGGATCAATCACGTCCAGATAGCCGCCCAGGTCCGGGCTGACCCATTCGCCGTTGATGTAGAGCTGATCACGCATGGTGTGACTCCTGGACGCCGGTGCGGCGGTTTTGCAGATGGCGGGAAGTGAATAGCAGGGCCAGCGACACGCAGATGATCACCGTGGAAATCGCGTTGATCTCTGGCGTCACGCCGCGGCGGATGGAGGAAAAGATGTAGATCGGCAACGTCGTTTCGGAACCGGCAACGAAGAACGCAATGATGAAATCGTCGAAGCTGAAGGTGAAGGCCAGCAGGAACCCGGCCATGATCGCCGGACTGATCTGCGGCAGGGTCACCCGCCAGAAGGTGTCCATCGGTGGCGCATACAGGTCCGCCGAGGCTTCGAGCAAAGCCTTGTCCAGTGAATCGACGCGGCTGCGCACGATCACCATCACCAGGGCCATGGTGAACAGCGAGTGCGCGGCGATCACGGTGAAGAAGCCCATGTTCAATTTCGGCACCGTCGGCAGCCAGCTCGCCAGTAGCGGGTTGATCAGGTCGAACAGGCTGATGAACGCAATCAGCGTCGAGATACCGATGACGATGCCCGGCACGATGATCGCGCAATAGGTCAGCGCATCGAACAACATGCGCACCTTGCTGCCGCAACGCTGCAAGCCAAACACCGCCAGGGTGCCGAACAGCGTGGCGATCACCGAGGAACTTGCGGCAATCAGCGCGCTGTTGCCCAGGGCTTCCATGATGAACGGGTTGCCGAACGCAGTGCCGAACCATTGCACCGAGCAGCACTGGAACGCCAGGCCACTGCGCCCTGCGTTGAAGCTGAACAGCACGATCAAGGCAATCGGCGCATAGAGGAACAGGTACAGCGAGGTTGAATAGCTACGCAGCCACATGTCACAGGCCTCCGTCGGCAGGGCGGCCGCCATAGCGCGCCACCAGTTTCAGATACACGCCGATGATCAGCAGCATCATCGCCACCAACGTCATGGCCAGCGCACTGCCGAACGGCCAGTTGCGCGATTGCAGGAACAGGTCGACCAGCGCGTTGCCGACAAAGAACACCTTGCCGCCGCCGAGAATGGCCGGGATCAGGAACTCGCCCATCAACAGGATGAACACCAGCATCACCCCGGTGATGATCCCCGGCGCAGACAGCGGCAGGGTGACGCGGCGGAAGCTCTCGAAGGCGCAGGCACCGAGGTCGGCCGAGGCTTCGAGCAGGCGCTTGTCGAGTTTTTCCAGGCTGACGTAGATCGGGAACACCATCAGCGGCAGGTAGCCGTAGACGATGCCGATCAGCACCGCCCACGGCGTGTTGATCAGCCGCACATCCTCAAGACCCAGGCTGGCTAGCAGTGCCGGAATGCCTTTGCCACTGAGGATGAAAATCCACGCATAGGTGCGGATCAGGAAACTGGTCCAGAACGGCACGATCACCAGGGTCAGCAACAGCGAGCGGTTCCTCGTGACCTTGACCGCGAGGAAGTACGCCAACGGATAGGCCGCCAACAGGCACACCAGGGTACCCAGCGGCGCGAGCATCAGCGTGTTGCGGAACGCCGCGCCGCGAGAACCGAGGTTCAGGTAGTTGGCCAGGGTGAAGCCACCGGCGTAACCGCCCACGGCGCTGCGCTCGCCGAAACTGAAGACCAGGATGATCACCAGCGGCATCAACAACAGCAGCAGAAACCACAGGGTCGAAGGCAAGAGCATCACCAGGGTGATGCGCCGGCCGAGGGTGCGCCGTTGGCGAACCTCGGCCGACAGGGCATGGCCCGGCTGTACCGTTTGCGGGTGGGCGACGGCATTCATGGGTGACTCCTCATTGGCCATGGTCAAGCGATCAGGCGGACTTGAAACGCGCCATCAGTTCGGCGCGCGCCGGGCTGGTCAGCGTCGCGGCGGCACCGAACTCCAGCGGGCTCAGGGCCTCGGCGGCCGGGTACATGATCGGATCGTCGAGCATCGCCACCGGCAGCAGCGCGTCGACACGCTTGTCGCCGCTCGGGTAGCCGTGGCTCAGCACTTCCAGCTTGTTGTGCTGCGGATCGAGCAGGTAATTGATGAACGCGTAGGCGGCATCCTTGTGCTCCGAGCTTTTCGGGATGGCGAAGAAGTCGCTCCACAACTCGCCACCTTCCTTGCCCAGTTCGAACTGCATCTGCGCGTTGTCGCGGTGCAATTGCGAGGCATCGCCAGTCCAGGACATCGCCAGCCAGGCATCGCCGCTGCGCATCGATGGCTGGATGTCGGAATTGATCGCGAACAGGTGCGGCTTGACCTCGATCAGCAGTTTTTCCGCGTCGGCCAGTTCTTTCGGGTCCAGGGAGTTGAAGCTGTAGCCGAAGCTTTTCAGCGCATTGCCGATGGCGGTCAGTTGATAGTCGTGGACCATCGTGCGGCCGCTGGCCGGGCCTTGGGCGGCGGCCCAGAATTCCTTCCAGCTGGCGGGGCCGTTTTTCAGCTTGCCGGCGTCGTAGAGCATGCCGGTGGTGCCCCAGTTTTTCGGCACCGCGTAGACCTTGCCGTCCACCGTGCCCTGGGCCATGAACTTCTGCTGGAACGCCGAGGCGTCGAAGTTGGGAATGCGCGACAGGTCCAGCGGCTCGATCAGGCCCAGGCCGACGTAGGTGCTGATGGTGTAGTTGGTCGGCACCAGCACGTCCCAGCCACTGCCGCCGGCCTGCAATTTGGCGAGCATTTCTTCGTTGGAACCGAACACACTCATCGACACCCGGGCGCCGGTTGTCTTGGCGAAGGTGTCGAGGTTTTCCTGGCTGTGGTAGTTCGGCCAGGTCGCCAGCGACAGGCGATCACCGAGCTTGGTTTGCTCGGCGGCCTCGGCGGTGGAGGTCAGCAGGCCGGGCATGTTGGTCGCGACCACGGCAGCAGCGATACCGAGGCCGGTGCGGCCAAGGAATTCTCGGCGACTGATCGAGCCGTTCTGCCAGCTGCGCAGGGTTTTGATAAAAGTCTTCTGGTCCATAGCACGCTCCACATCCGGTTGATGAAACGAATCGATGATTTACAACGCCATGGCCAGGCCGTTGGCGTGATCCCAGCCGACGCGCACTGGCGCGCCGTGTTCGAATGCATTGGCGCCGTGATCCTGCTGGCGCGGCACCCGCACGCAGACCACGCCGAAGGCCTGGGTGCGCACGCGGTATTCGGTGGAATTGCCCAGGTAGATGCGATCTTCCACGCAACCCGGCAGCTTCACTTCCCGGGTCATATCGGCGTTGGCGCCGGCGATGCTGATCAGCTCCGGGCGCACCGCAATGCAACCGGCGGCGTTGGCGCTCAGGCCCTTGCCGGTAGGTGTCAACGGGCTGGTCAGTTCCAGCCCTTGCTCGGTAAGCAGGACGACGGAGTTGCCATTGAGTTGGCGCACGGTACCGTCGAACAGGTTGGACTCACCGATAAAGTCCGCCACGTAGCGGCTGGCCGGGGCTTCATAGAGTTGCTCCGGGGTGGCGGTCTGGATGATCGAACCGTTGTGCATCACGCTGATGCTGTCGCTCATCGACAGGGCTTCTTCCTGATCGTGGGTGACCAGCACAAACGTGATGCCGACCTCGCGCTGCAAACGCAGCAGTTCCGACTGCATCTCCTTGCGCAGCTTGCGATCCAGAGCGGCCAGTGGCTCGTCGAGCAGCAACACCGTCGGCTTGTTGACCAAGGCGCGGGCGAGGGCGACACGCTGTTGCTGGCCGCCGGACAATTCACTCGGCTTGCGCTGGCCAAAGCCGCTCAGACGCACCATCTCCAGCGCTTCATCGGCCATGCGCAGTTGCTGTTTTTTGTCCGGGCGCGGGGTGCGATAACGCAGGCCGTAGGCAATGTTCTGCGCCACGGTCAAATGCGGGAACAGTGCGTAATGCTGGAACACCATGTTCACCGGCCGCTCGAACGCCGGCACCCCGGCCACGCTTTTACCAGCCAGACGCACCTCACCACTGGTGGGCTGCTCGAAGCCGGCGATCATGCGCAGGGTGGTGGTCTTGCCACAGCCCGAACCACCGAGAAAGGAATGAAACGAGCCACGCCGCACCGCGAAATCCAGACCGCTGACGGCCTGCACCTCGCCATAGCGTTTGACCACATTGCAGAATTCGATATCGCTTGGCGGGGTGTTGTTCACGAGGCGGGCTCCCTTGCAGTGATGAATCAGTGCGTCGGGGGCCAAACTAGCAATCGGGGTTTTGCGGTGTATATATCCCTTGGGGGATAGGAACAGCTTGTTGTAGGAGCGAGCCTGCTCCGGGCGGCGTTCCGACGATGGGCTCAAGAGCGCTGCGTTCAGCCAGTCATCACGCGTATTCGTTAACGACCATCGCGAGCAGGCTCGCTCCTACAAAATGCAGATGCGTGTTTAAAGACACCCGGAGTTACTTCGCGAAGGCTACACCACCTTGCGTCGTTGCCTACAGGTACGCCAGAATCCGCCGGCTTGTGCGCCTTGGGGTCGGGTCTTATCGTTTGCCGGTCACTGAAAAACAGTGATCGGGTTTGGTAGCCCGGTGTTACAAGGTGCAATGCGTCACTATCAGCAGCGTTTTTCTGCTCTGCTGCTACATGGTGGCCATGCACAGGGCGCCTTCGGGCGCGCCGGTTTCCTTGTACCCGGTCTACCAACCTGCGTATGGCCACCACCCAACGTTTGGTAGCGTGAGAGTGATGGCTCCTTTTTACGGTACAAGGAGTTTCACTATGTTCAAAGTCACACCCAACCCGCCTGACACCGATCCGGCATCTCCGTACGAAAGCCTCGATCACGACCTCAACCCCGTCCCCCACATCATGGCGACGCCGCGCAAGCCCAGCACGATGTTCATCGTCAATCCCGAACTCAATACCGAAACCCTGCTGGTGCGCGCCTGTGAATCCCTGGCGTCGGCCAATGTCATGGCCAACGATCTGGTGGATCATCTGGAGGGGACGAGCCGCAATGCGCTGTTGGGGATTGCGCAGGTGATCATGCTGGGGGAACTGGCGGTGAACCGGGCGTTGGATCAGCTTGATCCGCCCTGACCACAATCTCCAGATCACCCACAGACCTGTAGGAGTGGCTTGCCAGCGAAAGCGGTGTGTCAGGCAACTGACTTGTCGGCTGAATAACCGCATTCGCTGGCAAGCCAGCTCCTACAGGTGGGGCGGACAACCGATGGGTATCAGGCCTGTAGCTTGAGGCCGGAGGCTTGCAACGGATCCTCCGTCAATTCCCGAATAAACAACCCCAGCAATTCCGACTGGCTGCCAATACCCAACTTGGCATAGATGTTCTTGCGGTGAATCTTCACCGTGCCGGGGCTGATGTTCAGTTGTTCGGCCACCGAAGCACTGGAGTGGCCGCGCAACAACAGTTGAACGATTTCCTGCTCGCGGCCGGTGAGGATGTGCGCGCCGAACTGGTCGAAGGCTTCGCGGATCTTGAAGTCCAGGTCCTGTGCCGGTCGCGGTTGCTGGGCCTGACGCAAGCGCCAGGCCTCATTGATGACTTGTTCGACCACCGCTTGCGCGCACTCGACCAGTTGCATTTCGTCCCGGCTGAACGCACAGCTGGCGCTGGAGCGCATCAGTGACAACACCGCCGTGGCACCACCGCCGAGGTCGACGAAAAACGCCACTTCCTCGGCCAGACCCGTCTGCTGGTAATAGGTCAGGAAGTACTCGCCGAGGTAGAAGTGGTCGGGGGCGAACTGGCGCAGACGCCACAGCCCCGGTGCCTGCTCGCGTGTGCAGGCCAGGTAGAACGGATCGAGCAGGTAAGGCCCGCACTGATAGTCATCGACATACACCGCCCGCTTGTCCGCCGAGAACGTATCGAACAACGCCAGTGGCCGGTGATTGCCTTCGTAGACAAACAACACGAAATGATCGACCGGGCAGATTTGCCGAAGCCAATGGCTCAACCCCGACAGCCGCGCATGCCCGGCAGGCAGGTCGAGCAGGTGGGCGACTCCGGTGGTCCAGAGTTTCAGTTCCTTGGGGCGCATGGCGGCTACAGGCAGAAGAGGATGGCCTTTGGATGCACAAAGTACGCCATGGCGGTTTTGCCCGTGTGGCGCGGGGCGGGTGGCGGTGCGTCGTGGCAAAGACGCACCGCAACAGGGCCAGGTGTTACCGAGTGCTACAGGGCGGGTATCAAAAATGATCGGCTGAATCCTTCAGCGAGCACTCCGGGTCGAAGGCAACAGGATCGTCAAAATCCCCAGCAACGGCAGGTACGAACACAGCATGTACACGTACTCGATGCCATGGATATCCGCCAGATGCCCCAGCAGCGCGGCGCCAATGCCGCCGAATCCGAACATCAGGCCGAAGAACACCCCGGCGATCATGCCGACGTTGCCGGGCACCAGTTCCTGGGCGAAGACCACGATCGCCGAGAATGCCGAGGCGAGGATGAAGCCGATGATCATGCTCAACACGCCCGTCCAGAACAGGTCGACGTAGGGCAGGGCGAGGGTGAAGGGGGCGGCGCCGAGAATGGAAAACCAGATCACCTGCTTGCGGCCGATCCGGTCGCCGATCGGGCCACCAAAGAAGGTGCCCGCCGCGACGGCGCCAAGAAACAGGAACAGGTACAACTGCGAACTGGCCACCGACAGGTCGAATTTCTCGATCAGGTAGAAGGTGAAGTAACTGGTGAAGCTGGCCATGTAGAAGTATTTGGAGAACACCAGCAACGCCA
This sequence comes from Pseudomonas sp. P4_B3, assembly GCF_056402295.1. Lineage (NCBI taxonomy): Bacteria > Pseudomonadati > Pseudomonadota > Gammaproteobacteria > Pseudomonadales > Pseudomonadaceae > Pseudomonas > Pseudomonas sp. P4_B3. Next base: position 66,193 of record NZ_JBFUHR010000021.1, read on the forward strand.
GCACCACCAGGGCGAAGGTCACTCGCCGCTTGGAGAGGCCGTGGGTGGCCTTGCTGCCTTGCTTGAGCTTGAACAGGTTCAGGTGGTTGCGGTACCAGCGGCTCAGCCCGTACTGCACGAGGATGGCGAACACCGCGAACAGGCCGAACCAGGCGACGTTGCCCTCGCCATAGGGAATGATGATCGCGGCGGCCAGTAGCGGACCGAAGGCGCTACCGGCGTTGCCACCGACCTGAAAGGTCGACTGCGCCAGGCCGTAGCGACCGCCTGAGGCCAGTCGCGCCACCCGTGAGGTCTCGGGGTGAAAGGTCGACGAGCCAACCCCCACCAGTGCCGAGGCCACGAGAATGGCCGGGAAGCTGCCGACCATCGACAGCATCAGAATACCGATCAGGGTGCAGACCATGCCCGCTGGCAGCAGCCACGGTTTGGGATGCCGGTCGGTGTAGAAACCGATCCACGGTTGCAGCAGTGAAGCGGTGAGCTGGAAGGTCAGGGTGATCAGGCCGACCTGGGTGAAACTCAGGCCATAGCTGGCCTTGAGCATCGGGTAGATCGAAGGCAGCACGGCCTGGATCAAGTCGTTGATCAGGTGCGCCAGGGCGCAAGCGCCGATGACGCGCATGACCAGGGGGCTGGCCTGGCTTGCAACCGAGACGGTGGGCGAGGGTGAGCTGAGGGTAGTGGTCGACATAGGCGAGTTTCCGGATAAAAACGCGAACTGCGAACGCAAGGCGCAGCCCATTTCAGGGTTCGGCGTTATCCTAGGGGCCTCAAAGGCGCCCGTCTCGCGCAACTCGGGCATTGACCATCGCAAAAAGGGCGTCATGATCAAACCATTGCAGGCATTTCTTGCGGAGATCGACCAGGGCGGCTGGAGCGTACGCAGCAGTGCGACCGACTACCCGGAAAACTGGTTCATCGCGCCGCATTCCCATGAAAAGCATCAACTGATCTATGCCATCGAAGGCGTGATGGTGGTGCACACCGCCACCAGCCAATGGACGGTGCCGCCGAGCCGTGGCATCTGGATGCCAAGTGGAGAAGTGCACTCGATTCGCTGTGTGGGGGCGATCAAGATGCGCAGCGTTTTCGTGCGCCCTGACCCGAGCCTGGAGCTGCCCGCTGAAACCCGGGCGGTAAGTGTTTCCGCGTTGTTGAGTGAGCTGATCAAGGTCTCGGTCGATTTCGATTTCAACTGCGATCCGGACTCGCGGGAAGCCCGGGTGCTGCGGCTGATTCTGGATGAACTGACGATCCTGCCGACCTTGCCGTTGAACCTGCCACAGCCCACCGATCCACGGATCAACCTGATCTGCACCGCGTTGCAGCGTAATCCCGGGGATGGCTCGACGTTGTCGGACTGGAGTACGCGATTGAGCCTCGACGCAAAAACCATCCAGCGCAGGTTGCGCAAGGAAACTGGTATGACCTTCGGCCAATGGCGCCAGCAAGCGCGACTGCTGCTGGCGCTGGAACGAATCGCCGTCGGCGAGAAGATCATCGACATCGCCGGGGAGCTGGGATACGACAGCCCGAGCGCGTTCACGACCATGTTCAAGAAGCAGTTCGGCAAGACGCCGAGTGATTTTTTCAAGTGATCCTCAGAAACGATCGAGCCGGTACGGCGCAGTCGCCGGCAGGCCGTGAGGCTGGGCTTCGATCAAAGGCGAGGCCATTTGCGCAATCATTTCCGCCGTGACCGCCGCCTGGGTCAGCCCCAGATGCTGATGACCGAAGGCGAGCAGGACCTTGCCGTGGCACACTCGGTCGATGATCGGCAGGGAGTCGGGCAGGGAGGGGCGGAAACCCATCCACGGCGTGGCGGCTTCGGCACTCAGGTCGTGTTTGAACAGGCCTTTGCTCAGACGGTGCAACTGCCAGGCGCGCTCCATGGTCGGCGGGCATTCCAGACCGGCGAATTCAACGGTGCCGGCCAACCGCAGGCCCTCGGTCATCGGCGTCATGATGAACTTGCGCTCCAGCGATGTGACGGCGAACGGCAAGCGCCCGTGTTCGTGGGGCAGCATCAGGTGATAACCGCGCTCGGTGTCCAGCGGCACCTTCTTGCCGGTCAGTGCGGCGGTGAGCTTCGCTGAATGGGCGCCACAGGCAATCAATACCTGGCGACTGTTGAAACGGCCTTGATCGGTGATCAACGACACGCCGTTTTCATGCAACTGCCCGCCCTCGACCCGTTGCTTGAGGAACTGTACGCCGCTGCTTTTGGCGGCGTGGACCAGTTCGCCGACCACCCGGAAGGGATCGAGAAAGTGCCCGGTGCGCGGGAAGAACAAGCCGCCGCGGATCTGCTCGCTGAGTTGCGGCGCGGCATCGCGGACCGCCTGGGCCTGCCAGAAATCCACCGGCACTTGCTGCTGGCGCATGCGCGCCTGCAGCGCTTCGATGGCCTGTTGCGAGTCGGGGCGTTCGAACACCAGCAGCGAGCCGTCTTCCTTGAGCAATCCGGGGCGGTCTATGGTCTCCAGCAACCGGTGCCAGGCACCCAGGCTGCTTTCATTGAGCGCGCGGATGCCGGCCACGGTGCGCTGGAACGGCGCCGGGCGCAGGTTGAGCAACAGACGCACGAACCAGGGCAGGGCCCGGGGCATGTATTTCCAGTCCAGGCGCAGCGGGCCCATCGGGTCCATGAGCATGGCGGGCAGGCGTTTGAGGATCGACAGGTCGGCGATGGGGAACACCTGCTCGGTGGCCAGGTGCCCGGCATTGCCGAAGGAGGCGCCACGGCCGGGCTCCTGTTGATCGATGACCACCACCCGCCGGCCCTGGCGGGCCAGACGCAGGGCGCAGGCGACGCCGATGATTCCGGCGCCGATCACGGCAACGTCCGCCGCTGTGTGCGGGCTGTTGAAAAGGGAGTCGTTGGACATGGCCTAGGCTTCTCTCTGGCCGTCGAGCAGGCGACGCAACTGCAACGGATTGCCGTGCTTGAGCGCGGCCGGCAACAGGGCGTCGGGGAAGTCCTGATAGCAGACCGGGCGCAGGAAACGCAGGATGGCGGCGGTGCCGACCGAGGTGGTGCGCGCATCGGACGTCGCCGGGAATGGGCCGCCATGGACCATGGCGTCGCACACCTCGACCCCGGTCGGCCAGCCATTGACCAGCAGGCGTCCGGCCTTGCGCTCAAGGGTCGGCAACAAGGCCCTGGCGCTCTCCACGTCGGCATCGTCCAGGTGCAGGGTGGCGGTCAACTGGCCTTCCAGGTGTTCGATGACCTGGCGGATTTGCTCGTCGCTGGCGCATTGCACGATCAGCGAAGCGGCGCCGAACATTTCTGCCTGCAGCGCCGGGTCGGCGAGAAACTCACTGGCCTGGGTGACGAACAGGTGAGCCTGGCACTGGTTCGGGGTTTCGCCCCGCAAGCCGATGGCCACCGCGTGTGCATGTTTGAGCAGTGCGTCGACTCCGGCCTCGTAGGCGTTGAAAATACCGGGTGTGAGCATGGTCTGCGCCGGGCTGCGTCGTACATGATCTGCCGCCGCATTGATGAAGCGCTCAAGGTCCGCGCCTTGGCGGGCAATCACTAAACCGGGGTTGGTGCAGAACTGGCCGGCGCCTTGGGTGAGGGATGAAACGAAGCCTTGCGCCAGCGCTTCGGCACGCGATTGCAGTGCCGCGGGGAATAGCAGTACCGGGTTGATCGAACTCATCTCCGCATACACCGGGATCGGCTCGAGCCGTGCCTGGGCCGCGTTGTACAAGGCCATGCCACCGCTGCGCGAGCCGGTGAACCCTACCGCCTTGATGCGCGGGTCGGTGACCAGGGCGATGCCCACATCGCGGCCGGAGCCGTACAACAGCGAGAACACGCCGTCGTGCAGCCCGCAAAGTTTGACCGCACGGGCCAGCGCTCGGCCTACCAGTTCACTGGTGCCAGGGTGCGCGCCATGGGCCTTGACGATCACCGGGCAACCGGCGGCCAGCGCCGAAGCGGTGTCACCGCCGGCGACGGAGAAGGCCAGGGGAAAGTTGCTGGCACCGAACACCGCCACCGGGCCGAGCGGCACCTGACGCTGACGCAGGTCCGGGCGGGGCAGGGGTTGACGCTCCGGCAGTGCGGAGTCGACCCGCACATCCAGCCATTCACCGGCACGCACGGTGCGGGCAAAGGTGCGCAGCTGCTGGCAAGTGCGGCCTCGTTCACCCTGGATACGCGGGCGCGGCAGGCCGGTCTCGGCCACGGCGCGGTCGATCAATTCATCGCCCAGGGCTTCGATTTCGCTGGCGATGGTTTCGAGGAATTCGGCGCGGGCGTCCAGGGACGTCGCGCGATAGCTGTCCAGGGCACTCCACGCCAGGGCGCAGGCCTGTTCGACGTGCTCGCCGCTGCCACCGTGATAGGCCGGTTCAAGGGGCAGATCAGTGGCGGGATCAATGCCGCGGATCGCTTCGCGACTGCCGGGGATGGCCTGCTGGCCGATCAACATGTTGCCTGTCAGAGTCATGGTCGTTCCTGAAAAAAAGAGGGGAGGCGTTTGCGAAAAAACGCCGTACCGCCGTGGGCGAAAATAAAAGCGGCGCGCATTGGCACGCCGCTGTACAGGCTGGATGTCAGGCGAAGTTCTGCTCGGCCGACCACTGCTCGTACCACTGACGGAACAGTGCGTACTGGTTCTCGGCATAACGACGCTGGGCATCGCTGAGCACATCGGTCTCGTTGAAGTGCAGGGTGTATTCCTTGTCGCCATTGAGCACCATCAGGTGCTTGTAGTAGAGCACCAGGTCGCAACCCTCATCGAAGGACGACAGCACGGCGAGTGCGGATTCCAGCTCCCGCGCCTGACGACGCGCCTTGGCATCGCCCTTGGCCGCTTGTTTGCTCAAGGCCACCAGGCGCAACACTTCGCGCGGCAGTGCGTTGCCGATGCCGGTGATGGCGCCGGTGGCATTGCAGTTGACGAAGCCATGCACCACCTGGGTGTCGACGCCGACCATCAGGGTCACGTCATCGTCCTTGGAGGTGATGTGTTCGGCGGCGTAGCGCAGGTCGGCGGCACCGCCGAACTCCTTGAAGCCGATGAGGTTCGGGTACTCGCGGCGCAGTTCGAAGAACAGGTCGGCGCGGGTGGCGAAGCCGTAGTAAGGGCTGTTGTAGATCACCGCCGGCAGGCCAGGAGCGGCCTGGAGGATCGCGGCGAAGTGGGCTTTTTGCGCGGTGGCCGAAGCGCCGCGAGACAGCACGCGGGGAATGACCATCAAACCATGGGCGCCGACTTTGGCCGCGTGTGCCGCATGGGACACCGCTTCGCGGCTGTTGACGGCACCGGTGCCGACGATGGTCGGAACGCCGGCGGCCACCAGGCGCGCCACGCCTTCCTGACGCTCGGCTTCGGTCAGCAGCGGCCAGTCACCCATGGAACCGCAATACACCACGGCGCTCATGCCGATGTCGATCAGCTCGCGACCCTTGGCCACCAGCGCGTCGAAGTCCGGCTTGCGTTCGGCGGTGCACGGAGTCATCAGTGCAGGGATGCAGCCAGTGAAAATGTTATCGCTCATTGTGTAGTCACTCCTTGAAGCGTTCATTCAGATCGGGTTAGGGAAAAGGCGTGGCGGCTCAAATGCCCCACGCAAAGGGATCCTGTTCGTCGATCAGCAAGGTGCTGTCGGCGGCCATGTAGGCGCGGCCAGTGATGAAAGGGATGATGCGTTCGCCCTCCCATTCGTAGCTGCCGACGAATTGGCTGGCGGTGATGCTGGCCTGGACCCAGCGTTCACCGGCGGCCAGTTTTCCGTCGGCTGCCAGGCATGCCAGTTTCGCGCTGGTGCCGGTCCCGCAGGGCGAGCGGTCGTAGGCCTTGCCGGGGCACATGACAAAGTTGCGGCTGTCGGCGTGGTCGTCGTCGGCGAACAGTTCGATGTGGTCGATCAGCGCGCCGTCTTCGCCGTGGATGCCTTGAGCTTCCAGGGCCTTGAGCATTGCCCAGGTGTATTCGGTGAGGAACTCGACGTTGTCCATCTGCAACGCCTGACCGTGATCGGACACCAGGAAAAACCAGTTGCCGCCCCAGGCGATGTCGCCGTACACGCGGCCATGCCCCGGCACTTCGACCGGCACCTGTTGGCGGTAGCGGTAGGCGGGCACGTTGCGCAGGGTGACGTTGCCGTCCTCATGCAACGTGGCGCTGACCGGGCCGACCGGCGTATCGATCTTGTGCTCGCCGGGCTGGATATGCCCCAGGTAATGCAGCGAGTTGACCAGGCCGATAGTGCCGTGGCCGCACATGCCGAGGTAGCCGGCGTTGTTGAAGAAGATCACGCCGCAGGTGGCATCCGGCGACACCGGTTCGCAATACAGCGCACCCACCAGCACATCGTTGCCACGGGGCTCCAGCAGGCAGGCGCGACGCCATTGGTCATGCTGCTCGCGCAGGGCATCGCGCTTCTCAGCCATGGTCCGGCCAGGCAGTTGGGGCAGGCCCGACATCACCAGGCGAGTCGGTTCGCCGCCGGTGTGGGAATCAATGACATGTACTTTTTTCATAAACCTTTCCATTGGAAAAACTCAGAGGTTTTGCTGGCCTGAATCTCAGCGGGAAGTCTGGATGGACGCGCCAATCGGACGCTGGCCGCTGTAAACGGGATCGGCTTCGGCTTCACCGTCCTCGTCTTCCAGGCGAACCAGATGCGCCGGTACGCCGGTGGCCGCGCCCCAGTAGTAGATGCCCATCGCACAAGCCGCCACGACCACGGTGTCGAAGGGATGGGTGAGTACGCCCATGCCGCCGAAACTGCCCAGCCAGGACAGCACGATGGTCACGGCGTAGAAGCCGATCAGCCATGCCGAAGAGCGCACTTGCTGGGCCAGGCTCAGGTGTTGGGTCGGCACGAAACGTCCGCACAGCAGGTACACCACGAACATCAGGATCTGCAGGCCGAGCAGCCAGGACACGGTGCTCCAGCCGGACCAGTAGACGATCAGCGCGGCGATGATGAACGACACCGGGCCGAGGACACCCATGCGCTTGACCTTGAACGGACGCGGCATGTCCGGCGCATTGCGGCGCAGGGCGGCCACCGACACCGGGGCCACGGCGTAGCTCAACACCAGCGCGGCGGAGACCACGTTGATCAGGGCTTCCCAGGAGGGGAAGGGCAGGGTCCAGAACACCGACAGGGCAAAGGTCAGCCACAGCGCCGGACGCGGGATGCCGGACTTTTCATCGATACGGGTGAAGACCTTGAAGAAGGTGCCGGTTTGCGCCCAGCCGTAGATCACCCGCGGGGTGGCGTTCATGTAGATGTTGCCGCAACCGCTGGGGGAGATCACCGCGTCGGCCACCACCAGATAAGCCAGCCAGCCCACACCCAATGCCAGGGCGATGTCGCGGTAGGGCAGGGCCAGTTCCTTGGCGACGCCGGCCCAACCGTTGGCGAGCATTTCGGTGGGCACGCCGCCGAGGAACGCCACTTGCAACAACACATAGATGGCTGTGGAGAGCAGTACGGAGAGGATCAATGCAATCGGAATGGTACGTTGCGGATTCTTCACTTCGCTGGCCACCGAGATGATCGGCGTCAACCCCAGGTAGGCGAAGATAATGCCGCCGGCGGACACTGCCATCTCGACACCTGACAGCCCGAACGGCATGAAGCCCTGGGACTGGAAGTTCTCCGGTTTGAAGAAAGTGAACAGCACGCCGATCACCAGCAACGGCACGATGAACTTGAACAGGCTGATCAGGTTGTTGGCCTTGGCGAAGGTTTTCACGCTGTAGTAGTTGAGCATGAAGAACAGGCACAGCAGGCCGAACTGCACCAGCCAGCCTAGCGCCGTTGGATTGCTGGAACCGGCCTGGGTCAATGCGGGAAACCACGCAGCGGCATACTGGCGCGCGGCGACCACCTCGATGGCCACCAGGCTGGAAAACGCGATCAGCGTGATGAAGCCCATCAGGTAACCCAGCAGCGGGCCGTGGGAGTAAACCGGGTAGCGAATCACACCGCCGGCACGCGGCAATGCGGCGCCGAGTTCACAGTAGACGATGCCCAGCAGCAGCACCGCAAAACCGCCCAGCAGCCAGGAAAAGATCCCCGCCGGTCCCGCGATGGCGGACACGTGACTGGCTGCGAACAGCCAGCCGGAGCCGAAGATCGCCCCCAGTCCGATAAACGTAAGGTCTATCAACGAAAGTTGTTTTTTGAACTTGCCTTGGCCTGACATGGCATCGCCTTCTTGTGAGTTATTGGATAGGCAGGTGTGCACTTCAAATCGCCCTTTTCGGTTTTGCCGAGGAGGGCGGTGGCCATAGAGTGAACTCGGCGGCTTACTCGCGATTGATGTTTTCCTTGGGTGTCGATGACGAAATCAGCACAATGGGAAATGTCTGATTTTTGCGAGGGACCGGTTGATGACTCAGGATGCGTTTGCGCTGTTGTGCCAGGGCGACGACTCGAACCGCCCCGAATCCATCGAACAACTGCTGGCCGGCGTGGCGCTGCTGCTGCCCATGCTCGATGTCATTCCCAATGCGGCGATCTTCATCAAGGATGTGCAGGCGCGCTATGTCATGGCCAATCGCACGCTGGTGCAACGCTGTGGCTTGAAGCAGCTAAAACCTCTGCTGGGGAAAACCAGCGCCGAGGTGTTTCCCGAACAATTGGGGCCTGGTTACACCGAGCAGGACCGGCGAGTGCTGGAGCAGGGTTTTGTACTGGAAGACCAGCTGGAGTTGCATCTGTACGGCAGCCGCGAGCCGGGCTGGTGCCTGACCCATAAACGACCCTTGTATAACCGCCACAATGAAATCATCGGCTTGGCGGGCATCTCGGTCGATCTGCAATCGGCCAGTGATACGCACCCGGCGTACCAGCGCCTGGCGGCGGTGGACGAACACATTCGCGCGCATTTCAACCGTCGCGTCACCCTCGGCGAGTTGACGCGGATCGCCGGCATTTCAGTGGCGCAGCTGGAACGCTACTGCAAGCGCGTGTTCCACCTGACGCCCCGGCAGATGATCCAGAAGGTTCGCCTGGAGCATGCGCATCGGTTGCTCCACACCGATATGCCGATCACCGAGGTTGCCCTGCAGTGCGGCTATACCGACCACAGCGCGTTCACCCGGCAGTTCAAGGCCTTGACCGGCTTCACCCCGCGCCAGTACCGCCAGGCCACGGGACACGAGCAGCCGTCCGGTCTGGATTAGCGACGCGCCAGGGATCGCCCTGTAAACTGGCCGCGCAAAAGGCGCCTGCCTTACCCTTTCAAGCAAGAGAACCTGCAATGGCAAATCACGACCTGACCTTTACCCCCGATCCTGATGCCGATTCGATTTCCTCCGACGTCGTCGGTTTCGGCGGTGTGCTGGTCTCCACCCAGATCCCCACCCGCGCCGACGGCAGCCTCGAATTGGGCGACATCACCTTGCAAAGCGAATGCACCCTGCAAGCGCTGAAGGTTGCGCTGGAGCGTGCCGGCAGCTCCATGGACCGCGTGATGCACCTGACCATCTACCTCACCGACATGGCCGACCGCGCCGCGTTCAACGAAGTCTACAAGCGCTACTTCGCCAAGCCATGGCCGGTGCGCGCTGCTGTCGGGGTTGCCTCGTTGGCAGTGCAAGGCATGCGCGTGGAAGTGACCGCGATGGCCGCCAAGGCCTGATCGAAGCAACACACTCAATACTGTAGGAGCGAGCTTGCTCGCGATGGACGTTAACGATGACGCGGGCATTCTGTATGCACGCGTCGTCCTTATGTTCATCGTCGGAACGCCGCCCGGAGCAAGCTCGCTCCTACAAGGATTCAGGCAGGCTGGGCCTACGCAATACACCATCGGGCAGCGCACGAGTGCCGGTCAGGCGTTTCGCCGCTACAATGCACGCCTCGACCGTGACAAGCCTGACTAAAAAAACTATGTCTTTGCCCAAACATCACCTGGAATTGCTCAGCCCTGCCCGCGATGTGAGCATCGCCCGCGAGGCCATCCTGCATGGCGCCGATGCCATCTACATCGGTGGCCCGAGCTTCGGCGCCCGCCACAATGCCTGCAACGAAGTGAGCGATATCGCCCAGTTGGTGGAATTCGCCCGTCGTTACCATGCCCGGGTGTTCACCACCATCAATACCATCCTGCACGACAACGAACTGGAGCCGGCCCGCAAGCTGATCCACCAGTTGTACGACGCCGGCGTCGATGCGCTGATCGTCCAGGACCTGGGGGTGATGGAGCTGGATATTCCGCCGATCGAACTGCACGCCAGTACCCAGACTGACATCCGTACCCTGGAGCGGGCGAAGTTCCTCGATCAGGCCGGTTTCTCGCAACTGGTGCTGGCCCGTGAGTTGAATCTCCAGGAGATCCGCGCCATTGCCGACGAAACCGATGCGGCCATCGAGTTCTTTATCCATGGCGCGTTGTGCGTGGCGTTTTCCGGCCAGTGCAATATTTCCCACGCCCAGACCGGGCGCAGCGCCAACCGTGGCGACTGCTCGCAAGCCTGCCGTCTGCCGTACACCCTCAAGGACGAAAAGGGCGGCGTGATCGCTTACGAAAAGCACCTGCTGTCGATGAAGGACAACAACCAGAGCGCTAACATCCGCGCCCTGGTCGAGGCCGGCGTGCGTTCGTTCAAGATCGAGGGCCGCTACAAGGACATGGGCTATGTGAAGAACATCACGGCCTACTACCGCCAGCGCCTCGACGATGTTCTCGAAGATCGTCCTGACCTGGCCCGCGCTTCCAGCGGCCGCACCGCGCACTTCTTCCTGCCCGACCCGGAAAAAACCTTCCACCGTGGCAGCACCGATTACTTCGTCACTGACCGCAAGATCGATATCGGCGCCTTTGACTCGCCGACCTTCACCGGTCTGCCGGTGGGTGTGGTGGAGAAAGTCGCCAAGCGTGACATGCAGGTCGTGACGCACGAGCCGCTGTCAAACGGCGACGGCCTCAACGTGCTGGTCAAGCGTGAAGTGGTGGGTTTCCGTGCCAACATCGCCGAGCCCAAAGGCGAGTTCGAGGAAGACGGCGAGAAGCGCTATCGCTATCGCGTCGAGCCCAACGAGATGCCGGAGGGGATGTACAAGCTGCGCCCCAACCATCCGCTGAATCGCAATCTCGATCACAACTGGCAACAGGCGCTGCAAAAGACCTCTGCCGAGCGTCGTATCGCCCTGAGCTGGGTCGCTCGCCTGCGTGAAGAACAGCTGGAACTGAGCGCTACCAGCGAAGAAGGCATCAGCGCCAGCGTCACCCTGAACGGCCCGTTCGGCGCCGCCAACAAGCCGGAACAGGCGCTGGAGCAATTGCAGGATCTGCTCGGTCAACTGGGCACCACGCAGTACCACGCCATCGACATCAAGCTGGACGCGCCGCAGGCGTACTTCATCCCGAACTCGCAGCTCAAGGCCTTGCGCCGTGAAGTGATCGAAGCCTTGACCCAAGCGCGGATTGCCGCCCACCCGCGTGGCAGCCGTAAAGCTGAAACCAGCCCGCCGCCGGTGTACCCGGAGTCGCACCTGTCGTTCCTGGCCAACGTCTACAACCAGAAGGCCCGCGACTTCTATCACCGCCATGGCGTCAAGCTGATCGACGCGGCCTACGAGGCCCACGAGGAAACCGGCGAGGTGCCGGTGATGATCACCAAGCACTGCCTGCGTTTCTCCTTCAACCTGTGCCCGAAACAGGCCAAGGGCGTCACCGGCGTACGCACCAAGGTCGCGCCGATGCAACTGATCCACGGCGATGAAGTACTGACGCTGAAGTTCGACTGCAAGCCTTGTGAAATGCACATCATCGGCAAGATGAAGGGCCACATCCTCAACCTGCCGCAACCGGGCAGCGTGGTAGGGCACATCAGCCCCGAAGACCTGCTCAAGACCATCCCGCGCGCGCCGCACTGAGTGACCGGTGAGTGCGCCGCAACGGCGCGCTCATCTGTTGTTCAATACCCTGTGTAGTTGAAGTAAACGAATGCCACGGCAACAGCCAGACCAAACGCTGCCAGGGCTTTTGTTTGTGCGGTTGCCTGAAATTCGCTCGACCCTTGCTCATGGGGTTGCGAGTACGCGGTGGCGTCATGGCGGCGCTGCAGAATGGCCCGATAGGTGTAACCCAAGCCGACCAGCAGGAAAATAGCCATCAGGCCAAGGGTCAGCCAACGTATCGTTGCCGGTTTTCCAGCGGCGGATACGCGCATCTCGTCTTCACAGGCCGCGCTCTCGAACTCCAGGACAGAAATGGGTTGGTAAACCGTCAAGGGCCGCTGCACATCACTGTGTATCGCCGCCATTTGTTCCAGGTCCAGTGCCTGATACTTCCAGAGCGTCATCGATCCTTCCCGGCAGTAGGTGAACGAAGCGGGGCTCGAGGCGCCGATGATGCAGGCATCGTCAATTCCGATTTTTTTCAGGGTTTCCATCGCAGACCGTGTGAAGTCCATTTCGAGAATGGGAATGACGCCGTTGGCAGACACCGCGACCGACACCAGCAGGCTCGCGATGACGCAGAGGGTTGATATTTTCAAAGTCGAGCCCCCCTCGTTTTTTGTAGGTTCTTTGTGATAAACGCGGGGTCTGGTTGCAACCTGCTTTTGCTGAAGTCTAGACGCTGGCGACAAACCTGGAGCTGGCGGTTGAAACTATTCGCAGGTTTCGGCGACGGCTTTTTCAGCTCGTTTGTATTCCTGTTTGACGTCGGTGGGGATGCGCTGCTTTTTCAGTTCCTGACCGAGGAAGGGTTGCTCGCCCCTGGACTGGACCTCTGCGTCCTCGGCCGTTATCTGCGCTTCGATGGCCGCAGCATGCTTGTCGATGACGGCATCGACCTCGGCTGCATTTTTGGCGGTATCGAGCGCTAGAACCAACTGGCCGGCCTCGGCTTTTTCGGCTTCGGCATAGGCTTCGACCGTCAACCCGGAGGCCAAGGCTCTCGTCTGGGTTTCCAGCCGATTGAGATGCTCCCGGGCGGCCTTGCAGACCGTTTCCTGTCGCTGGCTCTGGATGTGTTCCCAGGTGTGCAACCCATAGATCGCGGCCCCGACCACCAGTAGGGTTGCAGCGGTAGCCATTAATTTGCCTTTCACATTGGCGCCCTCAGATGACAAGGGGAAGGGTGTTGCGCACACGATTCCCGATTCCATTCGAGTAAGGAAAAGCGTAGCAGACCTGGTCGGGCTGAACGTGTGTCGACCACTCGCCAAGATGCGGTTCAACACTAAGCGTCTGTTTTAAAAAACAAATTGTTTTGTTGGGGCTTCCCAAACGAGACAAAGGTTGGTAAATTTGCGCCCACTCTTGCACAGGCCCTCAGGGAGCCTCTCGCGCAAGCAGGCAACAGCTCTTGTTGCCACTCAAGAAAGCGAGTGCCAGGCACTCATCGCAACAGATACAGGGGCGTCGCCAAGCGGTAAGGCAGCAGGTTTTGATCCTGCCATGCGTTGGTTCGAATCCAGCCGCCCCTGCCATTTTTTATTCCTGCGTAATCAGATAACACTCGACCGACGGTTATTATTCGTCGGTTTTTCCGTTTTTGCGCCCGTTGTCCACCTCTACCGAAAGCGCTCCGGGATGGCCTCGGCAAACGGATACCAGGAAAACCAGGGTCTTGCCTCGTCGATCACGCGCTTGACCGAGGTCCTTTGGACCAACCTGTCGAAATAAGCACTCAAGTGCTGGTAATCGTCGGGAAACGGCACGAGGGTGCTGGCGTAGAACAGCGCCGGGGCGGCGGCGCAATCGGCCATGCTGAACGCCGGGCTGGCCACCCAGGTTCTTGCCGCCAGTTGACGTTCAAGCATGCCGTACGCCGTTGTCAGCGCGGCGCGTTCCCGGGTCAGGTCACCGTTGGCGGCGTTCATTCGGTCAGCGACGATCTTCTGCATCGGCACCTGAACGTGCAGGTCGAAAAAACGATCCCACAGACGTACTTCCAGGGCGTTTTCCCGATCTTCGGGAATCAGCTGCGCCTGGCCGGGATGAATCCGGTCCAGGTACTCAATGATCACGCTCGACTCCGGCACAACCTTTTGCCGGGCGTGATCGCGAAGCACCGGGAACTTGCCGATCGGCCACAGCGCTTGAAGTTCGGCCCGGTCGGCATCGTTGCCCAGATCGATAACTCTTTTTTCAAACTCGATGTTCAGTTCATAGAGCGCGATCAGCGCTTTGTGGCAGAACGACGAGAGCGGGTGGAAATAAAGAGTCAGTGACATCCTTCAAATCCTCGATGAGATGGAAACCACTTGATTATCCGTCGCCATCGGCCAATGCGCGAGGTGCTCCATCCCGATGTCCGGTGGGGGCTATTCGGGTTAGAGTGCAGATCCTGGCCTGAATATCAGGTATGACGCGTTTAAGGTCATATAACCATGCACCAGATCGGACTCATTGTTTACCCTGGTTTCCAGGTTCTGGGCCTGGCCATGTGTGCCGCCTTCGAGTTGGCCAACAGCGCCGCAGATGAGCCGTTGTACAGCATTGCATTACTGTCCGAACCGGGCGGCATGGTGCAGACGTCCGCCGGTTTTGCTGTGCAGACCGAGGCGTTCGACCAGCGTGCGTTCGATACGCTACTGGTCATGGGCGACAACCTGATCCGCCCGACCACGCCGGGCATGCTGGAGTTTTTGCGCCGCGCCAGTCACGGCACCCGGCGTCTGGGCTCGATTTGCACGGGGGCGAATGCGTTGGCGGAGGCCGGTTTGCTCGACGGTCGGCGGGCGACCACCCATTGGGCGCATGTGCCGTCCTTTCGCAAGGCGTACCCGAACGTGAAGGTCGAGGAAGACCGGATCTTCATCAACGATGGCCACCTGTGGACCGCGGCGGGGATGAGCGCATGCGTGGACCTGGCGTTGGCACTGGTGGAGATGGATCTGGGGGCCGACGTTGCACGCAAGGTGGCGCGGCAATTGGTGGTGTACCACCGGCGTTCCGGTGGGCAGTCGCAGTTTTCGGTGATGCTGGAACTGGCCCCCAAGACCGATCGCATACAGGCCGTGCTGAACTACGCCAAACAGAATCTCAAGTCCGCGCTGTCAGTCGAGGAACTGGCCAGCGCGGCCAATCTCAGCCCTCGGCAATTCAGCCGGGTGTTTCATGCCGAAACCGGCCAGTCTCCGGCCAAGGCCATCGAAAACCTGCGGGTCGAGTCGGCCCGGTTGATGATGGAAAGCGGGCGGTACTCCATCGATGTGGTGGCGACGGACACGGGCTTTGGTGACCGGGAACGTATGCGTCGCGCTTTTATTCGGGCGTTCGGGCAGCCGCCACAGGTGATTCAGCGTGCCAGTCGGGGCTGAATCATGATGTCCTGAAAGGTGGTGTATACGACATTCATGTCGATATATTATTATCGTAATATTTATCTCGTTGAAACTTTTCCCTCAATGAGATCACCGCCATGACCCTCGTCAAAGCCGCTGCCGTACAAATCAGTCCCGTTCTTTACAGCCGTGAAGGCACCGTCGACAAAGTGGTGCAGAAGATTCTCGACCTCGGCGAGCAGGGCGTGCAATTTGCCGTGTTCCCGGAAACCGTTGTGCCCTACTACCCGTACTTTTCCTACGTGCAGTCGCCGTTCGAAATGGCCGCCGAACACCTCAAGCTGCTGGACCAGGCTGTCACCGTGCCTTCGGACGCCACCGATGCCATCGGCGCTGCGGCCAGGCAAGCCGGCATGGTCGTGTCCATCGGCGTCAACGAGCGCGATGGCGGCACGCTGTACAACACGCAGTTGCTGTTCGATGCCGACGGCTCGCTGATCCAGCGTCGCCGCAAGATTTCCCCGACCTACCACGAACGCATGATCTGGGGCATGGGCGACGGCTCCGGCCTGCGGGCCGTCGACAGCGCGGCAGGGCGCATCGGGCAACTGGCCTGCTGGGAGCATTTCAACCCGCTGGCCCGTTATGCCTTGATGGCCGATGGCGAACAGATCCATGCGGCCATGTACCCGGGGTCGTTTGCAGGTCCGTTGTTCGCCTCGCAAATGGAAGTCAGCATTCGCCAGCATGCCCTGGAGGCCGCCTGCTTTGTGGTCAATTCCACGGCGTGGTTGTACCCCGAGCAACAGGCGCAGATCATGGCCGACACCGGTTGCGCCATTGGTCCGATCTCGGGTGGCTGCTACACGGCGATCGTCGGCCCGGACGGTGTGGTGCTGGGTTCGTTGCAGGAAGGTGAGGGCGAGGTGATTGTTGATCTCGACATGAGCCAGATCGACAAGCGCAAACGCATGATGGATTCCCGTGGCCACTACAGCCGCCCGGAATTGCTGAGCCTGCTGATCGACCGCACCCCGCAATCCCATGTGCATGAACGCAGCGCGCATCCGAAGCTGGCCGAGCAGACCGGGCTGGAAGAAGTGATGGGTTAGTTCCGGGCAAAAAAACAGGGGACTTCATGGAAGTCCCCTTTTGTTTGTCCGCGTTGCAGGTTTCGTTTCAGCGACGCCAGAAGCAACGAGCCAGCAGTGCATCGATGCTGAGCTTGCCGCCACCCATCAGCAACAGCGGCGTGAAGGCCACCAGGTAGATCAATGGCAGTTTGAAGTTGCCGTAACCCTTGTTGCTGATGGCATAGCCTTGGGCAAGTTCACTCAGGGTATGCCAGTCGGCGGGCCAATGGATGGCGGCGGTTGCGACGAGGGTCACCACCATCAGGCTCAACGCCGAAAAACGTGTGCCCAGGCCCAGCAGCAAGGTCATGGAAAAGACCAGTTCGGCCCACATCGACAGTTCCCAGTTCAGCGTCGCTGGAAGGTGGTCGAACGGAAACGGGAAGCGCTCCTGGATATCAGTGAACCAGTTCTGGCCGTTGAATTTTTCCAGGCCGGACTCCAGGAATTCCCAGGCGAGGAACACCCGCAGCGCCAGGGGCGCAACCCAGTCGCCGGCACGGTCGAGGTTCAGGTACAGGCCTTTGACGGCCGAAGAAATGGAGGTGCTCATGGATGTTGATCTCTTTCAGGTCAGGGAGGCGGGGCAACGGCATGCCCCGTGAGTTGAGCGTTTTGATCGGCCTGGCCAATCGACAGGCGTATTTCATCAACGGGGTGTATCTGCGGTGTGTCGTTGTGGCGGGGTTTTGAGTGTGGGGTGTGTCAGGGGCGGGGCTGTATACATTGAGATACGTAAACGGCCACCACTGTCCTTGTGGGAGCGAGCCGGCTCCGGGCGGCGATCCGACGATAGCGGAGTGTCGGGCGGCCGCTATGTTGGATGTGCCGGCCTCTTCGCGAGCAGGCTCGCTCCCACAGGAAAATTGCTATACATTTTCCGGCCGCCCTTTGCATGGTGTAACCGCTTCATGTCTCTTGCGCTCGAACGTCTAGTCGCTGGCACGCCAATCCCTTTTGCCGGTAATCGTGTCACTGTTGTCAGCCCCGAACTGGCGCAACGCTTCCAGCCCGGTGACCACCTGCTGGTGGAGCAGGTCAGCGGCGAGTTGCTGCTGATCCCCGTGGCGGACCAGCAAGCGGCCAGCGTCGCGATCGAGCGCGCCGAAGCGGCGTTTACCGCGCTGTCGGCGGTGTCCGATCAAGCGATCAGCGCCTTCTTCGATCTGTTTGCCCAGCGCCTTGAAACCCCGGAGTGCTGGGCCTTTATCGAGGCCGCCAACCTGGCCGACATCGAACGGGCCAAGGCGCGCGGTCGCTCGACCACCCGGTTGCTGGCCGATGAGCGCATGCGTCGCGACATGATCGCCGGCCTGCGCGCCTGGCGTGATGCAGCGGCCAGCCGTGGCAAGGTGATCAGTTGCGTCGAGCATGATGGCTGGAAAGTCGAACAAGTGGTCTCGCCGCTGGGCATCGTCGCGTTCGTCTTCGAAGGTCGGCCGAATGTGTTTGCCGATGCGGCCGGTGTATTGCGCACCGGCAACACCGCCGTGCTGCGCATTGGCAGTGATGCGTTGGGCACGGCCCAGGCGATCGTCACCCATGCACTGAACCCTGCGCTGAGCGACGCCGGCTTGCCGGCCGGTGCAGTGTCGCTGGTGGAAAGTGTCAACCACGCCGCCGGTTGGGCGATGTTCGCGGACCGACGCCTGTCGTTGGCGGTGGCCCGTGGTTCGGGGCGCGCCGTCAGCCAGTTGGGCAGCATCGCGCAGCAGGCCGGCACGGCGGTCAGCCTGCATGGCACCGGTGGTGCGTGGCTGATCGCCAACGCCGATGCCGACGCCCCGCGTTTTGCCGCCGTGGTGCGCAACTCCCTGGACCGCAAGGTCTGCAACACCCTGAACGTCTGCCTGATTCACCGCGACCGTGCCGCTGAACTGGTGCCGCTGTTCCTCGACGCACTCAAGCAGGCCGGCACTGCACGTGGGCAGGGCTGCAAGCTGCACATCGTCGAAGGCAGCGAGTTGCATTTGCCGCAAGACTGGCTGGCTGCAACGGTCGAGGTGTACCGCGCCGAAGGCTATCAGACCGAAGCGCAGGCCGAGCCGTTGGCGGAAGATCAATTGGGCCGTGAATGGGAGTGGGAAGAAACCCCGGAAGTCAGCCTGAAAATCGTCGACGACCTGGACAGCGCCATTGCCTTGTTCAATCGCTACAGTCCGCAATTCACCGTGTCCTTGATCAGTGAAAGTGCCGAGGCCCAGGAGCGTTTCTACAACGCGGTCAACGCGCCTTTTGTCGGCAATGGCATCACCCGTTGGGTCGACGGCCAGTATGCGCTGAGCAAGCCGGAGCTGGGGCTTTCGAACTGGGAGAGCGGGCGCCTGTTTGCTCGCAGTGCGATTCTCTCGGGTGATGGCGTGTTCACCATTCGCAGCCGCATGACCCAGATCGATCTGGGCGTCAAACGCTGAGATGGCGGAACCAGTGACCGCTGCAAGGGCGGTCACTTTTTTACGTAAACGACAGTTCTGATCAAGCGGCTTTGATCGCCTTGGCCGATACCGCACAAGTGCGCGGATGCTCGACCAGCGACACAAAGCTTCGGCTGTCGGCATCCAGCGCATCGATCGAACCGGTCTCGATGTCGTACACCCAGCCATGCAGGTTCAACAGGCCCTTTTCCTGGGCCAGTCGCACACTCGGGTGTGTCTGGATGTTGGCCAGTTGGGCGATGACATTCTCCCGAACCATCGAATTGACCTTGGCCGCCTCACTGGTGTGTGGCCGGGCTTCGTTGATCACTTTCGCCGACTCGGCATGTTGCAGCCAGCCGCTGACGGCGGGCAGGTGATCCATGCATGTGCACTTGGCCACGGCCGTCATGGCGCCGCAGTCCGAATGGCCGCAAATCACGATGTCAGTCACGCCGAGCACGGCGACGGCGTATTCGACCGTGGCCGAGACACCTCCCGGATGCGGGCTGTAGGACGGCACGATGTTGCCGGCGTTACGGATCACGAACAGTTCACCGGGTTCTTGTTGGGTCAGCAGCTCCGGCACTACACGGCTGTCGGAACAGGTGATGAACAGCGTGCCCGGATGCTGGGTCGTGGCCAGGTGCTTGAACAGATCGGTGCGTTGTGGAAAGGCTTCTTTCTGGAACTTCAAAAAACCGTCGATGAGCGCTTTCATGTTCTTGTCCTCAAGGGGGAGCAGGGTGTGGCCCGCACGAGGCGTGCGAGCCGCTAGCAACTTAGAAAGGACGCAGCGGCAGGAACTTGCCGTCGAGGGTGATGACGGCGCGGGAGCCGCCTTCCGGATCTTCGACTTTCTTCATGTCGAGCTTGAAGTTGATCGCGCTGATGATGCCGTCGCCGAACTGCTCATGAACCAGGGCTTTGAGGGTGGTGCCGTAGATCTGGATCATTTCGTAGAAGCGGTAGATGGTCGGGTCGGTCGGCACGCTCGAGAGACTACCGCGCAGCGGGATGATCTGCAGCCGGGTCACGGCGTCGGCATCCAGTTCCAGCTTGTCGCCGACCACTTTGGCAGCGCTTTCAGGCAGCGGGTGTTGACCGAGCAGGGCGGCGGTGACATAGGCCAGGCTCAAACCTGTGCCGTCGGCCAGGTCCTGCCACGACAGGTTTTTGCGCGCCTTGGCGTCCAGGACAGAAGTGGTCAGGGCCAGGCTTGGGTCGTTGTAGGCATGGGACTGTTGCATGGTGATTCTCCTATCGGAAGGGGTGTCGCTTGGGTGTGGGGCCATCTTCTGCCGATCCATCCATAGCGTCCAAGACCGATATACAATGCAAGCCATAAGTACCGCCTATAGATTGAGAATCCCATGTTGCTTCGACATTTGCGTTACCTGCTGGCGGTGGCCGACCATGGTGGTTTCACCCGCGCCGCCGAAATGCTGCACGTGTCCCAGCCGACCTTGTCGCAGCAGATCCGGCAGTTGGAAGAATCCCTCGGTGTGAGCCTGTTCGACCGCACCTCGCGCACGGTCAAACCCACCGATGCCGGCGAGGCTTACATTGAATGCGCGCGGCGGGTGTTGGTGGAACTGGAAGCGGGCAAGCGTGCTTTGCATGACGTGAAGGATTTGTCTCGCGGGACCTTGCGCCTGGCCATGACGCCGACGTTCATGGCCTATCTGGTAGGGCCACTGGTGCGCGACTACCTGGCGCGCTACCCGAACATCCACCTGGAGATTTTCGAGTTGTCGATGGACGAAATCGAGGTCGGGCTGGCGGATGATTCGCTGGATATCGCGATTGCGTTTGATCAGGTGAGAAGCACCGACATCGAATCGATCCCGGCCTTTACCGAAACCCTGGGGTTGATGGTTGGGCGGGATCATCCGCTTTACGAACATCAGGACGCGTTGTCCGCAGAAGAGGTGGCTCGCCTTGAATTCGCGCTGCTGACCCCGGACTACATCACCCGGACCTGCATCGATGAGTATTTCACTCAGGCGCAGATCACGCCCAAAGTGGTGATTGAAGTGAACTCGGTCAACACACTGCTGGAAGTCATCCGGTATTCGGCCATCGCCACTATCCTGCCGGAACCCATCGCCACTCAGGATCGGGCATTGCGCAAATTGTCCATGCGAGGCGCAGCGCCAGAGCGCGGGGCCGCGTTGCTGCGGCGCAAGAACAACTATCACAGCGCGGCGGCGTTGGCGTTTGTGGAGCTGGTATTGGGAATGGGGTTTTCTTGACTACTACAACTCCCACAGTTGATCTTCGTTCAGACATAAAAAAGGCCTGCTCCTTATCGGGAGCAGGCCATGTTTATCAATAAGTCAGTAGTGACTCATTTCAATTAGTAGAACCGGTCAATCACCCGAACTTCGTTCTGATTCTGCATCGAGGCCCAGGCCTGTTTCAGGGTTTGCAGAACATTACCGATGAAGTCCTTGTCGGCCGCGGCCTTCTTGCCGACATAGCCCTGGCCGCGACGGTACATCTTCAGTCGGGCCAGCAGGTTCTGGTTGTTCTGGTCGAACTCTGCTTCATGGGCGTGCGGCGACAGGCAGTCGATATGAACCTGGCCACACTTGCTGATCCAGAGAATATGGTTGTCGTGGCTGTCTTTTTTTGCAGCGAAGATACGAGCCAGTTCATCGATAGTTGGTTGATTGTTCAGATTCATCATAAAGCCCCTTGACCAATTGGTGATCTTTCAAAGTTGATTCGCTAATACAGGTAGCCCATCGGTTAGTTGATCCCTGGCACCGAAACCAGGACGTCAGCGTTCGACCGCCTTATCGGGCGGGGTCCTGCGTCTGCTGCATGTAGTCGTGTTGAATAACTGCTACGCAATAGCGTCACAACGAAGAGAAGCGGCGAAAACCTTAAGGCCACTGCCGACGTTTTCAGGGTCGGCCACAAGCGTCATGAGGATTGCTCGCCAAGTCTTCTCGCCCTTGTACTGGACGTTCAGGCCAGGTCAGCTTCTTCAATCTGCCTTGTGGGCAGCGTGTATCCGGGAAAAACAGCTCGGCGGTCAGACGAGCTTGCTCAAACGTGTTGCCTGTACTCCCGATCGGGGAGACGTCTGCATCATGCAAGGGCAGATCGAAGGCGTCAACGGTTTTGTAGTGAATATTTTTAGTCACTACATATTGTCGGACAAAGCTGTTCGGAATTAGCGGGCGGAGTCGAGGACGTGTCGGTCAGGACGACAAAGGCGGACACTCAAAGCGGTAAAAAGTGCAGGGATGGCGGTCAACGACCTGCTGATGCACGGTGAGTCCGACAACGCTGAGCCCCGGCATCACGGCGGCCCAGAACAGGCGTGCCGGCTGGTTCGCCTCGATGTGGAAAATCTGCCATTGACCGGGGAATCGGCTCAAGAGGGTGGAAACGACAAATCGCGCGACACCCCGGCCACGCAAGCGTCGACTGATAAACAGATAGCCGATGTTGTACTCGGCACCGGGTAGGTGGGTCTGGTTATCCACGGTCGCGAAACCGGCCAGTTCTCCGTCGACCTTGATCAGGAAGGGGCGGGTGGCCGGGTTTCGCCAGTAGTCCGGCATGGGCAGGATGTTGAACAAACCGTATTCGCCCAGTTTCAGCGGCAACCATTCGCTGAAGTCGTAGGTGTAGAACTGCATCAGGTTCTCGATGGTTTCCAGCTCATCGCGTTGGGCGGCGTGCAGTTCTATCGAAGACATAAGGGTTGGCTCCAGATACGCCGGGGCGGGGACACCATTCATTATGGTTGGCGACAAGTAATCTGTGGCGAGGGAGCTTGCTCCCGCCGGACCGGTCCGCGTTCGGGCGCAGCAGTCCTTTATTTGGGAGCCGCTTCGCGACTCGACGGGGGCAAGCCCCCTCGCCACAAGGTTCGGTGTCAGGTTTGAGAGTTGCTTGCCGGTTTTGACCTGCGCTTGGTGCCGTTCGCTGGTTTACGCGGGGCGCCTTTACGTTTTTTCTTCCAAGGGGCTGCGGCGGAGCCGGTGGGCGGCGGGCCGCTGATGGTCATGCTCAGCCCGGCGCAACGGCTGACCTGCTTGCTCATCCACGCCGCCTGTTTGGTGACGAATTCTTCCAGGCTCATTTCCCCGCTTTGCACCATGTCCAGGGCCTGCTCCCAGATCGCCGTGGTGCCCGGATCGGCGATGGCCCGCGGTACGGCGTCGATCAGGCTGAACGCGGCTGGCGTCGCGGCCAGGGCCTTGCCGTTCTTGACCAGGTAACCACGGTCGAGCAGGCCCTGGATGATCGACGCGCGAGTCGCTTCGGTGCCGATGCCGGTGGTGTCCTTGAGCTTTTGCTTGAGCAGCGGGTCTTCCACCAGTTTGGCGACGTTCTTCATGGCCTTGATCAGATCGCCTTCCGTGAACGGCTTTGGCGGTTGTGTCCAGAGGTCTTTGAGTTGCACGCCGGCCACTGCGCAATCGATGCCTTCGGCCAGGTTGGGCAAGGTCTGCGGCGCGGGAGCTTCGCGCCCCTTGGCCGGAGCCAGCGCTTCGGGCAGGGCGCGTTTCCAGCCTGGCTCGATGATCTGCTTGCCGACAGCGCGCAAGGCCTCGCCGGCGCAGTCGAAGTCGGCCTGGGTGCGGTCGTATTCGTGATTGGGCAGGAACTGCGCCAGGTATCGCGCGCGGATCAGGGTGTAGACCGCGCGCTGTTTGCCCGCCAGCTTGTCGAGATTTTTCGCCGCAGCGGTGGGGATGATGCCGTGGTGTGCGCTGACCTTGGCATCGTTCCAGGCCCGTGAGCGCCGTTGCGGATCAAGGTGATCGTGCAAGGCGCTCAACGCCGGATCGGCCTGGCGCAACGCCGCCAGAATGGCCGGCGCCTCGCTGTGCTGGCTGAGGGGTAAGTAGCCGCAATCACTGCGCGGATAGGTAATGACTTTGTAGGTTTCGTACAGCGCCTGGGCGATGTCGAGGGTTTCCTGGGCGCCGAGGCCGAGCTTCTTCGAGCAGACCTCCTGCAGGGTGCCCAGATCGAACGGCAGCGGGGCCACTTCGCGCATGCGTTCGGTGCGCAACTTGATCACCCGCGCACTGGCCGCGCCGCTCATGGCGGCCGCCGCTTGTTGTGCCAGCGCCTGATTCAGGCAGCGGTCCTGATCGTCGCAAAGGTCCGATGCCGCGCGCCATTGAGCGGTGAACGCGGTGCCGTTGTGCAGCAGTTGCACATCGATGGCCCAATAGGCGACGGGCACAAAGTCGGCGATGCTGCGATCGCGATCCACCACCAGGCGCAAGGTTGGCGTTTGCACCCGGCCGACCGGCAACACGCCTTGGTAACCGGATTGGCGCCCCAGCAGGGTGAACAGCCGACTCATGTTCATGCCGATCAGCCAGTCGGCCCGGGAACGCCCCAGGGCCGAGTGATAGAGGCTGAAGGTCTCGTTCCCCGGTTTAAGTGCCGCCAGGGCCTTGCGAATGGACGCATCGTCCAGCGCCGACAACCAGAGGCGGCGGATCGGCCCGCGATAGCGGCAATGCTCCACCAGTTCCCGGGCGATCATCTCGCCCTCGCGGTCGGCGTCCGTGGCAATGATCAGTTCGGACGCTTCACCGAGCAGACGCTTGACCGCCTTGTATTGGCTGGCGGTGCGCGGCTTGACGGTCATTTTCCACTTTTCGGGAATGATCGGCAGGTCCGCCAGCACCCAGCGCTTGTAGCGTGCGTCGTAGGCGTCCGGCGGTGCGGTTTCCAGCAGATGGCCGATGCACCAGGTCACCGTGACGTCCGTTCCCAGCCAGCAGCCATCGCCCCGGCGCCTGGCGCCGAGGACTGCCGCGATGTCTTTGGCCTGGGAAGGTTTTTCACAGAGGTACAGCCGCATAACCACCATCGTCGATCAATGTGCGAGAGGTGCACAGAATGGCGGTTGATGGACGATGGAGCAATCTTTATCTGTATGGATGTACAGCTTGGTGTGTCGCTCCCGTTCGGCTGCGAAGCCGTCGCGAGGGTGAAACTTGGGTTATACCTGATAAATCGTGGTCTCAGGTTTTGGGGCTGCTGCGCAGCCCATCGCGGGCAAGCCACGCTCCTACAACGATTTGCAGGTCCATCACCGTCATGAGGAACGCATTCCATGAAAAGCTCCGGTCCTAGCCCTGTCATCACCATCGCCGAGCAGCCTGGCTGCCTGCTGGTAAGGTTTCACGGTATTCAAGTAGCCGCCTCGGCGCGGGCTCTGGTGTTGCTGGAGGCCAACTACCCGCCGGTGTACTACGTGCCGCGTGAGGATATCGACGAGAAGTATTTCGCCCGCACCGACCACACCAGTTATTGCCCGTACAAGGGCGATGCCAGCTATTTCAGTTTGCAGGTGCCAGGGCATGAAGGTGCCAATGCGGTGTGGAGTTACGAGGACCCCAAGGTGTCGGTAGAACAAATCCGCGGGTACATGGCGTTCTATCCGGATCAGGTGAAGTTCGAACTGCTCGATGCCGAAGTTTGATTGTGGCTGATAGCCGCGACGAGGGACCCGCTCCCTCGTCGCGAGCAATGACCTCAGTTCTTGTCGAGATCCACGTTGCGCGTCTCACGCAGACAAATCATCCCCACCACCAGGCTCACCCCGGTGATCACCACCGGATACCACAGCCCGTAGAAGATGTCCCCGGTGTACACCACCAGCGCGAACGACACTGTCGGCAAAAAGCCGCCGAACCAGCCGTTGCCGATGTGATAGGGCAGGGACATCGAGGTGTAGCGGATGCGGGTCGGGAACAGTTCGACCATCAGCGCCGCCAGCGGGCCGTAGCACATCGCGGAAATAATGATCAGCGCGACAATCAGCGCCACGATCATCGGTTTGTTGATTTGCTGCATGTCCGCCTGTTGCGGGTAACCGGCGAGGGTCACGGCACCGCGCAAGGCGGCTTCGTCGAAACCATCGATCTTCACGTCACCGACGCTCACCTGCACGCCGCTGCCGGCCGGGGCCGCTGTGCTCTGGTACGGCAGGCCCTGCTTGACCAGGAAGGTCTTGACCTTGTCGCACGGGCTGTCGAATTTCGCCTTGCCCACCGGGTCGAACTGGAAGGTGCAGGTGGCCGGGTCGGCCATTACGGTGATCGGTGCCTGGCGACTGGCCTGGTCGATGGCCGGGTTGGCGTAGTGGGCCAGGGTCTTGAAGATCGGGAAGTACAGCGCGGTGGCCAGCAGCAGGCCGAGCATCAGCACCGGCTTACGCCCGACCTTGTCCGACAGCCAGCCAAAGAAAATGAAGAAAGGGGCGCCGATGGTCACGCTGACAATCAGCAGACCGTTGGCCACCGCCGGGTCCATTTTCAGGAACTGGGTGAGGAAGAACAGCACATAGAATTGCGCGGCGTAGAAGGTCACCGCTTGCCCGGCATTGATGCTGAACAGCGCGATCAGCACCACCTTGAGGTTTTCCCATTTACCGAAGGAGTCGCGAATCGGCTGTTTGCACAGCTTGCCTTCTTCTTTCATTTTCACGAAGGCCGGCGACTCGTGCAGGCTCATGCGAATCCAGGTCGAGATGCCCAGCAGCACGATGGAAAACAGGAACGGAATACGCCAGCCCCAGACTTCGAACTGATCGCCGGTGAAGTAGCGGCAGCCCAGCACCACCAGCAGCGACAGCAGCAGGCCCAGGGTCGCGGTGGACTGAATCCAGCTGGTGTGGAAGCCCCGCTTGCCGACGGGCGCGTGCTCGGCGACATAGGTCGCGGCGCCGCCGTACTCACCGCCCAGGGCCAGGCCCTGGAGCATGCGCAACACCACCAGGATGATCGGCGCAGCGATGCCGATACTGGCGTAGGTCGGCAGCAATCCGACGCAGAACGTTGCCAGGCCCATGAGAATGATGGTGGCGAGGAAGGTGTACTTGCGTCCGATCATGTCCCCCAACCGACCGAATACCAGCGCACCGAACGGCCTGACGATGAAGCCGGCGGCGAAGGCCATCAGCGCGAAGATGAACGCTGTGGTGTCGTTTACCCCGGCGAAAAACTGCTTGCTGATCACCGCCGCGAGGGCGCCATAGAGGAAGAAGTCGTACCACTCGAAGACCGTCCCGAGGGACGAGGCAAAGATGACTTTCTGGGTTTCCTGACTGGTGCCCGCGCTGCGCACGGCTTCCAGGGACTGAACGTGTTCTGACATACCGGTATCCCTCACAGTGATTGTTTTTGTTGTTCCACTGGTGTTGCGTGTTCCTTGCAGGGGTGATGCTCGATGTCCGTGAATCTAATGCGGTCCTTGTAGGAGCGAGCCTGGTCGCGATGGCGTCGTTCCATTCAACGTTTATACTGGCTGATCCACCGCTTTCGCGAGCAGGCTCGCTCCTACAGGGATTGTGTTTGCAGCGGAGTTGAGGATCATCTGCGCAGCCTTCTCGGCAATCATCAGTGTCGGCGAGCAGGTGTTGCCCGAGGTGATGCGCGGCATGATCGAGGCGTCGGCGATGCGCAGGCCGGGGATGCCATGGACCATGAGCTGCGCATCGACCACGGCGTCGGCGTCGTTGCCCATGCGGCAGGTGCCCACCGGATGGAAAATCGTGGTGCCGATCCGCGCGGCGGCTTCGTGCAGCTGTTCTTCGCTTTGCAGGCTGTCACCGGGCAGATATTCCACGGGATTGAAGGGTCGCAGGGCCGGCGCGGCGACGATGCGCCGGGTCAGGCGAATGGCATCGGCGGCGACCCGCAGGTCTTCCGGGTGGCTCAGGTAATTGGGTTGAATCAGCGGTGCTTCTTGCGGGTTGGCCGAGCGGATATCGACTCGGCCACGGCTTTGCGGACGCAAATCGCAGACCGAAGCGGTGAACGCCGGGAACGTATGCAGCGGTTCGCCAAAGCGCTCCAGCGACAGCGGTTGTACGTGATATTCGAGGTTGGCTGAAGTCTGCTCCGGCCCCGAGCGGGCAAAGGCGCCCAACTGGCTCGGCGCCATGGACAGCGGACCGCTGCGGTCATACAGGTAGCGCAGGCCCATGCCCATCTTGCCCCACAGGCTGCCGGCAATCTGGTTCAGGGTGCGGGCATTTTCCAGCTTGTAGATCAGCCGCAGTTGCAGGTGATCCTGCAAGTTACCGCCGACACCGGGCAGTTCATGGGCGACACCGATGCCCAGCCGTTCCAGCAGCGGACGCGGGCCGATGCCGGAGCGTTGCAGGATGCTCGGCGAACCGACCGAGCCGGCACACAGGACAATCTCCTTGCGCGCCTTGAAGGTCTTCGACTGGTCTTGCCAGCGGGCGCTGACCGCCGAGGCGCGGCCATTGTCCAGCAGCACGCGATCGACTTCGACACTGGTCAGTACGGTGAGATTCGGACGCTGGCGACTGGGTTTTAGAAAGGCCTTGGACGCGTTCCAGCGGATGCCGGCCTTCTGATTGACCTGGAAATAGCCGCAACCTTCGTTGTCGCCCTGGTTGAAGTCATCGATGCTGGCGATGCCGCTTTGTTCGGCGGCGCTGCGGAAGGCGTCGAGAATCGGCCACGACAGGCGCTGGCGTTCGACTCGCCATTCGCCCGCGGCACCGTGAAATTCGGCGGCGCCGGCAAAGTGGTTTTCACTCTGCTTGAACAGCGGCAACACGTCCTGCCAGCTCCAGCCGGGGTTGCCGTCGGCGGCCCAGCGGTCGTAGTCAGCGGCCTGGCCACGCATGTAGATCATGCCGTTGATCGATGAGCAGCCACCCAGCACCTTGCCGCGCGGGTAGCTCAGGGCGCGGCCTTGCAGGCCCGGTTGCGCTTCGGTCTTGAAGCACCAGTCGGTGCGCGGGTTGCCGATGCAGAACAGGTAGCCCACGGGGATGTGAATCCACGCGTAGTTGTCGCGGCCACCGGCTTCGAGCAACAACACACGATGTTGCGGGTTGGCCGACAGTCGATTGGCCAGCAGACACCCGGCCGGCCCGGCCCCGACCACGATGTAATCGTATTCATCCAGGGGAGTCTGCATCCCTGACCTCGTTTTGTTGTTCTTGTTGTCTGTCATCCTAGTTGTTAGCTTTCGTCAAAAGAATGTTAGTTTTTGCGCAGCCGCTGTGCGTTTTTAAACAGCATCCCGAACAGCAAAGAACAAGGACGATTCATGTTCGACTGGAATGACCTGCGGTTTTTTCTCGAATTGCAGCGCAGCGGGCGTTTGCTCACGGCCGCCCGCCGCCTGAACACCACCCATGCCACCGTGGCGCGGCACATCGAGGCCATCGAAAAGAGCCTCGGCACGGCGTTGTTCGTTCAACATGCCCAGGGATATGAGATGACCCCGGCGGGCGAGGCGTTGCTTAAACACGCCGAGGCGATGGAGAACGTGGCGTTGCTGGCCCAGGAGGAAATCACCCAGTCCACCGCGCCGCTGGGCAAGATCCGCGTCGGGGTGACCGAAGGGCTGGGCATCATGTTCCTCGCCAGTCGCATGAACGGCTTGTTCGAACGCTATCCGGGGCTGGAAGTGGAGCTGGTGGCGGTGCCACGTTTTGTCAGCATCCTCAACCGCGAGGCGGAAATCAGCATCCACCTTGAGCGCCCGGCGGCTGACATGCTGGTCACCCGCAAACTCACCGACTATCGCCTGGCGTTGTATGCCAGCCAGGACTACCTCGATCGTTCGCCGCCATTGCGCAGTCGTGAGGACCTGGGGCGTCATGCGTGGATCGGCTACGTCGACGATCTGCTGTTCAGCCAGGAACTGATGTTCCTCAACAGCTTCTGCCGCAACCCGCAGGTGGTGTTTCACAGCACCAGCGTGATCGCCCAGCAACAGGCGGCGCGCTCAGGCCTGGGGATTGCCGTGCTGCCGTGCTACATGGCCTGTGCTGATCCCGGTCTGGTGCCATTGTTGCCGGACGAAAGCATCCAGCGCAGCTACTGGATCAGCACGCGTCGCGAGCTGCACAAATCGGTGCGGTTGCGGGTGTTGTGGGATTATGTGGTGCAGTTGTGTGAGCGCGAGCAGGGGTTGTTGTTGGGCGGTGCCTGAACGGACGCCTTCGCTGGCAAGCCAGCTCCTACAGGGGCAACGCATACCTATGTAGGAGCTGGCTTGCCAGCGAAGGCGGCGGCCCATTCGGAATTGATCTTGCGGTTTAACCCACAATCTCGAACGCGGTACTGGCCAGCCGCTCACCATTAACCATGATGTGCACCGCATGACGCCCCGCATAATGCCGGCGGGTGGTGAGCTCCTTGATGTGCTGACCGCGACTGACGGCTTCGCTGGCTTTGCCGGGCAGCGTCAGCGCCTTGAGCTTGAACACCTTCGCCGAGGTGCTGCCGTTGGCCTTGACGTAATCAATGGCATAGTCGATCACCAGACGCTGACTGCTTTCTACCGTGGATCTGATGGCAAACGACAGGGTGATTTTTTCTCCCAGGCCAATCACCGGCGGTTCGACTTTCACATCGACGATCTCGACTTCAGGCTTGCCGCCCGCGCCGATGATCGCCAGTGCCCGCGGGTTGCCCTGTTTGATCAGGCTGCGCAGGGCGTGCCTGGCGATCCATGCGGTGTGCCTGTTGTCCAGCGCCCAGCCTTCGATCAGGTCCAGCACCCAATCGGAGTGATCCTTGGTGATGTCGTTGAGGTGGTTGGCCACGGATTTGCGTACATACAGGCTGGTGTCGGCCTTGAGGTTGTCGAGGATGTTCGCGGCGAGTGTCGGATCGGCCTGGATGGGCTCCAGCCGGAATGACCAGGGCAGGCGCGGCCGGCATCCTTCGCTGGCCAGGCGCCGCACATGCTCGTTGTCGTCCAGCGACCAGGCATGCATCAGCTTGAGCGAGCGCTTGAGGTCACTGCGCAGAAAGTGACGGATCGCGAATTCCGAAGAGCCAAAAGCGGTGAAGTACTTCAGCGCGTCCATCGACTGATCGAACGCATGGGCGCCGTAGCTGGCGACATAGTGCGGCAGGCACATGCTGACGAAGCCGCTGTTGAGGCGCGGGGCGAGGGCGCGCAGCACCTCTAGCGACGCCTCATAGTCCAGCGGCAACACCGCGTGCAGGCATTCGCTGACCCGGGCCATGCGCTGCATGACGCTGAGGTCTGCCAGGCCGGACTGGGCTAGCTTCAGGAAGCGCCTGGCCTCGAATGGCGGATAGATCGCGGTCATTTCGCTGGCGATGTGCTGGAGGCGCTCGGTGTTGAAGATTTCCTTCAGGGCGGGGGCAGGTTGGTCAGTCATGGTGGTTCCCTGGCAATTGTTGTTGATCCATCACACCGCGTCATCGTTCATCGCGAGCAGGCTCGCTCCTACAGAAGAGCGTGTGAGCAGCCTGCTCGCGAAGGGGCCCTCAAATTCACCTCATTTTGTGCCCGCTTGCTCTTGCAGTTGATCCGACTCGAATAACCTGGCCAGTTCGACCCGCGCTTCCTGCGCGGTCTGCATCACTTTCACTGCGTCGTCATACACCGCGTGCTGGGCTTCAAGCACCTCTTCGTCATGCTGCTTGAAGCGTTTGATCCGCGCATCCGCCTGGGCCTGGGTCAGACCCAGCCCGATCAGGGTTCGCCGGCTCATTTCCAGGCTCGAATGGAAGGTTTCGCGCACGGCGTGAGCGCCGACGTCCATCAGCCGGTGCACATGCTGACGGTTACGGGCACGGGCGATGATTTTCATCTGCGGGTAGAGCTTGCGCACCAGTTCGGCGGTCTTGATGTTGGTGTCCGGGTCGTCGGTGGCGATCACGAAATACTCGGCTTCCCCGACCTTGGCCGCGCTGAGGATTTCCGGGCGCATCGGGTCGCCGTAGAACACCGGCACGCCACCAAAGCTGCGGGACAGCTCGATGGTTTCCACCGAGGTGTCGAGGGCCACGAATTTGATGTTCTGTGCGCGCAAAATCCGCGCAATGATCTGGCCCATGCGACCCATGCCGGCGATCACCACCCGTGGCGCGTCGGTGTCGATTTCGCGGAACTTCTCCGGTACTTCCACCGGTTGCACTTTCGGGCTGACCAAGCGTGCGCAAAGCAGCAGCAACAGCGGCGTCACGGCCATGGACAGGGTGATGGTCAACACCAGCAAGTCATACAGTTGCGCGGCGAACAGCCCGTGGTCGCGACCGATCTTGAACACCACAAAGGCAAATTCACCACCGGCCGCCAACACGATACCCAGGCGGATCGCACTGACCTTGTTCAAGCCGCCGGCCAGGCGCCCGACAATAAACAGCAGCGGCAGTTTGATCGCGATCAGCAGCAGCGTCAGGCCCAGCACTGCGACCGGTGTGCTCAGCAACAGGCTCAGGTTCGCACCCATGCCGACGCTGATGAAAAACAGCCCGAGCAACAGGCCCTTGAACGGTTCGATCTGGGCTTCCAGTTCATGGCGATACTCGGAGTCCGCCAGCAGCAGGCCGGCGAGGAATGCACCCAGGGCCATGGAAATACCGGCCAGCTCCATCAACCATGCCGTGCCGATCACCACCAGCAACGCCGTGGCGGTGGAGACCTCTGGCAACGCGGTTTTGGTCACCACGCGAAACACCGGTCGCAGCAGATAGCGCCCGCCGATCACCACCACCGCAATGCTGACCAAGACTTGCAGGCCATGGTTCAGGTCTTCACTGGGGGTGGTGCTGTGATCGCCGCCGGCCAGCAACGGCACCATGGCGATCAAGGGGATTGCGGCGATGTCCTGAAATAACAGAATCGCGAACGCCAGTCGCCCGTGGGGGCTGGTCAGTTCCTTGCGTTCAGCCAGGCTTTGCAGGCCGAAGGCCGTGGACGACAGCGCCAGGCCCAGGCCCAGGACGATCGCGGTGTTCAGCGGCTGGCCAAAGCCCCACAGCGCCACCACGCCAATCACCGAGCCGGTCAGCAGCACTTGCGCCAGACCCACGCCGAACACTGATTTGCGCATCACCCACAAGCGTCGCGGCGACAGCTCCAGGCCGATGATGAACAACAGCAACACCACGCCGAGTTCGGAAATGTTCGCGACGCTTTGCGGGTTGTCGATCAGGCCCAGCACCGACGGGCCGATGATCACTCCGGCGAACAGGTAGCCCAGCACTGCCCCCAGTTGCAGGCGCTTGGCCAATGGAACGATGAGCACGACCGCCATCAGAAATACGACAGCAGCTTGTAGCAGGTTGCCTTCATGGGGCATGAGAAAACTCCAGGACTCGGTACAGCGGGGGTGACAAGAATAAAGGCTGGGCCCTTCGGCGTCAGCAAAACGCTCGGGCTCAGATGTTACAGTTTGCATTAATTAGTTACATTTATAGAATTAGCTGATCAATCCAACTGTCCCTCTCGAGTAGCCCCCATGGCGATCAACTTCGACCTCAACGATCTGCAAGCCTTCCGTGCCGTGGTCGAGCAGGGCAGCTTTCGCAAGGCCGCCGATACGGTGCGTATTTCCCAGCCAGCCTTGAGCCGGCGCATCGAAAAACTCGAAGACGCCCTCGGCGTGCGGCTGTTCGAGCGCACCACGCGCAAGGTCAGCCTGACCCAGGCCGGCCGCGGTTTCATGCCCAGCGTCGAACGCCTGCTGGACGATCTGGACGTGGCATTGCTGGGCATCAGCGAAGTCGCTTCGACCCGGCTCGGCCATGTCACGGTCGCCTGTGTACCCTCGGCGGCGTATTACTTCATGCCGCGAGTGATCGCGCACTATCACCGGCAGTTTCCGCGGATCAAGGTCAAGGTGCTGGACTCCAGCGCCCACGACGTATTGAGCGCGGTGGTCAATGGCGAAGCGGATTTCGGCCTGAGTTTCATGGGCACCCTGGAAGCCGAAGTGGATTTCGAGCCCTTGGTGCAAGAGGGGTATGTCGTGGCGTGCCGGCGCGATCATCCGCTGGCGGGGCGAAGCAGTGTCACCTGGGACGAGTTCTATCAGCAGGATTACATCTCGCTGGATAAAACCTCGGGCAACCGTTTTCTGCTGGACCAGGCGCTGACCGGCGTGGTGCCGCAGCGGCCGAGCATCTGCGAAACCCGGCACGTGACCACCATGATCGGTCTGGTGGAGGCCGGGTTGGGCGTGGCGGCGGTGCCGTTGATGGCGATGCCGGCGGCGGATCATCCGATCCTGACGCGGGTGCCATTGACCGAACCGCAAGTGATGCGCAGCGTCGGTCTGATCAAGCGCCGGGGTCGAACCCTGACCCCGGCGGCATTGGAGCTGGAGCGGCTGGTGGTGGAGATGAAAGTCCTGCAGCCGTCGGTCAGCGACTGACCGAGTCCAGTCCGGTCGCTTTCACGTCCGGTTGAGCCTGGGCCGAGGCCATGTATTCCAGCAAGGCCTTGGCTTCGGCCGGGTGTCGGGCACCTACCGGGATACCGGCGGCAAACCGGGTGACCGACTGCACCGACTCCGGAATCTTCGCCACGAAACTGACCCCCGGAACCGGCAACAGTTCGCTGACCTGCTGGAAACCCAGTTGATAGTCACCGGTGGCAACCACCGAGCCCACGGGGATTTTCGGCACCATGGTCGACTTTGGCTTGAGCTGGTCCTCGATCCCCAGGCGCTTGAACAGCTGCTGCTCGATGTACACGCCGCTGGCGCTGTCTGAGTAGGCCACTGATTTGGCGTCGAGCAGCGTCTTTTTCAGGCCCTCGACGTTGCTGATATCCGGTTTCGGCGCACCTTCGCGCACCACCAGGCCAATGCGTGAATCCGCCAGTTCGACTCTTGAAGCGGGATCGACTTTGCCTTGTTTGATCAGATCGTCCAGCGCGTAGCCGACCATGATCACCACGTCGGCTTGCTCACCCCGGGCCAGGCGATTGGGGATCGCTTCCGGGGCCTTGCCCATGGAGGGGCCGAGTGCGGTGTCGAGGGTGTTGCCAGTGGAGGCGGCGAACTTCGGGCCGAGGATCTTGTAGGCCGCCGTGAAGCCGCCGGAGGTCATCACACGGATCTCTTCAGCCTGGGCAATGCCGCTCAAGCCCAGACTGGCCACCAACGCAAGGGCGGCAAAACTGAAGGTTTTTTTCATGGTCAAGTTCTCGATAAAGGGCCGGTTCACGAGGCCACCGGTTGCAGATGGTTCGAGGCGCGTCGATAGAGCATGAGCGTCGCGCACAGCGCGCACAGGGCTGCAAAGCTCATCCAGTAACCCGGCGCCGCCTTGTCGCCGGTGTACTGGATCAGCAAGGTCGACATCGCCGGGGTGAACCCGCCGAACACGGCCGTAGCCAGGCTATAGGCGAGGGAGAAACCGGCCACCCGGACTTCCACTGGCATGATCTCCGTCAGCGCCGGGATCATTGCGCCGTTGTACAGGCCGTAGATGAACGACAGCCACAGCAACACCAGCAGCATGTGGATGAAGCTGGGCGCGTTGACCAGAAAGGTCAGCATCGGATAGGTGGTGGCGATGGCCAGCACAGCCATGACAATCAACACCGGGCGGCGACCGATTCGGTCGGACAGGGCTCCGCCAATCGGCAGCCAGATGAAGTTCGAGACGCCGACCAGCAATGTCACCAGCAGCGCATCGGACGTGCTCAGGTGCAGCACGGTTTTACCGAAGGTCGGCGCGTACACCGTGATCAGGTAGAACGCGGTGGTGGTCAGGGCGACCATCATCATGCCAGCGAACACGGTCAGCCAGTTTTGCCCCAGGGTGCGGAACACTTCACCCATGCTCGGGCGGTGTTTACGGGTGGCGAACTCTTCGGTTTCTTCCAGGTTGCGGCGCAGCAGGAAGATGAACGGCACGATCATGCAGCCGACGAAGAACGGAATCCGCCAGCCCCAATCGGCAATCACGTTCGGCGCCATCCACTGGTTCAAGGCGTAACCCAGCGCGGCGGCGACGATGATCGCCACTTGCTGGCTGCCCGACTGCCAACTGGTGAAAAAGCCCTTGTGGCCGGGTGTGGCGATCTCGGCGAGATACACCGACACGCCGCCCAATTCCGCACCGGCGGAAAAGCCCTGCAGCAGCCGCCCGATCAGCACCAGGGCCGGGGCGAACAAGCCGATGGTTTCGTAGCCGGGCACCAGCACAATCAGGATGGTGCCGCTGGCCATGATCGACAGAGTCACGATCAACCCTTTGCGTCGGCCCACATCATCGATATAGGCACCCAGCACCACCGCGCCCAACGGACGCATCAGAAAGCCTGCGCCGAACACTGCGAAGGTCATCATCAGCGAGGCGAATTCGCTGCTGGCCGGAAAGAATACGGCAGCGATTTGCGTGGCATAGAAACCAAAAAGGAAGAAGTCGAACTGTTCGAGGAAGTTGCCCGAGGTGACCCGGAAAATGGCACTGGCGCGAGAGCGTCCGCGCGGGATTGAGGCTGTCATCGATAAATACTCCACCGCTTTTATGACGTGCGCTGCCTGGACGCGGCGCACGGTTCTTATTGGGGCGGATAGTGGAGCAGGGGGATCGATATGTTAATTGCATAGTTGGCATGCATTGATGTGTGAAGTGGATCAATGCATTCGTGGACGTGCTCGTGCAGTTACCGGTACAGGCACCCGTCGACGAAACGCTATTCGCTATGTGCCCGCACTACGCTCTCGGTGCCCAGCCGATACTGATTGTTCCCGCTGCGCTTGGCCTCATACATCGCCAGGTCGGCAATGTGCAGCAAGCGGTCGATGCTCGGCGCATGATCGGGGAACACGGCGACGCCGAGACTGGTGCCGATGTGGCGCTGGTCGTTGCCGATGGTGACGGGCGGGGAGAGTTCGACGAAGATTTTCTGGCAGATGGTGCGCGCTTCGTCTTGCAGGCTTTTACCTTGGGGCAGGTCCTGGAGGATGACCACGAATTCGTCGCCGCCGATCCGGGCGACGGTGTCGGTGCCACGCAGAATGCGCTTGAGCCGTGTGGCGGTCGTGACCAGCACCCGGTCGCCCGCCGCATGACCATAGCGGTCGTTGATGGCCTTGAAACCATTGAGGTCGACAAACACCAGCGCCACCCGCGTGGCACCGGCGCGTGCCTGTTCCAGCGCTTCGGACAGGCGCTCTTCGAGCACCAGGCGATTGGGCAGGCCGGTCAGCCGGTCGTAATGGGCCAGGTGCTTGAGGTAGTTGGCCGAGGCCTTTTCTTCGGTGATGTCGCGTACCACGCCCATCATCTTGATCGTTTCGTTGTGGTCATTCTTGACCACGTTGCCGGTTTCCCGCAGCCAGCGGATCGTTCCGTCGAGCCAGACCACGCGGTACTCCTCGTCATGGTTTTCGCCGGTTTCCAGGCAACGCAGTTCGCCGGCCCGAACCCTGTGCCGGTCGTCCGGATGCACGCAGGAGCAGAACAGGGCGTAAGAGGGCATCACTTCGCCGATCTTGAAGCCGAACATGCCGAAAATTGCATCTGACCAGTACAACCGGTCGGTGTCGACATCCCAATCCCAGGTGCCGATACGAGCGAAATACTGGCTGCGTTTGAAGCGCTCGGCGTCGTCATCCTGGTGGATGCTCCGGCCTTCGGACAGGCTGTTGATGATCGCGCGATACTCCGCCAGCTGCTTGTGCAGCGAGCGTTCGCGCCAGACCAGCGCGACGATCAGGGTAAGCGTCATTGAACCAAGGATGACGCTGGTCCAGAGCAGGATCATTCGGGGGAGGCCTTCAGGGCGGTGAACCGTACGGGTAATTGTTGATTATTTTAGTTCAGTAAACAGCTTTAAACGCCGCGCGCGGAGACGGCAATGGTTGCCAATCGAGAGCAAATCTGGGAAAACGGCGCCCGTCAGGCCCTTGAGGGCGAGAGAGCATACGAGTGAATTCAATGAATGACGAGCTTCAGGTAATCGATCTTCAGGTGGGTGACGGAAAAACCGCCATCAAAGGCGCACTGATCACCACCCAGTACCGTGGCTGGCTGGAGGACGGCACCGAATTCGACTCTTCCTACAGCCGTGGCAAACCCTTCCAGTGCGTGATAGGCACCGGGCGGGTCATCAAGGGCTGGGATTTGGGCATCATGGGCATGCAGGTCGGCGGTAAGCGCAAGTTGCTGGTGCCGGCGCATCTGGCCTATGGCGAACGCACCATGGGCAAGATCACGCCGAATTCGAACCTGATCTTCGAAATTGAATTGCTGGAAGTGCTGACGCGGGATGATTGACTTGAAGCTGGCTAGCCAATGCGAACGTCTGGCGCCGGCCCATGAGTTGTCTCACCTGACCGTCGAATACCGCACTGCTTGAGCGGTTTTCGGTCGGTCACTGAACAGCGCAATCCGCCCATTCAAGGAAGGGCGGTAATGCCAGGTCAGGCGATCCAGTGCCGTCTTCATCGCCAGAATTTGCTGGACGGTAGCGCCCGCAATGCATAACGCCAGTCGTTGCCCCGGACATTGATGGCGCCCCGCACCAAAGGTGAAGCTGCGCCGGTTCGGGCGGTCGAGCAGGAACGCGTCGGGGTTGTCGTTGAGCTGCGGGTCGCGATTGGCCGAGGCCAGCAGCACCAGGATCACGTCTGCGGCTTTCAGCTGCACCCCGTCAATCTCGCAGGGGGCGGCGACGAAGCGGCGGGTGTTCTGTACCGGCGGGTCGAAACGCTGCACTTCGGCCAGCAGGTCTTCGACAGGGGTTGATTCGCTGCGCAACGACGGATGTTGAATCAATGCCAGCACGGCGTTGCCGATCAGTCCGGCAGTGGCGTCGAAGGTCTGGGAGAACAGGCCGATCAGGTTGGCGATCAGCGTTTGCGGTGCGCCGGACGCGAAGCGCTGGCGGATGCCTGCAAGCAGAAGGCTGTGGTTGTCCGGGTCGGCCAGAAGCTCGACACAGTAACTGCTCATTTGTTCGGCGGCAGCGTGGGCGGCGGTCAATTGCGCCGCGTCACTCAAGGGCGACAGGCAGGCGACGAAATCCGCCGTCAACTCGCTGATGGCGCGGCCCTGAGCCGGGGTGAATCCCAACAACGCCGCCACCACGCACACCGGTCCGCGAAACATGGCGTTGTACAGGCCTGCGGCATCCGCGGTCATCAATCGGGCGCTGACCAGGGCCTCGACTTCCCGCGCATCGATCAACTCCAGCCCCGGCTCAATCGCCGACCGTGGGCAACGCTGGCGTTCACCCTCATTCATGCGCATCAATTGGCCGAACACCTGGCCGGCCATGCCGTCGGCAATCGCCTTGGGGACTGGCTCCTGCGCCGGTCGAACGTGGCAATCGGGATGCGCCAGCACGGCGGCCACCGCCCGGGCGCTGCTGGCCACCCACAGGTTCAGTTCTGGATGAAAAGCCAGCCCACCTTCGGCACGCAGTCGTGCGTAGTAGGGATAAGGATCGGCATGGGTCGCAGCAATGATCGGGTCCATGGGGCGCAGCCTTTTGTTGTTGGAAAGTGTTGCTACTATCTCCAGTCCGAAAGGGCGTTGATTCGTCCGGGAGCGAAATATGAGCGCAGAACAACACGACATCGGTGTCTCGCAGGTAGCGGCAGCCATCGCCGAGCCTGCACGGACGAAAATCCTCTGTTCGCTGATGGACGGCCACGCCCGCACCAGCACCGAACTGGCGACGGTGGCCGAAGTCAGCGCGTCGACCGCCAGTGCCCACCTGGCCAAACTCAAGGAGCTGGCGCTGGTGCGGCTGCACGTTCAGGGACGTCACCGCTATTACAGCCTGGCGGACAAACGCGTGGCCCAGGCCTTGGAGGCGCTGATGGTGATCGGCCAGAACACTGCGCCGGGCTTCAACTCGCGGACCCCGGATCGCCTGCAGTTTGCCCGCACCTGCTACGACCACATGGCGGGCACCCTGGCCGTGCTGATGCATGACCGGATGCTCGAGGCGGGCTGGCTCGAGGAAACCGACGAACAGGCCTATCGCTTGAGTGACAGTGGTTCGGCAATGTTTCAGGGGCTTGGGATCGAGGTACAGGACTTGAGCACCTTGCGCCGCCGCTTCGCCTGCCCGTGCCTGGACTGGAGCATGCGTCGGCCGCATCTGGGCGGATCGCTGGGTGCGGCGTTGCTGCAAACGGCGCTCAAGCGCAAGTGGGTGACCCAGGATCTGGACAGTCGCGCGTTGGCGTTGACGGCGTTGGGGCGCAAGGAGGTAGCGGGGCGGTTCGGGGTCGATTTGCGGTTGGATATTGAGGAGAAGAGCAAAAGATCGCAGCCTGCGGCAGCTCCTACAGGGGCTGCGATCTTTTTACGCCCATGAAAATCTATGGTCGCCCCCATTTTTGCAATACTGATTAACGGGTGGTGTGGTTGGCTTGCTTAAATCTATCCGGCGTCTGTTTGGGGCATGCCCCAGCGCCACGATGAGAATCGCGCCTGACGATCCTAAAAAGCCCATCGGCTTCTTAAAGCCGATTTTTATGCCAGGATCTTCGCCAGGCCGGTAGGCCGTTCACGTCATCTGTTGTTCAGCTATCGCAAAACCTGAAGGGTGAATCGTGGTACTGC
>NZ_JBFUHR010000022.1:0-101965 GCF_056402295.1 Pseudomonas sp. P4_B3
TTGCTTGATTCAGTTGTTAAAGAGCGGTTGGTTAAGATCTTTCGTCTCAACCGAGGCGCGCATTCTACAGCAGCCTCATTTGCTGTCAAGTGGTATTTTTCAGAAGTTTTCCAAGTTTCCTTTTCAACTTCAACCACTTGCGCTTCAGATCTCTCGTCAGCGGGAGGCGAATTCTACAGCGTTACACGCTGCTGTCAACACCCCTTTTTCAACTTCCTTTTGGCTTCGATGACCTGAAGCAACCTGCTGCCGAAAACTTCATAACTCATTGTTTACCAAGGAGTTTTCCGTTTCGACTGCGCCGGAAGTGGGGCGAATTATAGACACCTGTAATCTGCCGTCAACCACTATTTACGCCTTTTTGGCAGAAGAGCCCTTTTTAGCCACTAAACGCGGGATTCGACGAGCCAAAGGCGGTAGCCGCAGCACTAACAGCAATGCACCTATAGATGCATAGATCACCCACTCCTTCAGGTCGGCACGCACAATCCAGAGCATATGCAGTAATCCAAGCCCGAGAATTACATAAGCCAGGCGATGCAACTTCTTCCAGTGAACACCCAATCGCCGCTGACTGTATCGATTGGAAGTCACCGCCAATGCCAGCAAACCAAGAAAGCCCAGCGCACCGACAATAATGTAAGGCCGCTTGCGCAACTCGACACCCAGCTGCGACCAGTCAAAACCAAGTATGAATGCGCAATAACTACTGAGGTGGAGCAGCACATAGGCAAAGCACCACAATCCCAACTGTCGCCGCACGGCATTCCACCCCGCCCAACCGGTGAGCTTCTGCAAAGGCATCATGCTTAAGGTTACAAGCAGCAGAACAAGCGCCCCCAAACCCAGTCGATCAACCAGTACCTTGCCCGGATCCGGCCCGAGGACATCCTCCCAGGCCTGGTACAACCACAGCAGCGGCCACACCAGCACCACGACAAAGACACCGACACGCCAAAACGGATAGCGCATCAGTAGTTCTTCCTCAGGTCGAGCCCCGTATATAGAGAGGCGACTTCCTCTGAGTAGCCGTTGAACATTTGTGTGTCGCGCACATTGGGCTTGAACAAACCACTGGGCAGGCGGCGTTCACGCGCCTGAGTCCAGCGAGGATGATCAACCGTGGGATTCACGTTCGCATAAAAGCCATATTCATTCGCAGCAATGCTCTGCCAGGTGGTTTTCGGCTGCTCGCTGACCAGACTGATGCGCACGATGGACTTGATGCTCTTGAAGCCATATTTCCAAGGCACCACCAAACGCAACGGCGCGCCGTTTTGATTCGGCAACTCACGCCCATACATACCCACCGCAAGAATCGCCAATGGGTTCATCGCCTCATCCAGACGCAGCCCTTCTATATAGGGCCAGTCGATCAAGGCAAAACCGGAGCGCTGACCCGGCATGCTTTTGGGATCCTGCAGGGTTTCGAAGCGGATGAATCTGGCTTTCGAGGTCGGCTCGACCTCCTTGAGCAAGGCCGAGAGCGGAAAACCGATCCAGGGAATGACCATCGACCAGGCTTCCACGCAACGCAGCCGGTAGACTCGCTCCTCCAGCTGATACGGTTTCATGAAGTCCTCCAGCGCATACCGCCCAGGCTTGCCCACCTCCCCGTCCACCACCACCGACCACGGCTCCGCCTTCAGCGTGCTGGCATTGGCAGCCGGATCACCTTTGTCGGTGCCGAGCTCGTAGAAGTTGTTGTAGTGGGTCGCATCCTTGAACGGTGTGATCGCCTCATCCTTGACGCTGACCGCGCCCCACCGGGTGGTCGGAAGTTTTTCGCTGAACCAGGCAGGCGCCTTGCCGGGCTCGACATCCGGATAACGCGCAGCATCGCCAGCGCTGGCCCATTGCGGCAGGCCGCCCAGAGCGAAGCCGGCAACCGTGGCGCCGAGCACTTTGCGTCGAGATAGATAGAGGGATTCAGGCGTGACGTCCGACTCATGGCAGTCGGACGTTCTGGGGACTTTGATCAGCATGGTTACTCCGCAGCTTTGGAGGACAGATGCACCCATAGACTGCGGAGTATGAGGGAAATTACGCGCTCTTGTTACGGCGAAGACGTAACAGGTATTGAACCGGGCCGGAGGCTGCATAGGCGAGAAACACCAACAGCAGGATGCGTGGCGGATCACTGAAAACAACCGCGAACACCAGCACTACCGCGAGGATCGCCACGAACGGCACACGGCCTTTCAAATCCAGTTCCTTGAAGCTGTTGTACTTGATGTTGCTGACCATCAGCATGCCGGCCGCAGCAACCATCAGCGCAACCAGGAAGGACATCTTCGACCCCTGGATACCGTAATCGCTGAACGCCCAGACGATGCCTGCAACCACACCCGCCGCAGCAGGGCTGGCCAGGCCGATGAAGTAGCGCTTGTCCGCCGTACCGACTTGAGTGTTGAAACGCGCGAGACGCAATGCCGCGCCCGCCACATAGATGAAGGCGACCATCCAGCCAACCTTGCCCATGTCACCCAAGGCCCAACCGAAGGCCAGCAATGCCGGCGCCACACCAAAGGCAACCATGTCCGACAGCGAGTCGTACTCGGCACCAAAGGCGCTCTGGGTATTGGTCATGCGGGCCACGCGACCATCAAGACCGTCGAGCACCATGGCAACGAAGATCGCGATGGCTGCAAACGCAAAATACTTGCTCGCATTGGCCGAGTCACCGGCACTCAAAGCCGCCTGGGCGCTCATCGAGTTGATGATGGAATAGAACCCTGCGAACAGGTTCGCAGTGGTGAACAGATTCGGCAGAAGATAGATACCACGATGCCGGACTTTACGACCTTCAGCGTCATGCCCTTCCTCGACATGTTCATCGATGGGCAGCAGGCTTTCGGCGTCAGAAGCCTGGTTTGGCTCTTCGGGGCGTTCGCTCATGGACATTACCTTGCAACGGGGTGGAAAGTCTGGACAGGTGTCTGGGACGACGGTTCGGCCGCAAACGATGCAGCTTTATACCAGAACCGGCCCCCCAAACGAAAAAACGCGGCCTAAGCCGCGTTTTTCGTACAAGGGCGTGACTTAGTTTTTAGCTTTGTCGACGATCTTGTTGGCACCGATCCACGGCATCATGGAGCGCAGTTGCTCGCCGATGATTTCGATACCGTGAGCGGCGTTGTTACGACGCTTGGCGGTCATCGAAGGATAGCCGGTAGCGCCTTCGCTGATGAACATCTTGGCGTATTCGCCGTCCTGAATACGTTTCAGGGCGTTGCGCATGGCCTGACGGGATTCGGCGTTGATCACTTCCGGACCGGTCACGTACTCGCCGTATTCGGCGTTGTTGGAGATCGAGTAGTTCATGTTGGCGATACCGCCTTCGTACATGAGGTCAACGATCAGCTTCAGTTCGTGCAGGCACTCGAAGTAGGCCATTTCCGGCGCGTAGCCAGCTTCAACCAGAGTTTCGAAACCGGCCTTGACCAGCTCAACGGTACCGCCGCACAGAACGGCTTGTTCGCCGAACAGGTCGGTTTCGGTCTCGTCCTTGAAGGTGGTTT
Organism: Pseudomonas sp. P4_B3; assembly: GCF_056402295.1. Classification (NCBI taxonomy): domain Bacteria; kingdom Pseudomonadati; phylum Pseudomonadota; class Gammaproteobacteria; order Pseudomonadales; family Pseudomonadaceae; genus Pseudomonas; species Pseudomonas sp. P4_B3. The sequence continues at coordinate 3,522 of NZ_JBFUHR010000022.1, forward strand.
CGATGATGCCGGTACGACCGCCGCCAACGCCGGCAGCGTAGGACAGAGCGACGTTCTTGGCGTTGCCCGAGGCGTCCTGGTAGATAGCGATCAGGTCAGGGATACCGCCGCCCTTCACGAACTCGGAACGTACGGTATGGCCTGGAGCCTTCGGCGCGATCATGATCACGTCGAGGTCAGCGCGCGGCACAACCTGGTTGTAGTGGATCGCGAAGCCGTGGGAGAAGGCCAGGGTGGCGCCTTTCTTGATGTTCGGCTCGATTTCGTTCTTGTACAGGGAGGACTGGAATTCGTCCGGGGTCAGGATCATGACCAGGTCGGCAGCTGCAACGGCAGAAGCAACGTCGGTCACTTTCAGGCCGTGGGCTTCAGCCTTGGCAACGGTAGCCGAACCTTTGCGCAGGCCGACAGTCACGTCAACGCCGGAGTCTTTCAGGTTGCACGCTTGAGCGTGGCCCTGGGAACCGTAACCGATGATGGCAACTTTCTTGCCCTGGATGATCGACAGGTCGCAGTCTTTATCGTAGAAAACTTTCATGAATTTCCCCTATATCAGGCCGTTCAGGCCGTTCGCTAATTTGGTTTAGATGCTGAGTACTTTGTCGCCGCGGGCAATGCCGGTCACGCCACTACGGACGGTTTCCAGAATCGAGGCGGTGCCAATGGACTGAATGAAGCTGTCGAGCTTGTCGCTGGTACCGGTCAGTTGAACGGTATACACGCTGGCGCTGACATCGACGATCTGCCCACGGTAAATATCGGTAGTGCGCTTGATCTCGGCACGCTGGGCGCCGGTGGCCTTGACCTTGACCAGCATCAGTTCGCGCTCGATGTGAGCACTCTCCGACAGGTCGACCAGTTTTACCACTTCGATCAGCTTGTTCAGGTTCTTGGTGATCTGCTCGATGACTTCATCGTGACCAACCGTGGTCAGCGTCAGACGCGACAGGGTCGGGTCTTCGGTCGGGGCCACGGTCAGGCTTTCGATGTTGTAGTTGCGCTGCGAGAACAGGCCAACCACACGAGACAGAGCACCGGGTTCGTTTTCCAGAAGCAAGGAAATAATGTGCCGCATGATTAGGTACGCTCCGTCTTGCTCAGCCACATATCGCGCATGGAGCCGTCTTTGATCTGCATCGGGTAGACGTGCTCACTGGTATCGACCGAAATATCGATCACCACCAGGCGATCTTTCATGGCGAACGCTTCTTCCATCTTCGACTTCAAATCTTTCGATTCAGTGATGCGCACGCCAACGTGACCATAGGCTTCTGCCAGCTTGACGAAGTCAGGCAACGACTCCATGTAGGAGTGCGAGTGACGGCTGCCATAGCTCATGTCCTGCCACTGACGAACCATACCCAGAACGCCGTTGTTCAGAATGACGATTTTTACCGGCAAACCGTATTGCAGACAGGTGGACAGTTCCTGGATGTTCATCTGGATACTGCCTTCGCCCGTTACACAGGCAACGTCGGCATCCGGGTAGCTCAACTGAATGCCCATGGCCGCCGGAAAACCGAAGCCCATGGTGCCCAGGCCACCGGAGTTGATCCAGCGGTTCGGTTTGTTGAACTTGTAGTACTGCGCAGCAAACATCTGGTGCTGGCCCACGTCGGAGGTCACAAAGGCGTCGCCCTTGGTCACTTCGCACAGGGTTTCGATCACGGTTTGCGGCTTGATGACGCTGCCGTCGCCCTTGTCATAAGGGAACAGGCCGCGATCACCACGCCACTCGTCAACCTGCTTCCACCAGCTGGCAACGGACTCCTTGTTCGGGGTCTCGCCGATTTCCTTGAGGATCGCGACCATTTCGGTCAGGACACTCTCGACCGGACCCACGATAGGCACATCGGCCTTGATAGTCTTGGAGATCGAAGCCGGGTCGATGTCGATGTGAATGATCTTGGCATTCGGGCAGAACTTCGAGGCACCGTTGATGACACGGTCGTCGAAACGCGCGCCGACAGCGAGGATCACGTCAGCATGGTGCATCGCCAGGTTGGCGGTGTAGCTGCCGTGCATGCCGAGCATGCCGATGAACTGACGGTCGGTGCCAGGGAAGCCACCAAGGCCCATCAGGGTATTGGTCACTGGCAGGTTGAGCATCTTCGCCAGTTCGGTCAGTGGTGCGGAACCACCGCCGAGGATCACGCCGCCGCCCGAGTACAACACAGGGCGCTTGGCCGCCAGGAGCATTTCTGCCGCCTTGCGGATTTGACCGGAGTGACCGCGAACAGCCGGGCTGTAGGAACGCAGCTTGGCTTTTTTCGGGAAGACGTATTCGAACTTCTCGGCCGGGTTGGTCATGTCTTTCGGGATATCGACAACGACCGGGCCAGGACGACCGGATTGCGCCAGGTAGAACGCCTTCTTCATGACTTCCGGGATTTCCGACGCGTGCTTGATCATGAAGCTGTGCTTCACGATCGGCCGGGAGATACCGATCATGTCGGTTTCCTGGAACGCATCGGTGCCGACCATGGTGCTAGGCACCTGGCCGGAAATGATCACCATCGGAATGGAGTCCATGTAGGCGGTGGCGATACCGGTGATGGCGTTTGTTGCGCCAGGACCGGAAGTCACCAGTACCACACCGGCTTTACCGGTGGCACGGGCGTAGCCGTCAGCCATATGGGTAGCCGCTTGCTCGTGACGAACCAGGATGTGGGTCACTTCCGGTTCTTTGAACAGGGCATCGTAAACATGAAGAAGAGCACCACCCGGGTACCCGTAGATATATTTGACGCCTTCGTCGCGCAAAAAGCGGACGAGCATCTCACCGCCAGATAAAAGCTCCACGTTGCTCACCTCTAAAACGCCAGAATACCGCCCACGAAAAATGGGACGGGTCTTAATAGGTTTACTTCTCGGCAGAGCATGAGCGACGGTGGTCGCCGACTACGTCAGCACTGACTGAGCAAGTATTGGGATCGTCCCAAGTGTTGCGGGCCTTTCCCACCCAGCGCGAGGTAACGCGTTGCGGGTGTAACAGGTCGACGCGGATATGCGCCTCATGATCTGCTGAGAGGGTCTGCTTCTGGCAGTCCCTGTACAGCGGACTTTGGATTCTTCTGTTTCGTCCTTCGCAAGTCAAGTCGTCTACGTGCTTTATTCTACTAAGCACATGAGAACGCAAGAAAAAACCCGTAAATCAGCCGTGTGTTAGCTTCGATTGCGCAACTTTTGGCAAAAAATTGGCAGGCGAATGCACTTAACTAGCAGCAGGCGACAAAACAGAGAGAGATTGTGAACAACTGCCAGCGGACGCTGGCAGCTTCTGGCTCAGCGAGACGCTGTGATCAACTGATCAAACTGTTTGAGCAATACCTGCAACTGCCGATCCTTGCCCTGGACATTGCGTCCGGCAAAGACCATTTCAGCCATTTCCTGAATGCCCGAAGCATTGGGTAGCGGCAAATCCTGCTCAAGGATCATCTTCATGCGCGGCAGGAAGATCCACTGCAGCCATTGCTCGAAATCCAGTGTATCGACCGAAAACGGCTCGACACTGGCAAGCGCTTCAGCAGAGGGCGAGACTTCATCCCACCACCCTTGCACCCGCAACTCGCGCTCGATCAACAACAGTTGATCGGCGATTTTCAGAAAGCGCGCGTCCATCACAGCGTTACCTTGGCCTTTTGACGAGCCAGTGCCGCGCCCTGGGAATCACTCTGCTTTTCACGCGCCTGGGCAATCAGCTCCCACAAGTTGGCCTGAAGGGCTGGACGACCATTGGCAAAGGTCAGCCCACGGCGAGCGAACTGCTCGGCCTGGGCCGCATCGCCCTGAGCCATGCGCACCTGCGCCAGACGGTAAAGCACCTGCGGCTCTCGCGGTGCAACGCGTTGGGCGCGTTCGAGGCTGGAGGAAGCACCGTTGAGATCACCGCTCGCCTGCTGCTGTTGAGCAGTGGTCAGCAAAGCCAATACCGGGCCGTCCAGTTGCTCGTCTGCAGAAAGCCCGCCCGAACTGGCCGACGGAATCCCGCTTGGCGACGACGGCATGCTGTAGCTGCCCTGATTGATCGGCGCCGACTGGACCGGCGACGTGTCAATTGGCCCCGGCGTGATCGGACCCGGGGTAATCGGTGTGGTGCTGATCGGCGTCGAAGTCGTTGCCGCGCCTGGCACCATCACCACTACACCGCTGTCGCCTTGCGCAATCGCCTGGGTCTGCGACTGGCCTTGTACAGGGCGCTTGACGGTCGTCTGGCGGAAGCCGCCATTGGCCGAGATCCGCTCACTGTTGGACACGACGGTGCCGGAATCCACAACCGGAATCGAGCCACGTTGTACGCTAGAACAACCGCTGAGCAAAGCTACGGCGGCAACCGCTGGAATCAACCACTTGTTCACTTGAAACCCTCTTTGCTTAATTCATCCAGCCCTTGACCCAATCCATTACCGACTCGGCAGGGTTTTCACCACCGCAAGCGGCGCCGGGAGGCGGTTCGCTGCCGCGAATATACGGCATCTGTACGGCACCTGGGCAACCGGCGTCAGAACCTTGCCCGGTTCGCGAATCAACCCAGGCCTGAACAATATTGTCCGGCTGCGGCATATCCAGCGGCAACGGGTCGGCCTTGCGCATGAAGCTGGTCCAGACCTGCAGAGCCCCGGTGGCGCCGGTGAATGGCGTCTTGCCGTTGTCGTCGCGACCCAGCCAGACCACCGCCAGCAAGTCCTGGCTGAAACCGGCAAACCAACTGTCCCGCGAGTCGTTACTGGTACCGGTCTTACCCGCCAGGGTCAGGGTCCTTGGCAGCACGTTATAGACCGAACTGCCGGTACCTTCACGCATCACCCGCTGCATGGCGCTCTGGATCAGGTAAATGGAGGCAGGATCGAAACGCTGCTGAATCTGGAACGGATAACGCTTGAGCGGCTCGCCCTCGGCAGTCAGCACGCTTCGGATCCCGCGCATCGGCGTATTGAAGCCGCCGTTGGCGAGGGTCTGGTACATGGTCGCCACTTCGATCGGCGTCATGCCGCCAGCGCCGAGCAACATCGACGGGAAGGCCGGGAACTCACGAGACACCCCCAGGCGCTCCACCGTCTTCAATACGTTCGGCACACCGACCGCCAAACCAAGACGCGCGGTCGACAGGTTGTAGGAGTGCGCCAGGCCTTGATAGAGGAAGACCGTACCGTGAGAACGACGATCATAGTTCTGCGGTTTCCAGACCTGACCATCCGCGCCTTTGACCGAGAAGGATTCGTCCGACAGCCAACTGGTCAATGTGTACTGGCTTGGTTTCTCCAGTGCAGTCAGATAAACCGCCGGCTTGATCAGCGAGCCGATCGGCCGTACCGCATCCAGCGCCCGGTTGAACCCGGCAAAACTGGCCTGGCGACTGCCGATCATGGCCTGCACTTCACCCGTCTCCGGGTTGGTCACGACCATTGCCGCTTCGACGTCATCGGAACCCTTGCGCCCCGCCAGACGCTTGAAGGTGTCGTTGACCGAGGCTTCAGCCTTCATCTGCAGGATCGGGTCGAAACTGGTGAAGATCCGCAGACCTTCTTCGGTCAAGTCTTCGTCGCGATAGTCTTCGCGCAACTGACGCTTGACCAGATCGAGGAAGCCGGGGAACGAGCTGTCCGCCAGACTGCCGCGCTTAGTCACGCCCAGCGGCATTTTCTTCGCCGCCTCAACCTGCTCGGCAGTCGCAACGCCCTGCTCCTGCAGCACATCGAGTACCAGGTTGCGCCGCTCAAGGGCACGCTCCGGATAACGACGGGGGTTATAGGCAGAAGGTCCCTTGACCATGCCCACCAGCAGTGCGACCTGATGCAACTTGAGCTCAGCCAGCGGCTGACTGAAGAAGAACTGGCTGGCGAGACCGAAACCATGCACCGCGCGCTGACCGTCCTGCCCGATAAACACTTCGTTGAGGTAAGCCTCAAGGATTTCGCGCTTGTCGTAATGCAGTTCAAGCAGCAGCGCCATCATCGCTTCGGTGAGTTTGCGGTTCAGGCTGCGCTCGTTGGTCAGGTAGAAGTTTTTGACCAACTGCTGAGTCAGGGTACTGCCGCCCTGACGCATGCGGCCGGACGAACCGTTGACCCAGACTGCACGGGCGATCGACTTCGGCGAAACACCAAAGTGATGATAAAAATCGCGGTCCTCGACCGCCACCAGCGTTTCAAGCAAATACGGCGGCACCTGATCGATCTTGATCAGAATCCGGTCTTCGAGGTTTTTCGGGTACAGGCCGCCGATCAGCAGCGGCTCCAGGCGCACCACCGACAGTTTCGAGCCTTTTGCCCCCGCCAACTCGGCCACGTAATCGCCGGAGAAACGCACCCGCACCGGTTGCGCTTGTTCCATGCCTTCATAGAACTGGAAGCCACGGGTATTCAGATCGACGGTATTGCCGTTGACCGACGCCGCCCCCGGACCATTGGCCACGCTTTCACGGCGATAGCCCAGGGCATCGAGTTCAGTCAGAAAATCATCCCTGCTCAGCTTTTGTCCGACGAACAGCTCGAGCGGGCGCGCGTAAACCTTGGCCGGGATGGTCCAGCGCTTGCCGGAGAACTTCTCCTGGACGATTGCATCAAGGTAAACGGCGAATCCGGCCAGCACTACCAGGGCGACCAGACTGAGTTTAATGGCCCAGCCCAGCCACGGGCGCAGGCCTCTGGAGGGTGGTTTTTTTGGGGTTCGGGGAGTTCGAGTACGAGTCATGGCGGCGGATTATACGCACTTTATTCATCCTCAACAGGAGCGCTCCGAGGTTTGCGTCGAGCGGACTTGCGGCCATAATGACGGCCTTGAATTTCCCAGTCTCTGAAGGATCGCCTGTGAGCCAGTCCCTGATCGCTGCCCTGCAAAACCCTGCCCTCTACCCGCATCCTGTAGAGGGATTCCAGGTCATCGAGACCCATATTTCCTGGGTACTGCTCACCGGCCCCTATGCCTATAAAGTGAAGAAGCCGGTCAATTTCGGCTTTCTCGACTTCACCAGCCTTGAGGCTCGCGAACACTTTTGCACTGAAGAACTGCGTCTGAACCAGCGCCTCACCGACGATTTGTACCTCGAAGTGCTGCCCGTCACCGGCAGTGCCGAGGCTCCGCAACTGGGTGGTGAAGGCCCGGCCATCGAATATGTACTGAAGATGCGCCAGTTCCCGCAAACCGGCTTGCTCAGCACCCTTCAAGCCAATGGCGAACTGACCACCGCGCACATCGACGAGATGGCCGGGCAAATCGCCCGCTTCCACCTCAGCGCACCGAAAGTGCCAGCCGGGCACGAAGCCGGCACCCCGGACAGCGTCATGGCGCCGGTGCAACAGAACTTCGAACAGATCCGTCCGTTCCTCAGCGACAAAGCCGACCTGCTGCAACTCGACGCCCTGCAAGCCTGGGCCGAAAGCAGCTTCGAACGCCTCAAACCGCTATTCGCCCAGCGCAAGGCCGAAGGCTTCATTCGTGAATGCCACGGTGATATCCACTTGGGTAACGCAACCGTGATCGACGGCAAGGTCGTGATCTTCGACTGCATCGAATTCAACGAACCGTTTCGCTTTACCGACGTTTATGCCGACACCGGCTTCCTGGCGATGGACCTGGAAGATCGTGGCCTGAAGTGCCTGGCGCGTCGCTTCATCAGCCAGTACCTGGAGCTGACCGGTGACTATCGCGGCCTCGAACTGCTGAACTTCTACAAAGCCTACCGCGCACTGGTTCGCGCCAAGGTTGCCCTGTTCAGCATGCCGGCCGAAGCCACTGCGGTGCAGCGCGCCACGACCCTGCGCCAGTACCGCAACTACGCCAACCTGGCGGAAAGCTACAGCACCATTCCTTCGCGTTTCATGGCCATTACCAGCGGCGTTTCCGCCGTCGGCAAGAGCCATGTCGCCATGCGCCTGGTCGAAGCCCTGGGCGCGATTCGCCTGCGCTCCGATGTCGAGCGCAAGCGTCTGTTCGGCGAGCAAACCGTCGAGAATGATGTACAGGCCGGCATCTATAGCGCCGACGCCAGCGCGGCGACCTATACCCGCCTGCACGAAATCGCCGACGTCATCCTGCGTGCGGGCTTCCCGGTGGTGGTCGATGCCACTTACCTCAAGCGTGATCAGCGTGACAGTGCCGCAATGGTGGCCGAGGCCACGGGCACACCCTTCCTGATCCTCGACTGCAATGCGCCACAGGCCGTGATCGAAAGCTGGCTGGCCGTGCGCCAGGCAGACAAGAAAGACCCGTCCGACGCCACCCTGGCTGTTATCGCAGCCCAGCAAGCCAGCCGTGAAGCGCTGACACCCGCAGAAATCCTCTGCAGCAAGCGCGTCCAGACTAATGAAAGCGGGACGCTCGATACCGTTGTCGCGCAAATTCGTCAGCGCCTACCGGGCCTGTAAGGAAGTTTTTCAGCCGTGAAGTCTCCGCTGGCTTCACGGCCGCCAAATAGTGGCACTATACTGGCGTCATAAAACCAACAGGTGATGCGACATGAGCCAGCCGAAATTTCTCGACACACCGCTTTACGCCCTTCTGCACAAAGACGACATCAGAGGCTTCAACAGTGAACGCCCCAAGGATGGCCCCATCGACATGGCGGGTGGAGACTTCCGGGGGCTGGACCTGCGCGAGCTGAATGCCGACGGTGTGGATTTCAGCAACGCCTACTTCCGTTCCGCCGACTTGCGCGGCATTGATTTCAGTAAAGCGAACCTGGAAGGCGCGAGCCTGGCCCACGCGCAAATCTCCGGCGCCTACTTTCCGGTGGAACTCAGCGCCGACGAAATCCTGATGTCGATGAACTTCGGCACGCGATTGCGTTATCGCACCCGCTGACCAACGTCGCTGACTGACACGTCCAGCGCCCCTGATTGCGCTGGACTGTGGAGGGATACTCGCCCGTAATTCCTGATTCTTCCCCACCTCTTCCTACTGCGTTCGCGGATTTTTCACGCTCTGCCAATACTCGTTTCTTAGAAGCATTTGCGTCGAAAACGAGCAAACAATCACGCGTTTCCTACTGATGGCTACACTCCTCAGAAGATTGCCCACGCTCTCCATTCGGCCATCGCAAGGAGGCTTGATGAATGATGAACTGCAACACCTGAAGAATCTTGGCAAGACGTCAGCGCAATGGCTGCATGCCGTGGGCATCCATAGCGCGTCGGACTTGCGTCGCCTCGGGGCGGTGGATGCTTATCGGGCCGTGCGCACGCGCGGTTTTCGGGCGTCCAAGGTGTTGTTGTACGCAATTGAAGGCGCCCTGATGGACGTTCACTGGAACGACATTCCTGCCGAGCGCAAGGAAGCGCTGAACAAACAACTGGAAGCCATCTCTACACGCCACAAGATTTGATCCGACAAATACTTCTGAAGCTTTGCAACCTGAAACCCAATGATTACGGGGCCTGCAAACGCAAATCCGGAAAATCGCAAAGAAATCAAAAAACAGCGGTTGACTTGGTAATGAGAATCGATATGATTATCACAACTAGTCGCGAGACTGGTCGATATTCTGAAAAGCCCTTGGTTCGGACTCTCGGATTATCTCCTCATCAGGCTAATCACGGTTATTTGACCCGGCTCTTGCCGGGTCTTTTTTTGCCTGTGGAAAAGTACTGACAGGGTCTGGCGCAGCTTCCTTCAAAGGATTCCACGGGCGAGGCAGCCATTTGATAGCATTCACCCCTCAAGCTCGGACATATCCGGTCACGAGCCGCGGGACCGAGGATAGACATGAAGTTGCTTTGCGCAGGTGCCGAGCTGGTCAATGACAGCAGCCGCGGGTTCGACATCAATGGCCAAAAGTTTTTTGCGGTGCGCCGTAGCGGGCAGGTTTATGTCTACATCAATCGCTGCCCGCACCGGGGCGTTGCCCTTGAGTGGCATCCCGACCAGTTTCTCGACCCCAGCAACAGCCTGATCCAGTGCGCCACCCATGGCGCACTGTTCCTGATCGAAGACGGCGAATGCGTCGCCGGCCCTTGCGCGGGGCAAACCTTGACCAGCGTGGCCTGCCGCGAGGATGAACAGGGGATCTGGATCAGCCTTTAACCACCCGGTAACACGTCCAGACGCCGGTCGACCAACATTTCTTCGTGGCTCAACCGCACACCGTAAGCCAATACCTCGACCCCGCAGGCGATAGCCTCACGCAAGGCCTGAGCATAAGCCGCATCGATTTCCTGCGCCGGGCGCACGGCCTCGATGTCGGTCAGGCAAACACAGTACAACTGCACCGCGCGAATACCGTCCCTGGCCAAATGCGCCAGCTCCCGCAGATGCTTGGCGCCACGCTGGGTGACCGCATCGGGAAACGCTGCCACCGCCGTACCGTCGAAGCCCAGGGTCACGCTTTTGACTTCGACGTAGGCAGACCCTTCTGGGTAATCGAGGCGGAAATCGATACGACTGTTTTCCTGACCATAGGCCACTTCGCGCTTGAGCCCGGTAAAACCGTTCAGTTCGGTGATGACGCCCGCTCGCAGCGCCTCTTCGATCAAACCATTGGCCCGGGCGGTGTTCACGCAAAACAGCCGCCCTTGCGGGGTTTCACCGACCTCCCAGGTGCCGGGCAACTTGCGTTTCGGGTCGTTTGAGCGACTGAACCAGACCTGCCCGCCTTCGACCTGACAATTGAGCATCGAGCCAGTGTTCGGGCAGTGAATGGTCAGCAATTCGCCATCAACGGTTTCGATATCGGCGAGAAAACGCTTGTAACGACGAATCAGGCGGCCTTCTTCGAGGGGAGGATGAAATCGCATCAGCCTTGCCAGCTCCGCAACCCACGGGCAATGCGCTCGACCGCCTCCTGCAAACGCTCGATGTTTTGCGTATAGGCGAACCGCACATGATGCCCGGCCTGATAACGCCCGAAATCCAGCCCCGGGGTGAATGCCACATGCTCGGTTTCGAGAAAATGTTTACAGAACGCGAAGGCATCGCCGCCGAACTTGCTGATATCGGCGTACAAGTAGAAAGCCCCTTCCGGCTCCACCGCAATGCCGAAGCCCAATTCACGCAAGGCCGGCAGCAGGTAATCCCGACGCCGGCCAAATTCGGCGCGACGCTCTTCGAGAATGCTGATGGTTGCCGGTTCGAAACAGGCCAGTGCAGCGTACTGCGCCATGCTGGGTGCACTGATGTAGAGATTCTGGGCGAGCTTTTCCAGCTCACCGACGGCCGCGTCGGGGGCCACCAGCCATCCGAGCCGCCAACCGGTCATCCCGAAATACTTCGAAAAACTGTTCAGAACGAATGCACTGTCGTCGACTTCCAGCACGCTGGCCGCATCGGTGCCGTAGGTCAGGCCGTGATAAATCTCGTCGACCACCAGATGACCGTGGCGCTCCTTGATCGCAACAGACAACTTCGCCAGCTCGTCGCGGGTCAGGATCGTGCCGGTCGGATTGGCTGGCGATGCCACCAATGCGCCGACGCTGTCGTGGTCCCAATGACGCTCGATCAGGCCAGGCGTCAATTGATAACGCACATCCGGACCGACCGGTACCAGTTGTGCCGCGCCTTCGACCAGCCGCAGGAAATGCCGGTTACACGGGTAGCCCGGGTCCGCCAGCAGCCAGTGTTTACCGGGGTCGACCAGCAAAGCGCTGGCCAGCAGCAACGCGCCGGACCCGCCAGGCGTGATGAGGATGCGCCGCGGGTCGATGTTCAAACCATAACGCTGCTGATAAAAGCCCGAAATGGCCTCACGCAGCTCCGGAATGCCGCGCGCGGCGGTGTAACGGGTTTTCCCCGCTGTCAGCGCAGCCTGGCCAGCCTGGATGATCGGTTCGGCGGTGGTGAAGTCCGGCTCGCCGATTTCCAGGTGGATCACATCGTGGCCGGCCGCCTGCAATTCATTGGCCCGCGCCAACAGCGCCATGACATGGAAAGGTTCGATTGCGCGACTGCGGGCACTGTAGGGCTGAGCCATTGGCCTTCCTTCAACGGAGAAAAAACCGATTCTACCCAAGCGCAGGAACGAGCGAGAACCTAAAGCGGTCAGAGGCCTTGTAACCCCGATCACAAACGACTCGAGCGCGCGCGCAAGGATTGACTAAAATCAATAATTGAGCAGGGTTCCAGAGCCACCAGACAACGGTTTGTCATCATTTGCAAGCACCCTGTGCCGCGAGCTCGACATCCGGGAGTAGCGCGGCCCGAGTTGATCTGGTAAGTTCGCCCGCTTGCAGCCGCAGGGCCGAGCAGGTGCCGGTGATGGAGCAATCCTGCGCAGATGGATTACAAGAGTAGAGGCGGTCTATTTCATGTCCACCCAAGCAAAGCAGCAAAACCAGGCGATCAGCGGCTTCGAGCCCTATGTTCAGAAAGCCGGCGAAGAGTACATGGGCGAGCCCATGCGCAAGCACTTCACCAAGGTCCTGAATCAGTGGAAGAAAGAGCTGATGGAAGGTGTCGACAAGACCGTGGACCACATGAAGGACGAAGCGGCCAACTTTCCTGATCCGGCAGACCGTGCCAGCCAGGAAGAGGAATTCGCCCTCGAACTGCGTGCCCGCGATCGCGAACGCAAGTTGATCAAGAAGATCGACAAGACACTTCAGTTGATCGAAGACGAAGAGTACGGCTGGTGTGAATCCTGCGGCATCGAGATCGGCGTCAAGCGCCTCGAAGCGCGTCCTACCGCCGACCTGTGCATCGACTGCAAGACCCTGGCGGAAATCAAGGAAAAGCAAGTCGGCAAATAATTGCGACTTGAACGAAGAACGGAGCGTGCGAACGCTCCGTTTTTGTTTCTGATGTTTTTTTGGCTTTAAATGCATCCATGACCGCCAACACCCCCTACATCGGGCGCTTCGCTCCCACCCCTAGTGGCCATCTGCACTTCGGTTCGCTGGTCGCCGCACTGGCCTCCTACCTTGACGCGCGCTCAGTGGGCGGACGCTGGCTGATGCGCATGGAAGACCTTGATCCGCCCCGTGAAGAACCCGGCGCCCAGGCGGCCATTCTCAAGGCGCTGGAAAGCTATGGCTTCGAGTGGGATGGCGACCTGGTTCGCCAAAGCGAGCGGCACGATGCCTATGCCGAGGTGCTCAATCGCCTGTTCAATCACGGCCTGGCCTACGCCTGCACCTGCTCGCGCAAACAGCTGGCGCCGTACCACGGGATTTATCCGGGGCTGTGCCGCAATGCCGGCCATGGCACCGACGATGCCGCCATTCGCCTGCGTGTTCCGGAGCTGGAGTACCACTTCATCGACCGGGTGCAAGGCGAATACCGCCAGCATCTGGGCCGGGAAGTCGGCGATTTTGTGATCCGCCGCCGCGACGGCCTCTACGCCTATCAATTGGCCGTGGTCCTGGACGATGCCTGGCAGGGCATCACCGATATCGTTCGAGGTGCCGACCTGCTGGACTCCACGCCCCGTCAGCTCTACCTGCAAGAGTTGCTCGGTCTGCCGCAGCCGCGTTATCTGCATATCCCGCTGATTACTCAACCTGATGGCAATAAACTTGGTAAGTCCTACCGCTCGCCGCCGTTGACCGAGGATCAGGCAACGCCCCTGTTGCTGCGGGCGCTGCGCGCGCTGGGACAGAACCCGGGAACCGAACTGACTGATGCCACGCCGCGGGAAGTGCTGAACTGGGGCATTGCCCACTGGGATGCCTCGTTGATCCCGCGCACACTGAGCCTGCCCGAGGCACAGCTGTTGTGATCGCACTTGCAGTGGCGCGCCCATCCGTTACCATCGCCGCACGTTTTCGGGCACGCGCATAAAAAAGAGAGGCCGGGATGTACATCTATCGCTTGGTCCTGCTTTTGGTAGTGGGGATTTACCTGTTTTCCCCAGCCATCATGGATTGGTGGATCGACGCCACTGGCGCCTGGTATCGCCCGTATCTGCTCTGGCTGATTCTGATCGTCGTGACTTTCATCCTGCAGAGCCAAAAAGATGCCGATGAGCTTTAGCCTGACCCAGATGATCCTGATCAGTGCCGCGTACCTGGCGGTGCTGTTCGGTGTGGCCTGGATCAGTGAACGGGGCATGATTCCCCGGGCGATCATTCGCCACCCGCTGACCTACACCCTGTCACTGGGCGTCTACGCCAGTGCCTGGGCGTTTTACGGCACCGTGGGCCTGGCCTATCAGTACGGCTACGGCTTTTTGTCCAGCTACCTGGGGGTTTCCGGAGCATTTCTGCTGGCGCCGGTGTTGCTCTACCCGATCCTGAAGATCACCCGTACTTATCAGCTTTCGTCGTTGGCGGACCTGTTTGCCTTCCGCTTCCGCAGCACCTGGGCTGGTGCGCTGACCACGATTTTCATGCTGGTCGGCGTATTACCGCTGCTGGCCTTGCAGATTCAGGCGGTCGCCGACTCCATCGGTATCCTCACCCGCGAGCCGGTACAGCATCGCGTGGCCCTGAGCTTCTGTGCATTGATTACGCTGTTCACGATTTTCTTCGGCTCCCGCCACATCGCCACCCGCGAAAAACATGAAGGCCTGGTGTTCGCGATTGCCTTCGAATCGGTGATCAAGCTGATCGCCCTTGGCGGTGTCGGGCTGTATGCGCTTTACGGTGTGTTCGACGGCCCGCAACAGCTTGAGTTGTGGTTGCTGCAAAACCAGACCGCGCTCGCTGCCCTGCACACGCCTTTGCAGGAAGGCCCGTGGCGTACGCTACTGCTGGTGTTCTTCGCCTCGGCGATCGTGATGCCGCACATGTATCACATGACCTTTACCGAAAACCTCAACCCGCGCTCGCTGGTCAGTGCGAGCTGGGGCCTGCCGCTGTTCCTGCTGCTGATGAGCCTGGCGGTGCCGCTGATTCTCTGGGCCGGACTGAAGCTCGGCGCCACCACCAACCCGGAATACTTCACCCTGGGCATCGGCATCGCCGCCAACAGCAAGTCTTTGGCGTTGCTGGCGTATGTCGGCGGGTTGTCCGCCGCCAGTGGCCTGATCATCGTCACCACGCTGGCGCTGTCCGGGATGGCCTTGAACCACCTGGTGCTGCCGCTGTATCAACCACCGGCCGAAGGCAACATCTACCGCTGGCTGAAGTGGACCCGCCGGGCGCTGATCGTCGCGATCATCATGGCCGGCTACGGCTTCTACCTGATGCTCGGTGCCGAGCAGGACCTGGCCAACCTCGGCATTGTCGCTTTCGTCGCCACGTTGCAGTTCCTGCCGGGCGTGCTCTCGGTCCTGTATTGGCCGACCGCCAACCGTCGCGGCTTCATCGCCGGCTTGCTGGCGGGGATCCTTGTGTGGCTGGTGACCATGTTGTTGCCACTGGTCGGCAATCTGCAGGGCTTCTACATTCCGCTGCTGAACATGATCTACGTGCTGGACGACACCAGCTGGCACATGGCGGCGATTGCCTCGCTGGCGGCCAACGTGCTGATGTTCACCCTGATCTCGTTGTTCACCAACGCCAGCACCGAAGAAGCCAGCGCTGCCGAAGCCTGCGCCGTGGATAACGTGCGCCGCCCGCAGCGTCGGGAACTGCACGCCGCCTCGCCTCAGGAGTTCGCCACGCAACTGGCCAAGCCACTGGGTGCAAAGGCGGCGCAGAAAGAAGTGGAACAGGCACTGCGCGACCTCTATCTGCCTTTCGACGAACGCCGACCCTATGCCCTGCGCCGCTTGCGTGACCGCATCGAGGCCAACCTCTCCGGCCTGATGGGCCCGAGTGTGGCCCAGGACATGGTCGAAACCTTCCTGCCCTACAAGGCCGGCGGCGAAAACTACGTCACCGAAGACATTCACTTCATCGAAAGTCGCCTCGAGGATTACCACTCGCGCCTGACCGGCCTGGCCGCCGAACTCGATGCCCTGCGCCGCTATCACCGCCAGACCTTGCAGGAATTGCCGATGGGCGTTTGCTCGCTGGCCAAGGATCAGGAAATTCTCATGTGGAACAAGGCCATGGAGGAACTCACCGGCATCGCTGCGCAGCGCGTGGTCGGTTCGCGCCTGAGCACCATTGCCGACCCATGGAAAGAACTGCTGCAAGGCTTCATCAATCTGCCGGACGAACACTTGCACAAACAGCACCTGGCCCTCGACGGCCAGACCCGCTGGTTGAACCTGCACAAAGCGGCGATCGACGAACCCCTCGCGCCGGGCAACAGTGGCCTGGTGTTGCTGGTGGAAGACTTGACCGAAACCCAGATGCTCGAGGACAAACTGGTGCATTCCGAGCGTCTGGCCAGCATCGGTCGACTGGCGGCCGGCGTGGCCCATGAGATCGGCAACCCGATCACCGGTATCGCGTGCCTGGCGCAGAACCTGCGCGAAGAACGTGAAGAAGACGGCGAGCTGAAGGAAATCAGCGGCCAGATCCTCGAGCAGACCAAACGCGTGTCGCGCATCGTCCAGTCGCTGATGAGCTTTGCCCATGCCGGCAGCCATCAGCACAGCGACGAGCCCGTCTGTCTGGCCGAAGTGGCTCAGGATGCCATCGGCCTGCTGGCCCTGAACCGACGCAATTTCGAAGTGCAGTTCTACAACCTGTGCGACCCCGAACACTGGGTCGAAGGCGACCCGCAACGGCTGGCCCAGGTATTGATCAACCTGCTTTCAAACGCCCGTGACGCCTCGCCTCCCGGCAGTGCGGTACGGGTCAAGAGCGAAGCTGGCGAACACACGGTCGATCTGATCGTGGAAGACGAAGGCAGTGGTATTCCGTCGAGCATCATGGACCGATTGTTCGAACCTTTCTTCACCACCAAGGACCCTGGCGAAGGCACCGGTCTGGGCCTTGCACTGGTCTATTCCATCGTTGAAGAGCATTATGGACAAATCACCATCGACAGCCCGGCTGATGTTCAAAGCCAACGCGGCACCCGAATCAGGGTTACCTTGCCGCGTCATGTCGAAGCGACGTCCGCTGTGAACTGAGACCGTCGAGAGTATCGAATCAATGCCGCACATTTTGATCGTCGAAGACGAAACCATTATCCGCTCCGCCTTGCGCCGCCTGCTGGAACGTAACCAGTACCAGGTCAGCGAAGCCGGATCAGTGCAGGAAGCACAAGAACGCTTCACCATTCCCTCGTTCGATCTGATCATCAGTGACCTGCGTCTGCCGGGCGCGCCTGGCACGGAGCTGATCAAGCTCGCCCAAGGCACGCCGGTGCTGATCATGACCAGCTATGCCAGCCTGCGCTCGGCGGTCGACTCGATGAAAATGGGTGCGGTGGATTACATTGCCAAGCCATTCGACCACGACGAAATGCTGCAAGCCGCCGCACGAATCCTGCGTGACCGACAAACGGTACAAGCCGGTGGTGAGGCAGTTGCCGGCAAAGCCGCCAACGGTGCGGCGAAATCCGGTACCGACAACAGCAACGGTGAAATCGGCATTATCGGCTCGTGCCCGCCGATGCAGGACCTGTATGGCAAGATCCGCAAAGTCGCGCCAACCGATTCCAACGTTCTGATCCAGGGCGAGTCGGGCACCGGTAAAGAGCTGGTGGCGCGCGCCCTTCACAACCTCTCAAAACGCGCCAAGGCACCGATGATTTCGGTGAACTGCGCA
Source organism: Pseudomonas sp. P4_B3 (assembly GCF_056402295.1). Taxonomy (NCBI): domain Bacteria; kingdom Pseudomonadati; phylum Pseudomonadota; class Gammaproteobacteria; order Pseudomonadales; family Pseudomonadaceae; genus Pseudomonas; species Pseudomonas sp. P4_B3. The sequence continues at coordinate 20,999 of NZ_JBFUHR010000022.1, forward strand.
GCCATTCCGGAAAGCCTGATCGAATCCGAACTGTTCGGCCACGAGAAAGGCGCATTCACCGGCGCCAGCGCCGGACGCGCCGGCCTGGTGGAAGCGGCGGATGGCGGCACCTTGTTCCTCGACGAAATCGGTGAACTGCCGCTGGAAGCCCAGGCACGACTGCTGCGCGTATTGCAGGAAGGCGAAATTCGTCGTGTTGGCTCGGTGCAGTCGCAGAAAGTCGATGTGCGCCTGATCGCCGCGACTCACCGCGACCTCAAGAGCCTGGCGAAGATCGGCCAGTTCCGCGAAGACTTGTATTACCGCCTCCACGTTATCGCGCTGAAGCTGCCAGCCCTGCGCGAACGCGGTGCGGACGTCAACGAAATCGCCAACGCCTTCCTGGCGCGGCAAAGTGCGCGAATCAACCGCACCGACCTGACGTTCGCCGCGGATGCCGAGCAAGCCATTCGTCACTACTCCTGGCCGGGCAACGTTCGCGAACTGGAAAACGCCGTCGAGCGTGCCGTTATCCTGTGCGAAAGCCCGGAAATTTCCGCCGAGTTGTTGGGCATCGACATCGAGCTGGGCGACCTGGAAGACGACGAATTCATTGGCCTGCCCCCACAACAGGGCAATGGCAATGCCAGTAACAGCAACCACGAGCCGACCGAAGACCTCTCCCTGGAAGACTACTTCCAGCATTTCGTCCTCGAGCATCAGGACCACATGACCGAAACCGAGCTGGCCCGCAAACTCGGGGTCAGCCGCAAATGCCTGTGGGAGCGCCGTCAGCGCCTGGGCATCCCGCGGCGCAAGACCGGGGTGGCCAGCGAAAGCTGAACCACACCTGTCTCATGTGCGGGTAACACGTGACTTTGTGGAAAAAACTGTTACCTCAGTTTTTTCACGTAACAGAAGCCGGGGCTTACGGTAACGAAGCCCCGGCTTTTTTTGGCCCTCGAAATGCCTGCCGAGCGGCCTAACCCCTTGTTTCATTGGGCTTCGCAAAAGTTGGCACGCACCCTGCTATATGCTTGGTACAAGAACAATAACAAGCAATGCACAAGACAATAAAAATAAGACGAATCGACTCACGCACAATAAAAACAAGACGGCGAGAGGCGTAGCTAACTGATTCTTTTGGAGAGGCGTTGTATTTGGGGCTTGCCCCACGACCAGGCCGAGAACAACAAAAAACTGTCTTAAGACAGAACCTGTACTGGTTGGATCGAAAGATCACTGCAATTCAGCGACCAAAGCAATCCGTTTGCTCTTGACTCCCGATTGGGAGGGTCATGAAGGAAAGCTTCATGGCGAGGGCACTCAACAAAAACAAGAAGCCCGAAACCAAAAATAAAAATAGAGCATGCAACTACTTCTTGGGGAGCTTCGGCTCCCCTTGTGGTTTCTGCGATTCGCAAATCCCCCGCAAATCGGCTCGTTCCGGCCTTGAAGCCTGCGGCCTACAGCTCATATCTGCTGCGTCCTACACCATCCCCTGACTAAATGCTAGAATCCCCGCCCATCATGCGGTCATTCTTTTGTTATGGCCGAATATTCCTTCAAACAGTGCATCCCATGCTGAAGAAGCTGTTCCAGTCATTCCGTTCTCCCAAGCGTCCTACGCAACACATTCGCAGCACGCCTGAAGTGCTCAACAGCGGCCAACATTCGCTGCAGAAGGCGCAATTCAGCCGTTACGCGGTGAATATCGTTGAACGCCTGCAGAGCGCCGGTTATCAGGCTTACCTGGTGGGCGGTTGCGTGCGCGACATGCTGCTGGGTATCACACCGAAAGATTTCGACGTTGCCACCAGCGCCACACCCGAGCAGGTGCGGGCCGAATTCCGTAACGCGCGAATCATCGGGCGCCGATTTAAACTGGTGCACATCCACTTCGGCCGCGAAATCATCGAAGTCGCGACCTTCCGCGCCAATCACCCGCAGAACGAAGACGAGGAAGACAGCAATCAGTCTTCGCGCAACGAAAGCGGGCGCATCTTGCGCGATAACGTTTACGGCACTCTGGAAGAAGACGCGCAACGTCGCGACTTCACCATCAATGCCTTGTATTACGATCCGGTCAGCGAACGCATCCTCGATTACGCCAACGGCGTACACGACATCCGCAATCACCTGATCCGCCTGATCGGCGATCCGACGCAACGCTACCAGGAAGACCCGGTACGGATGCTGCGGGCCGTGCGTTTCGCCGCCAAGCTGAACTTCGGCATCGAAAAACACAGCGCCCTGCCGATCCGCGGCCTGGCGCCGATGCTGCGCGAGATCCCGTCGGCTCGCCTGTTCGAAGAGGTGCTCAAGCTGTTCCTCTCCGGCCATGCCGCCGATACGTTTGAAATGCTGGTCGACCTGCAGTTGTTCGATCCATTGTTCCCGGCCAGCGCCGAAGCACTGGAATACAACCCGACGTACACCCACACCCTGATCAGCGAAGCCCTGATCAATACCGACCTGCGGATCAAGCAGAACAAACCGGTCACCCCGGCGTTCCTGTTTGCAGCCCTGCTCTGGCCTGCCCTGCCGGCCCGCGTCCTGCGCCTGCAGGAGCGTGGCATGCCGCCGATTCCGGCAATGCAGGAAGCGGCGCACGAGCTGATTGCCGAACAGTGCCAGCGCATCGCGATTCCGAAACGCTTCACCATGCCGATCCGCGAAATCTGGGACATGCAGGAACGCCTGCCCCGCCGCAGCGGCAAGCGTGCCGATCTGCTGCTGGACAACCCGCGTTTTCGCGCTGGCTACGACTTCCTGCTGCTACGTGAAAGCGCCGGCGAGCAGACCGATGGCCTGGGCGAATGGTGGACGGACTACCAGGACGCCAACGAAAGCGAGCGCCGTGACATGATTCGCGACCTCAGCGGCAAGGACGAAGGCACCGGCGCCCCGCGCAAGCGTCGCCGCAGCGGTGGTTCCAAGCGCAAACGCGCTGCCGGCGCTTCGAGCACCACGGGCGAGTAATCCATGGAACGCATCTACATCGGCATGGGCAGCAATCTGGCTGACCCCGCCGAACAATTGCGCAGCGCCATCGAGGCGCTGGCGCATTTGCCGCAAACGGCGCTGGTCGGGGTTTCTGCGTTTTACCAAAGCGACTCGCTGCTGCCCGGCCAACCGCGTTACACCAATGCGGTGGCCGCTCTCGACAGTACGCTGGCGCCGCTGGACCTTCTGGATGCCTTGCAGGCCATCGAAAACGGCCAGGGTCGCGAGCGTCTTGAGCGCTGGGGACCGCGCACGCTGGACCTCGACATCTTGTTGTTCGGTGATCGCCTGATCGACGAACCGCGCCTCAAGGTTCCCCATTACCATATGCAGGAACGGGCCTTCGTGTTGTATCCGCTGGCGGAACTGGCACCTGCGGATCTGCGCTTGGCCGATGGCCGGACCTTGGACGAACTGCTCAAGGCATGCCCGTTCGTCGGCCTGGAACGCCTGCCCCCGAACTGACGAAAATCCCCTGTAGGAGCGAGCCTGCTCGCGATAGCGGTCTGTCAGCGAATGAAATGCTGACTGACACACTGCCATCGCGAGCAGGCTCGCTCCTACAGGGGATCTTGGGCCAGGCACAAGATCTGCTGCTGAATCGCATCAGTTACCCCGGTAACACCCCACCCGTAACAATGCGGTAACACACGCAATTGACTTCCCTCGTTCTCCTCACGACTATAGGCGTCCCGCTGCCGCCAACACGGCGTTCAAGGGCGCAATCCAGGCCTTAAAAGCACGATAAAAGAACGTGCGCCTGTATTCAACGAAGAATCACGCGCGTTACTCGCAGTAGTTTCCACAGCGCCTGAATGAGGAACTTTTCATGCCAGCCATCACCCTGACCACCCTGCAAGGTCTGAAGCAAAAAGGTGAAAAGATCACCATGCTGACCTGCTACGACGCGACCTTCGCCCATGCCTGCAATCAGGCCGGCGTCGAAGTGCTGCTGGTGGGCGACTCCCTCGGCATGGTTTTGCAGGGCCACGACAGCACCTTGCCTGTCACCACTGCAGAAATGGCTTATCACGTGGCCGCCGTCAAACGCGGTAACAGCGATGCCCTGATCCTCGCCGACCTGCCTTTCATGGCCTACGCCACCACCGAGCAAGCCATGACCAACAGCGCCCTGTTGATGCAGGCCGGCGCGCACATGGTCAAGGTCGAAGGAGCGTTGTGGCTGGCCGATTCGATCCGCCTGCTGGCCGAGCGCGGCATCCCTGTCTGCGCGCACATGGGCCTGACGCCGCAATCGGTGAACATCCTTGGCGGCTACAAGGTCCAGGGTCGCAATGAAAACCAGGCCCGGCAGATGCGTGCCGACGCGATTTCCCTGGAACAGGCTGGTGCGGCAATGTTGCTGCTCGAGTGCGTCCCGAGCGAACTGGCCGAAGAAATCACCCAGGCGGTGAAGATACCGGTGATTGGTATTGGCGCCGGCAATCGCACCGATGGCCAGGTGCTGGTTCTGCACGACATGCTGGGGCTGTCCATTACCGGCCGCTTGCCAAAATTCGTAAAAAACTTCATGACTGGCCAAACCAGCATTGAAGCTGCGTTGAATGCCTACGTGACTGAAGTCAAAGCGGCGACCTTCCCTGGGATCGAACACGGATTCTCTGCATGAACACCGTAAAAACCGTACGCGAACTACGGGCCGCAGTGGCCCGCGCCCGTAGCGAAGGCAAGCGCATCGCCTTTGTGCCAACCATGGGTAACCTGCACAGCGGTCACGTTGCACTGGTGACCAAAGCCTCCCAGCGGGCGGACTTCGTGGTGGCGAGCGTTTTCGTCAACCCGCTGCAATTCGGTGCTGGCGAAGACCTCGACAAGTACCCGCGCACCCTCGCCGCCGACCAGGAAAAACTGCTCCAGGCCGGTTGCCATTTGTTGTTTGCCCCCACTGTTGAAGAGATGTACCCCGACGGAATGGCCGGCCAGACCCGCGTCAGCGTCCCGCAACTGTCCGAAGGACTGTGCGGCGCCAGCCGGCCGGGTCATTTCGAAGGTGTGGCGACGGTGGTCAGCAAGCTGTTCAACATGGTCCAGCCGGACCTGGCGATTTTCGGCGAAAAAGATTTCCAGCAACTGGCGGTGATTCGTGCGCTGGTACATGACCTGAACATGCCGATCCAGATCATCGGTGAGCCGACCGTACGGGCGGCCGATGGCCTGGCGCTGTCGTCGCGCAACGGCTTCCTCAACGAAGAGCAACGCGCTGTGGCACCGGTGGTCTACCGCACGCTGAAAGCGATCGGCGAGGCGATCAAGCAGGGTGAACGCGACTACCCGGCGCTGATCGGCACGCAGATCAAACAGCTCGAAACAGCCGGCCTGCGTCCTGATTATCTGGAAATCCGCCATGCCCTGACCTTGCGCCCAGCGACGGCGCAGGATCGTGACCTGGTGATTCTGGTGGCGGCCTTCCTGGGGACTACACGGTTGATCGACAACCTGCACCTGAACCTCGACGCTGCGGTTTAAACAGCAAGATCAAAGATCAAACAACAAAACCAAAATCAACGGCGAGATCAAAAGATCGCAGCCTGCGGCAGCTCCTACGCGCCTGTGGGCGCTGCCCGCCGTTCGATTCCGACCTGGGAAATACTCATGCACGCCATCATGCTCAAAGCCAAGCTGCATCGCGCCGAAGTCACCCACGCTGTACTCGATTACGAAGGCTCCTGCGCCATCGACGGTGAATGGCTGGACCTGTCCGGCATCCGCGAGTACGAACAGATCCAGATCTACAACGTCGACAACGGCGAGCGCTTCACCACCTACGCCATCCGTGGTGAAGAAGGCTCGCGCATGATCTCGGTCAATGGCGCCGCGGCGCACAAGGCCAAGGTCGGCGATCGCGTGATCATCTGCGCTTACGCTCATTACAGCGAAGCCGAACTGCTCAACTTCAAACCGCGCATGCTCTACATGGCACCGGGCAATGAATTGAGCCACACCAGCAACGCCATTCCGGTCCAGGTCGCCTGATCCGAGTCCTGTCTCTTCCGTTTGTCGGACCGTTCCTAACTTTGGTGTTAAAAAAGTACCGGAAACAGGTCAGACAAAGTCAAGACAGATCATTGCGCGGGGTTTACTGTATCCGCCCTGCGCCATGAAATCGTGTCGACGCAGTTGACCGGAACGCCCATCCATAGCGCTCCGGGATTTTTAGTGTTCAAAAGGCCGTTCAAGTAATAAGGAAACCCGCAGCGATGGCGTATTACCGCACTCCTCACGACGTTACCGCTCTGCCTGCCTGGCAAGCGTTGAATGACCACCGCCAAGCCATGCAGGATTTCAGCATGCGCGAAGCCTTCAATGCCGATCCGCAGCGTTTTACTCAATTCACCCTCAGTAGCTGCGGCCTGTTTCTCGACTATTCGAAAAACCTGATCAACGCCGAGACCCGCAATCTGCTGGTGGGCCTGGCCAACGAAGTCGACCTCAAGGGCGCGATCAAATCGCTGTTCGACGGCGAAATCGTCAACTCTTCCGAAGGCCGTCCGGCCCTGCACACGGCCCTGCGCCGCCCGGTTGGCGACAAGCTGTCGGTCAACGGCGTCAACGTGATGCCCGAAGTGCACAAGGTGCTGAACCAGATCACCGACCTCGTCGGCCGTATCCACGATGGTCTGTGGCGCGGTTACACCGAGAAGCCGATCACCGACGTGGTGAACATCGGCATCGGCGGCTCGTTCCTCGGCCCTGAGCTGGTGTCCGAAGCGCTGCTGTCCTACGCCCAGAAAGGCGTGCGTTGCCATTACCTGGCGAACATCGACGGCAGCGAGTTCCACGAACTGACCATGAAGCTGCGCGCCGAGACCACACTGTTCATCGTCTCGTCGAAATCCTTCAACACCCTCGAAACCCTGAAGAACGCCCAGGCTGCCCGTGCCTGGTACCTGGCCCAGGGTGGTTCGGAAGCCGAGCTGTATCGCCACTTCATCGCGGTATCGAGCAACAACGCCGCCGCGGTAGCGTTCGGCATCCGTGAAGAGAACATCTTCCCGATGTGGGACTGGGTCGGCGGGCGTTACTCGCTGTGGTCGGCCATCGGTTTGCCGATTGCCCTGGCCATCGGCATGTCCAACTTCAAGGAGTTGCTGTCCGGTGCCTACACCATGGACCAGCACTTCCAGAGCGCGCCGTTCGAACAGAACATGCCAGTGCTGCTGGCCCTGCTCGGCGTGTGGTACGGCAACTTCTGGGGCGCGCAAAGCCACGCGATCCTGCCGTACGACCATTACCTGCGTAACATCACCAAGCACCTGCAACAGCTGGACATGGAATCCAACGGCAAGAGCGTGCGCCAGGACGGCAAGCCAGTGTCCACCGACACCGGGCCGGTGATCTGGGGCGGCGTGGGTTGCAACGGTCAGCATGCCTATCACCAGTTGCTGCACCAGGGCACGCAGCTGATCCCGGCCGACTTCATCGTGCCGATCGTCAGCTTCAACCCGGTGTCCGACCACCACCAGTGGCTGTACGCCAACTGCCTGTCGCAGAGCCAGGCGCTGATGCTCGGCAAGACCCTTGGCGAGGCCGAAAACGAGCTGCGCGACAAAGGCATGAGTGAAACCGAGGTGCACAAACTCGCGCCGCACAAGGTGATCCCGGGCAACCGTCCGAGCAACACCCTGGTGGTCGAACGCATCAGCCCGCGTCGCCTCGGCGCTCTGGTGGCGATGTACGAACACAAAGTCTTCGTGCAAAGCGTGATCTGGGGCATCAATGCCTTCGACCAGTGGGGTGTGGAGCTGGGCAAAGAGCTGGGCAAAGGCGTCTACAACCGCCTGGTCGGCAGCGAAGAAACCCCGGCCGAGGACGCCTCGACCCAAGGGCTGATCAATTACTTCCGTGGTCGTCATCGCGGGTGATTTGACAGAGGCAACAAGCCCCCCCCTGTAGGAGCTGGCTTGCCAGCGAAGGCTGCGCGTCATTCAACGCTTATGTCGACTGACACACCGCTTTCGCTGGCAAGCCAACTCCTACGAGGGTCGCACAGCTCCCCTCTTGAACCAATTGACCTCTCGGCGCATCTTTATCTTTGTCGCAGAACAAGAATAAGGAACCGTCATGTTCGATATCAGCACGTTCCCCAAAGCCGATGCCGTCCGCCGGGCTGCACAATTGAGTCAAGACGACTATCAGCGCCTGTACCGCGAATCCGTTGAACACCCCAGTACGTTCTGGGCCGAACAGGCCACGCGTTTTCTCGACTGGAGCGCGCCTTGGGAAACCGTCCAGCGCTACAACCTGAAAACCGGTGAAGCCAGCTGGTTTGCCGGTGCGCAATTGAACGTCAGCTACAACTGCATCGATCGGCACCTGGAGAAGCGCGGCGATCAGGTCGCCATCATCTGGGAAGGCGACGACCCTGCCGACTCGACATCGATCACCTACAAGAAACTGCATGAAAACGTCTGCCGCCTGGCCAATGTGCTGAAAAGCCGTGGCGTGAAAAAAGGCGACCGCGTGTGCATCTACATGCCGATGATTCCCGAGGCGGCCTACGCCATGTTGGCCTGTACCCGCATCGGCGCGGTGCACTCGGTGGTGTTCGGCGGCTTCTCCCCGGAATCGTTGCGTGACCGCATTCTCGACGCCGACTGCCGCACCGTCATCACCGCCGATGAAGGCGTGCGTGGTGGCAAATTCGTACCGCTGAAACAGAACGTCGACAAGGCGCTGCAAAGCTGCCCGGACGTGAGCACCGTGCTGGTGGTCGAGCGCACCAAGGGGCAGGTGAACTGGGTCGAACGACGGGACATCAAGTATCAGCAGGCCCTGAGCGAAGCCAGCGCCGATTGCCCACCCGAGCCGATGGACGCCGAAGACCCGCTGTTCATCCTCTACACCTCCGGCAGCACCGGCAAACCCAAAGGCGTGCTGCACACCACCGGTGGCTACCTGCTGCAAGCAGCGATGACCTTCAAGTACGTACTGGACTACCGCGATGGCGAAGTCTTCTGGTGCACTGCCGATGTCGGCTGGGTCACTGGCCACAGCTACATCGTCTACGGCCCGCTGGCCAACGGCGCGACCACGCTGATCTTCGAAGGCGTGCCGAGCTACCCGAGTACTTCGCGCTTCTGGCAGGTGATCGACAAGCACAAGGTGAACATTTTCTACACCGCCCCGACGGCCCTGCGCGCACTGATGCGCGAAGGCCCCGAACCGTTGAAGCAAACATCCCGCGCGAGCATCAGGCTACTCGGCACGGTCGGCGAGCCGATCAACCCGGAAGCTTGGGAATGGTACTTCCATGAGGTCGGCGAAGAGCGCTGCCCGATCGTCGATACCTGGTGGCAGACCGAAACCGGCGGCATCATGCTCAGCCCGCTGGTCAGTGCACAGCGGATCAAACCCGGTTGCGCGACACAACCGATGTTCGGCGTGCAGCCGGTATTGCTCGACGAGCAGGGCAAGGAAATCAAAGGCGCCGGCAGCGGCGTACTGGCCATAAAGTCCAGCTGGCCGGCGCAGATCCGCAGCGTTTATCGCGACCCGCAGCGCATGGTCGACACCTATTTCAAACCCTACCCCGGCTACTACTTCACCGGCGACGGCGCACGGCGCGATGAGGATGGTGATTACTGGATCACCGGGCGCATCGACGATGTGATCAACGTGTCCGGCCACCGTATCGGCACCGCCGAAGTGGAAAGCGCCCTGGTGCTGCACGAGAGCATCGCCGAGGCCGCTGCGGTCGGTTACCCCCACGACATCAAGGGCCAGGGCATATACGTCTTCGTCACGCCCATGAACGGCGTCGAAACCAACGATGAACTGAAGAAAGAATTGCTGGCCCTCGTCAGCCAGGAAATCGGCAGTTTCGCCAAGCCGGACTTGATCCAGTGGGCACCAGCCTTGCCGAAAACCCGCTCAGGCAAGATCATGCGGCGCATTCTGCGCAAGATCGCCTGCAACGAACTCGACAACCTGGGCGACACTTCGACCCTGGCTGACCCGAGCGTGGTGCAAGGGCTGATCGACAAGCGCTTGAAGTAGGAGCGAGCTCGCTCGCGATGAACTCCGACGCGCCGTGTATATTCAGGAAACACGCGTTATCGTTAACGACCATCGCGAGCAATCGAGCGTCGACCGGCTGCTCCTACAGGGTATTCATGGAATTCATCCGCACCCGCATCGAAACCCAGATCATGAACCTGAGCGGTTTGTCCCTGGGCAAACTCGACCTGGAAAACCCCAAGGGCGACCCGGGGCTGTTCGGGCCAGACTCGGTGAGCTGGCAAGTCCATGGTGATTTCAGCAGCATGCTGATCGGCGGCGTCAGCGCCCTGATGCTGCAAGCCCTGCACCCGCTGGCATTGGCCGGGGTCTGGGACCATTCGAACTTTCGTGAAGACATGCTCGGCCGCTTGCGCCGCACCGGGCAGTTCATCTCCGGCACTACGTTCGGTTCGCGACAGGACGCCGACTGGTTGATCGAGAAGGTCCGCACCATCCATCTGCAGATTACCGGCACTGCGCCCGATGGACGCCCCTACGCCGCCAGCGATCCCGATTTGCTGACATGGGTGCATGTGGCGGAAGTCAGCAACTTCCTCGCTGCGCATTTACGCTATCGCAACCCGCATCTTTCACCGGCCGATCAGGATCGCTATTACGCAGAAATCGCCTTGGTCGCCGAACGACTCGGGGCCCGGAATGTGCCCCGTTCTCGGCAGGAAATTGCCGACTACCTCGAGCACATACGTCCACAGTTGCTATGCGACGAACGCAGTCGCGAAGTCCTGCGCCTGTTGCTGAACGCCCCCTCCCCCAGTCGCCTGGCCAAGCCGTTTGGCGGCTTGATGATGCAGGCCGGGATCGATCTGCTGCCGGACTGGGCCAGTGCCATGCTCGGCGTCAGCCAGAATCCACTGCAACGCAAGCTGATCCGCGCCAGCGTCAATCACAGTGCGCCGATGCTGCGATGGGCGGTGCGCAATGGGTCGGTGCAGCGGGCTAAACGACGGATGGGCCTGTAGGAGCTGGCTTGCCAGCGATGAACGATAACGCGGATTGTCAGATAAGCCATGTTGCGGCCTTCGCTGGCAAGCCAGCTCCTACAGGTTGTGCTCCAAACTGTTAAACTCCCGCGCCCAATTCCCTCCTGCAAGGCGCCCAGCATGTCTTCCTTGAATCAGGCGCTGCGCGCCGCCCTCGATCAACGCCAGGACCTGCTCGCCGAACTGCACCAGCAAGGCACCGATTGCTATCGCCTGTTCCACGGCAGCCAGGAAGGCGCCGGTGGCCTGACCATCGACCGCTACGGCCCGCAATTGCTGGTGCAAAGTTTCCACCAGGCGCTGGAGCGCGAAACGCTGCTGCAACTGCACGAAACGATCAATCAGCACCTGGGTTATGACACCCTGCTGGTCTACAACGACCGCTCCCGTGGCAACTCGCGCATCGATCGCGAAGACATCGTCTACCGCGCCGACGAAGCCGCCCTGCAGGACCTGGTCGGCCACGAATGGGGCCTGAACTATCGGGTGCGGGGTCGCCATGCCGGACAAGACCCGCTGCTGTTCCTCGACCTGCGCAACACCCGTGGCTGGGTCAAGGACCACAGCAAAAACAAAAGCGTGCTGAACCTGTTCGCCTACACCTGTGGTGTCGGCCTCAGTGCTGCCGCCGGCGGCGCGCGCGAGGTGTGCAACCTGGACTTCGCCGAAGGCAACCTGGCGGTCGGCCGAGAGAACGGTCAACTCAACCCGCAGTTGCCAACCATGGAATTTATCCAGTCCGACTACTTCCCGGCCATTCGCCAACTGGCCGGCCTGCCGATCAGCCAGCGCCGCGGGCAAAAACTGCCGAGCTATCAGCGCCTGGAACAGCGCCAGTACGATCTGGTACTGCTGGATCCACCGGCCTGGGCCAAGAGCGCATTCGGCACCGTCGACCTGCTGCGCGACTACCAGAGCCTGCTCAAACCCGCCCTGCTGACCACCGCCGACAACGGCGTGCTGATCTGCTGCAACAACCTGGCAAAAGTCAGCATGGACGACTGGCGCGAGCAGGTTTTGCGTTGTGCAGAGAAGGCCGGGCGGCCGGTGCGTGAGTGGAGCGTGATGACGCCAGGCGCCGACTTCCCGTCGATGGATCAGCAACCACCGCTGAAAACCCTGATCCTGCAGCTCTGATTGCTGTGGGAGAAATCTGAAACTTACTGAACAGGGCGATCACTTGGGAACCGGAAACGCGTGCCATACTCCAAGGCACTCCGATCCAGACAGATGAAGCCACACATGTACAAAGGATTGATTCGCGCCATTGGTGCCTTGTTGACTGCTCTGGCCCTCTACAGCTTGCTGGGCTTTCTGATTTTACCGGGTGTGGCGCTGCGCGTTGCCAACCAGCAACTGGCCAACTACGCCACCACACCGGCCACGATCCAGCGGATCGAATTCAATCCGTTCAGCCTTGAACTGACCCTTTGGGGCTTGAATATCGGCGAGCCCGGCAAGGAGCAGGTCGGTTTCGAACGTCTGTACGCCAACCTGCAACTCGACAGCCTGTGGACCAAGGCGGTGCACCTGTCCGATGTCGAACTGGACAAGCCCAAGACCGAAATCCTGTTCAGCAAGGACGGCAAACTCAATCTGCTGGGGCTGTTCAAACTGCCAGCGAGCGAACCCACACCCGCCAACCCGGATGCCAAGCCGTTTCCGCTGCGCATCGAGCGGATCAAGCTGGCCGGCGGCGCCGTGCACTTTGAAGATGCCCGGCCCAGCGAGCCCATCGAGTTTCTCTACGACACACTCGATTTCGAGCTGAAGAACCTCAGCACTCTGCCCGATGACAGCGCCGACATGACCTTGGTGGCCGTCGGCCCCAATGGCGGACAAATCGACTGGACCGGCAACTTCAGCCTGATCCCGATCGCTTCCGAAGGTAAGCTGAAAATCACCGATGGCAAAATGAAGGCCTTTTGGCCCTATGTGCGCGACGCCGTGCCACTGGACCTCGAAAACGGCATCATGAGCATCAGTACCGACTACAAATTCAGCCTGGCCAAGGAAACCGAGCTGCTGCTGAGCAATGTAGCGGTCAACATTGCACCCTTCGCGATCAAGGCCCCGGATGGCCGGCCGCTGGTGAAGCTTGAGCGCCTGGACGTCAGCGAAACCACCGTGGACCTGGCCAAACAGCAAGTGGTGGTCGGCAAGATCCGCAGCCACAAACTGGAAACCTGGGCCGCTCTGGAACCGGACGGCCAACTCGACTGGCAGAAACTGTTCGCCAGCCAACCGTCAAAACCCACCGCCAAAGCCAAGGCGGATGCAGAACCAGCCAGCACTCCGGCGGCGGCAGACTCACCGAAGCCCGAACCGGCCGCCCCAGGCAAACCCTGGCAGGTGTTGCTCAAGGATGTGCAGTTGCGCGATTACCAGGTGCATCTGGCCGACCGCAAGGCACAACCCGCCGTCGCCCTGGATCTGAGCCCGCTGAACCTCGACCTGCAAAACTTCGACAGCCTCAACGGCTCACCCTTTACCCTCAAGCTCGATACCGGCGTGGGCAAGCAAGGCAAGATCATGGCCGACGGCGAGGTCAACCTGGCCCCGGTCAGCGCCAGACTAAAGGTCCAGACCAGGGACATCGACCTGCGTGTTGCCCAGTCCTACATCACGCCGTTCATTCGCCTGGAGCTGCGCAGCGGCATGCTCGCCAGCGATCTGGCGGTCGACCTGAAAAGCACCGCCCCCCTGGCCTTCAACGTCACAGGCCGCGCCCAGGTCGATCAGTTGCATACCCTGGACACCCTGAAAACCCGCGACTTCCTCAAGTGGCAACAGGTCGTGGTCGAAGGCCTGAACTATCAGCATGGGAACAGCCTGTCGATCGACAAGATCAACCTGTTCCAGCCCTATGCACGCTTCATGATCAACGATGATCGCACCACCAACATCGATGACCTGCTGATTCCGCAACCGGCAGACTCCGGGGCAAAACCAGCGGCAAGCAAACCCGCCAGCAACGAAAAACCGTTGGGCATCCACATCGGCGGCATTTTCATCAATGACGGTTCGGCCAACTTTGCCGACTTCAGCCTGACCCCGAACTTCGCCACCGCCATTCAGCAACTCAACGGGCAGATCGGCACCATCGACAGCCGCCAGCCGAAACCGGCCAGTGTCGACGTCAAGGGCAAGGTCGATCGCTACGCGCCAGTGACCATCAAGGGCTCGGTCAATCCGTTCGACCCGATGGCCAGTCTCGACATCGCCACCAGCTTCAAACGCGTGGAACTGACCACGCTGACGCCCTACTCCGGCAAGTTCGCCGGCTACCGTATCCGCAAGGGCCGGCTCAATCTCGACCTGCACTATCAGATCACCAAGGGCCAGCTCAAAGCTGAAAACAAAGTGGTGGTTGAACAACTGCAACTGGGGGAAAAAGTCGACAGCCCGGATGCCGTGAGCCTGCCGCTGAAACTGGCGATTGCCTTGCTCAAGGACGTCGACGGCAAGATCTCCATCGAACTGCCGGTCAGCGGCGACCTGAACAACCCTCAGTTCAGCGTCATGCCGATTATCTGGCAGACCCTGCGCAACCTGATCGTCAAAGCCGCGGCGGCGCCGTTCAAGCTCATTGGCGGGCTGGTCAACGGAAGTGGCGCGGAAGACCTGGGTAGTGTTTCCTTCGCAGCGGGTTCCAGCGACCTGGGCAAGGACGCCGAAGGCGCTTTGGACAAACTGTCCAAGGCGCTCAAGGAACGCCCGGCCCTGCGCCTGGAAATCGAAGGCACCGCCGCCCAGAGCGCCGATGGCCCACTGATCGCCGAACAACGCCTGGAGCGTGAGTACCAGTACAACTACTACAAAATGCTCCAGCGCCGCGGCGACAAGGTCCCGGCCCAGGCTTCGTTGCTGGAAGTGCCAGACGGGGAAAAAGGCCCGCTGCTCGAAGGTATCTACCGCACCCGCCTGAAAACCCAGCCCCCCGCCGAATGGAAGGATCTGGGCAAGGAAGAGCGCACCACGAAAATGCGTGCCGAGGTGATCAAGTTCTGGAGCTCCAGTGACGTGCTGTTGCGTCAACTGGGCCAGGAACGCGCCAGCAGCATCAAGGATTACCTGGTCGACAAGGGCAAACTGGAGGATACCCGGGTGTATTTCATCGACGCCAATCTGGGCGAGGCAGAAAGTGACGGCCGCGTGGTAACACCGATGCATCTGGACGCCGAGTGATGGTTCGGTGGCTGCTGGCAGGCCTGGTTCTGGTGCTATCCGCCAGTCAGGCCTGGGCGGCCGATACCCTGCGCTGTGGCAGCCAATTGATCAGCGTCGGCGATCGCTCCAGCGAAGTTCTGCAGAAATGCGGTGAACCGGTCAGTCGCGACTTGTTGGGTTACAAACGCAGTGCAGATCGGCGCGAGGAGTTTCAGGTCGAGGAATGGACCTACGGACCGAATGGAGGGATGTATCAATACTTGCGGTTCGAAGGTAATCGGCTGAAACAGATCACCAGCAAACGCGGAAACTGACCCCACCCCCAATTCATGTGAACTCGCTCCTACAAATTGATTTTCAGCATTACACATAGAACAGGCCCCGGCAAAAATGCGCGGGGCCTGTGGCGGCCACATCCTTATGGCCCTTCGCATGAACACTCAGGTTGCAACAGACGTATAACTGGGCCCGTCTGTCGCACCTTCTCCCGATCCAGGCGAGAAGCCTTGCCTTACTCGGCTTTCAGGCCGTCAGCGGAGACCGCCTTGACGCCTTTGATTTTCTTGGTGATAGCCACAGCCATTTCTTTTTGCGAATCGGTCACGGCGGTGGTCGATGACAGCGATACCACGCCTTTGTTGGTTTCAACCTTGATGTCGCTACCTGGAATGCCTTTTTCGGTCATCAGGTCGGCTTTGACTTTAGTGGTGATCCAGGTATCGGAAGTAGCTTCTGTAGCCTTGGTCATTTCACCCGCCGCCAAGGTCATTGGAGCCTGGGTGGCTTGAGTGGTCTGGGCGAATGCCGCGTTTGCCATGGTCAGGGTCAGCGCGGTGGCAGTAGCGGCAGCGATAGCGAACTTCTTCATACGAGTAACTCCTGTTTTTCGGAAAGTCTGCCGGGTGTCTTGTCGGCAGGGTTACCAAGGATATTGCGAACGCTGTGCCAACTTTGAAATAGAGAAAAAAACCTTATTAATCAATAAGTTATAACATCAGCCAATTTTCGAAATCATGCAAAATGCACGAGAAGCACAAACACTGCATGCAAGTTGCGGGTTTACGGAAAGTTCCTAAGATGCTGAAATTTCTGAGCTTTATCTGCGGCATTTGACGACGGGTCGACAAACAGGAAAAACCCCGCAAAAGCGGGGACTTGATTCAGCACTTCATGCCGCAGACCCGGAACACCCTTTAGGCAAGTAATCCGGGGAAACGCTGCTCTTACATGACCAGCCTTTGGTTTCGTCCCGTGTCAGGGTGACGGTTTTGCCCTGGACCACGCCTGGGGCATTGTTCAACGTACATACGATTGATCCCGCCCCCTCCGGTGTTGTAGCCGTCACAGACAGGGTGCAGTGGTTGGTCGATGTCGCACCGGCGGGCGCCACGTTGGCAATTGTCGGGGTTTCCCCCTGGTTGATCACATCCTCGAACGGCACCTTCATTGCAGTCAACTCGGCCAGCGCCGCCGTGACCTTGGCCCGAGCCTGGTACTTGGAATACATCGGCAGGCCCAGCGTTGCCAGGATCCCGATGATCGCCACCACGACAAGCAACTCGATCAGGGTAAAACCTTTCTGATTGTTCATGTACAAGCTCCATGCATGAGTCGAAGGCTCATGACCTGCCCCATGGCAGCACAGCCTGTGCCAAGGCGAGAAGCCCCTGTTGGCAGGGGGCGTGGTGGCCGCAAAGCCCTTACCTACTACCTGGATCAGCACTATCTGACGTTTTTTGTCACCTTACCCTTGCGGGTTTGGCCCCGTCCCTTGACTAGGCTATAAGAGCAATTCAATCGGAATACCCAGGACTGAACATGGCGGTCAAGGCAGCGAAAATCAGCGTGTATGCATGGGAAGGCATCGACCGCAAAGGCACAAAAGTGACCGGCGAACTCAGCGCTCAAAACCCGGCGCTGATCAAGGCGAAGCTGCGCAAACAAGGCATCAGTCCCGGCAAGGTTCGCAAGAAAAACCATTCGGTGTTCAACATGGGCAAGCGCATCAAGGCCCAGGACATTGCCCTGTTCACCCGGCAAATGGCGACGATGATGAAGGCCGGGGTGCCGTTGTTGCAGTCCTTCGACATCATCGGCGAGGGCTTCGACAATCCGGCCATGCGCAAGCTGGTGGACGAACTGAAACAGGAAGTCGCGGCAGGCAGCAGCTTCGCCGCCGCCCTGCGCAAGAAGCCCCGCTATTTCGATGAGCTGTATTGCAACCTGGTGGATGCCGGCGAGCAGGCCGGTGCCCTCGACACCCTTTTGGAGCGGGTCGCGACCTACAAGGAAAAAAGCGAAAGCCTCAAGGCCAGGATCAGGAAAGCCATGACCTACCCGCTGGTAGTGGTGTTCGTCGCGGCGATTGTCACCGGGATTCTGCTGGTCAATGTCGTGCCGCAGTTCGAGTCGGTGTTCAAGGGCTTTGGCGCCGAACTGCCGGCCTTCACCGTGATGGTCATTGGCCTGTCGCAGTTCATGCAGGCCTGGTGGTGGATGGTCCTTGGCACGCTGACTACTATGGCCTTCGGCGTGCGCCACGCCCTCAAGACATCCCCGGTCTTCCGTGACCGGATGGACACCTGGCTGCTGAAACTGCCGCTGGTGGGCACCCTGATGCACAAGTCCGCCGTGGCCCGGTTCGCCCGTACACTGTCGACCACTTTCGCTGCCGGCGTGCCGCTGGTGGAGGCCCTGGAATCAGTGGCCGGTGCGACCGGCAATAGCGTGTTCAAGCGCGCGGTATTGCGCATCCGGCAGGACATCTCGACCGGCATGCAATTGAATTTCGCCATGCGTACCTGCGGCGTCTTCCCGAACATGGCGATACAAATGACTGCCATCGGCGAAGAGTCTGGCACCCTGGACGCTATGCTCGACAAAGTCGCGGGATTCTACGAAGACAACGTCGATAACATGGTCGATAACCTCACCAGCCTGATGGAGCCGTTCATCATGGTGGTGCTGGGTGTTATCGTCGGTGGACTGGTAGTTGCCATGTACCTGCCCATCTTCCAACTTGGCTCAGCGATCTGACATGCCCTTGAATGAAATCCTGATTCACTCTCCGCTGGCCTTTGTCCTTCTCGCAGGCATCACCGGCCTGCTGGTCGGCAGTTTCCTCAATGTCGTGATCTGGCGCCTGCCGAAAATGCTCGAACGCGACTGGCGTGAGCAGGCCCATGACATTCTCGGGCTGCCTGGCGAAACGCCGCTGCCGACCTACAACCTGTTGCTGCCCCATTCCCAGTGCCCACACTGCGGTCACCGAATCCGCACCTGGGAAAACATCCCGCTGCTCAGTTATGTGTTTTTGCGCGGCCACTGTTCAGCCTGTGCGGCGGCGATCAGCCCGCGCTATCCGTTGACCGAACTGGCCTGTGGCCTTTTGTCGGCGTTTGTTGCCTGGCACTTCGGCTTCGGTTGGCCGGCCGCCCTGGTGCTGTTCCTGAGCTGGGGCTTGCTGGCGATGAGCCTGATCGACGCCGAACATCAGATATTGCCGGACGTACTGGTGCTGCCGTTGATGTGGCTGGGGTTGATCGTCAACAGTTTCGGCCTGTTTGTGTCGTTGCACGAGGCGCTTTGGGGTGCGATAGCCGGCTACTGCGTGCTGTGGTCGGTGTTCTGGCTGTTCAAGCTGATCACGGGCAAGGACGGCATGGGCTACGGAGATTTCAAGCTGCTGGCGATGCTGGGCGCCTGGGGTGGCTGGCAGATTCTGCCGCTGACCATCCTGCTGTCCTCGCTGGTGGGTGCCATTTTCGGGCTGATGATGCTGCGCTTGCGCAATGCACAAACCTCGACGCCAATCCCTTTCGGTCCCTATCTGGCCATTGCCGGCTGGATTGCGTTGCTCTGGGGTGGTCAAATAACCGACCTCTATTGGCAGTTTGTCGGTTTGAAATGAATAGCCCTGTGGAAAAACCCTGGATTCTCGGCCTGACCGGCGGTATCGGCAGCGGTAAAAGTGCGGCCGCCCAACACTTCATCGATCTGGGCGTGCATGTGGTCGACGCCGATCATGCCGCTCGCTGGGTAGTTGAACCTGGCCGCCCGGCACTGGCACAAATCGCCGGGCACTTCGGCCCAAGCGTGTTGCAAACCGACGGGCAACTGGACCGCGCAGCGCTACGCAAATTGATCTTCGAAGTGCCTGAAGAACGCCGCTGGCTGGAGGCCCTCCTGCATCCGCTGATCGGCGAGGAGATCGCTCACCACCTGGCGCTGGCAAAATCGCCTTATGCGATTCTGGTTTCGCCGCTGCTGATCGAGTCCGGGCAATACGCCATGACCCAACGGGTGCTGGTGATCGATGCCCCCGAACAATTGCAGATCGAACGTA
Organism: Pseudomonas sp. P4_B3; assembly: GCF_056402295.1. Lineage (NCBI taxonomy): Bacteria > Pseudomonadati > Pseudomonadota > Gammaproteobacteria > Pseudomonadales > Pseudomonadaceae > Pseudomonas > Pseudomonas sp. P4_B3. The sequence continues at coordinate 40,520 of NZ_JBFUHR010000022.1, forward strand.
CCCTGCAACGTGACCAGACCAGCGAGCAGCAAGTCCAGGCGATCCTCAAGGCCCAGTCCAGCCGCCAGGATCGCGTGAGCCATGCCGACGACGTCGTGGTCAATGACCGCGACCTTGCCTGGCTGCACAGCGAGGTCGAACGCCTGCATCACTTTTATCTTTCTTTGCGTGGAGGCCAGTCATGAGCCAACCAACAACCGTCGAATGCCCAACCTGTGGCGCCCCCGTGGAATGGACCGCCGAGAGCAAATTCCGGCCATTCTGCTCCGACCGCTGCAAACTGATCGACCTGGGCGCCTGGGCGTCCGAAGAACACAAGATTCCAGTGGCTCCCGATGCCGAGGACGAGATGTTCAGCGGCGACTTCGACCCGCGCCACTGATCCATCGACTGGGCGATTCCAGGTCTTGATGCGGATCAGGACTTGGGATCGTCGTCCTTCCAGGGAGCCGAGAGGTAGCGTGTGCGGTTGAACGTCTCCAGCCATTCCGGGCAGAACACCACCAGCGCACTGACGATCATGCCGTTGATAAACGCTTCGGGAAAAATGATCAGCCACAGATATCCGACAAAATCTTCCAGCCAGTACGGCATGGCAAAGCGCTCGTTGAACCATAACAACCAAAGCGCCAGCAGCAGGCATAGCAACGCCGACAGCGCGGCGGCAAAGAATCCGGATACGAAGATATACACGAAGGGATTTCGTGGCTGCGCCCGCTCCACCAGAATCGCGCAACACTCGGTGACCAGCACCGGCAGCGCAATCAACAGCGCGCCATTGACCCCGACCGCCGCCAGGTCCTGTCGCCCGAGCAACACCAGCCCCGTTTGCGCAACCAACCCGCCGACCAGCGCCAGCGGCCAGTCCAGCAGCAGGGTCACCGCTGTCATGCCGATGAAGTGGTAAGACACACCGGTATCAAAGTCGCGCCGCACCAGCCACAACAGAAACAGCGCAAACACCGTTCCAAACAGCAGATGCTGACGACGGCTGTCGGTGAACAGTTCAACCCACGGCGCGCGACAGATCGCCCAGATCAACACCGGCACATAGATCAGCCAGCCGACCGCCAGGGTTTGCGATGACAGCAACTCTGCACCGATCATGGCTACGCGTGTCTCCCAGGCGAAGAACAACAGACACTCAGTCTACACCGCCGCTCGCCGGCCCCTCGACTTCAAGCCCAATGCCGCGGATCGTTCATCACCGCGTCATGTTCGGCGAACAGCTTCGGTAGCTCTGACTTGAGAAAATCCACCCAGGTGCGGACCTTGGCATCGAGAAAGTGTCGCGAAGGATACAGCGCATACACATTGCGTTCGCGCAGGCGCCATGCAGGTAACACGCGCAGCAAAGTACCGTCGCTCAAGGGCCGCGTCGCGGTGTAGAACGGCAGCAGGCTGATGCCCATGCCCGCCTCCGAAGCCTTGACCATCGACTCGGCAACATTGCACTGAAAGGTCTTGGCCGGGCTGACGGCGTGCTCGCCGTGCTCGTCCTGGAACAGCCATTGATCGCTGTACAACGGGTCGAGCATGCGCAGGCATTGATGATCGCTCAGCGCCAGCGGTTGCTGCGGCACACCCCGGCGTTGCAAGTAAGCCGGGGAAGCACAAGGCACGCTGTAGATCTGCCCGATGGCTTGCGCAACCATTTGCGAGTCGGCCAGTTCGGGAGCGATCGAAATCACCACATCGTGCCCTTCCTCCAGCGGATCGGGATTGCGCTGCGACAAGGTCAGCTCGAACACCACATCGGGATAAAGCTCGCTGTAGCGGGCGATCAACGGCGTGAGCAGCACACCCAGGCCGTTCATGCTGTGCACCCGCAGGCGTCCGGCCGGATTGATATGAGCGCCGCGGGCCTCGGCCGTCGCCTCATCCATGGCTTCGACGATTTGCCGGCTGCGCAGCAGGAAGCGCTCGCCGGCGTCGGTCAGGCTCAAGCGCCGCGTGGTGCGTTGCAGCAGACGCGCCTGTACATGTTCCTCCAGATCCGCCACCAATCGGGATACCTGCGCGGTCGACAGATCCAGCGCATCGGCAGCCCCGGTGAAACTGGCGCAGTCCACCACCCGGATGAACACGCGCAAGTTGTTAAGCACATCCATAAGCCCCCCTCAGGCAATGACTGTTACGTTTTATGTAAGGCTGCATACACCGTTCGCCCCTTTATCCGTCGGTGGCAAAGACTAAAATTCAGACATCAGAACCGACACGGAGCACGCCAACATGAAAACGTTGATCAGCCTGTTGCTGACCGTCATCGCCACCTCGGCCATGGCCGCTGACAACGAGCCCCTCGCGGTCCTGTACAACCCGGCGCAGCCACTGGACATCGCCAGCGTGGTTTCTGTGTCGGACACCGCGACCGCGTGCGGAGTCGTACCGGCAACCATGGTGTATGTCGATCATCAGGGCCAGACCCACCGCGTGACCTACAACGTCATCGGTGATTGCACCAGCAACCTGTGATCAGTGGCTCACAGCAAGGTCCACGTGTAGCTGAGGATCAAGCGGTTCTCGTCGATATCACTGCGGTAGTTTGAACGCGCCATGGCATTGCGCACGCGAATGCCCAAACCTTTGAGGCTGCCGCTCTGCAGCACATAGCCAATGTCCAGGTCACGCTCGCGATCCTTGCCTTCAAAGCTCTTGCCAGTATCGACATTGTTGCCGCTGATGTAGCGCACGGTGCTGGTCAGCCCCGGTACGCCGAGCGCCGCGAAGTCGTAGTCGTAGCGCGCCTGCCAGGAACGCTCATCGGTGAAGGCGAACTCGTAGGTCGGCACTTCGTTGCCCAGTGGTGAGATATTGGCAAACACCCGTGGGAACGCACTGTCACCGAACATGCCCTGATAGCCGACGTAAAACGTATGGCCGCCACGCTTGGCCGACAGCAACGAGAAGAACGCCTGGTTGTCGATGTTGCCCAGCAGTTTTTTGCCGTCCTCGCGCGAATCGTAGTAACCGAGGTTGGCGCCGAGGATCCAGTCGCCCACCGGCTCGCTGTGCTTGAGGCCCAGGAAGCGCTGGTTATAGATGTCTTCCAGTTGCCCGTACCAGGCGCTGACCGAGCTGCGCTTGTCGTTGAAGACATAATCAGCGCCAGCAAAATTGAAACCGTCACTGCTGACCTGACGCTGCGGCACATGACCGAGCATGGCTTGCATCTTTTCGTCGCCAGACTCGTTGCGCAGGCTGGTTGAACTCAAGTGACCACCCTGTAGCGTCAGGCCATTGATCTCGTTGGAAGTGATGCTTGCGCCCTGATAACTCGGCGGCAACAGGCGAATATCGCTGAATGCCAACACCGGCAGATTGGGTTGCAGCTCACCGACTTTCAGCTCGGTTTTGGAGTAGCGCATCTTCAACGCGCCTTCCAGGCGACTGTAGTTATCCGCCGCGCGGCCGTCGCCCTGCACCGGCAGCAAACCGGTATTGGTCCGGTCCGGAGCGCTGTCGAGCTTGAGGCCGAGCAAGCCGATGACGTCCATCCCAAACCCGACGGTGCCCTGGGTGTATCCGGACTTCACGTTGAGGATGAAACCCTGGGCCCACTCTTCAGCCTTCGATTGCTGGTTGGCGCCAACGATGTCGGAATAGTCGCGGCTGAAGTAGTAATTGCGCGCCTGCAACGTCGCGGTGGTGTCTTCGACAAAGCCTTTTTCAGCGGCCATCACACCTGTGGAAAAACTCGAGACGACAGCCAGGGACAACGCCGAACCGGTTGTTGGGAGAATCTGTTTCATCGTTTTTCTCTTATTGTTATTGATCGACTGATTGAAGGACTTCAGTTGCAGTGGATTTGCGATGGGGAACGGAACGACGGGCGCTCAACAGCACATGGGTGACCATGCCGAAAATCAGCCCCCAGAACGCCGCGGACAAACCGAACAACGACATGCCCGAAGCCGTGACCAGAAAGGTCACCAGCGCGGCTTCACGATCGCTCGGCACCGCCATCGCGCCCGTTAACGCGCCGGCAATGGCGGCGAACAAGGCCAGCCCGGCCAGCGCCGCGATCAGCTCTTTGGGGAACGCGGAAAACAGCGAGACCAGCGTGGCGCCGAAGATCCCCAACAGCAGGTAACACAGGCCGCCGACCACCCCGGCCACGTAGCGTTTGCGAGGATCTTCGTGGGATTCTCGACCGGTGCAGATCGCCGCGGTGATTGCCGCCAGATTCAGTCCATGGCACCCAATCGGCGCCAGCAATGCCGTGCCCAGCGCGCTACTGGCGATGATCGGGCTCGCCGGCGTCGGATAACCGCTGGCGCGCAGCACCGCCATGCCGGGCACGAACTGACCGGTCAGCGCCACCATCACCAGCGGCAAGGCGATGTTCAGGATCGCGCCCAGGCTGAACTCGGGCGTAATCCACACCGGCGTAGCCAGGCCGATCACCAGCGCTTCACGATGCAAATCACCGCTGAACGCGGCGATCGAACACCCCACCAGCAGCACCATCATCACCGCATAACGCGGCATCACCCGCTTGCAGATCAGGTAGCAGGCAAACATCGCCAGGACCAGCAACGGCTTGTGCTGCATCGACACAAACAACCCGGTGCCGAAACTGAACAGGATCCCCGCCAGCATCGCCGCCGCGACGGCTGCGGGCAGCTTGCTGATGATCCGGTCGAAAGCGCCCGAGATGCCAACCGCGAAAATGATCAGGCTGCTGACCAGATAAGCCCCCACCGCCTCTGCCATGGAAATTTCCGGCAACAGCGTCACCAGCAACGCCGAACCTGGCGCCGACCAGGCGATGATCACCGGAACGCGGTAGCGCAGGCTCAAACCGATACCGAGCACGGCGCTGCCAATGGAGATCGCCCAGATCCAGGACGACAACACTTCCCGCGAAAGATGAGCCGCTTCTGCCGCCTGAAAGATGATCACCAACGGGCCGGCATAGGAAATCACCGTGGCAATGAATCCAGCCACGGCGGCTGACAACGAGAAGTCCTGGAAAAACGCTTTCATGATTCAGGCACCGGTCGCTGACAATGCTGGGTTGACGCCAGCAGCGCTGCGTCGGCTGCTGATGGCGAACACGGTCATGGCCAGGGCTGCCACCGCACCGGGCAAGGCAAACGCCATGAAGTTCAGTTGCAGGGGCAAGCTGATCCCGAGCAAGGCGCCGCCCAGCAGCGGACCGACGATGGCCCCGTTGCGCCCAATGCCCGACGCCCAGCCCAGACCGGTTGAACGAATCGTCATGGAATAAAACTGCGCGGCGCAGGCGTACAAAAGAATCTGCGAGCCAATGGTGGTGGCACCCGCAATGGCGATCAGCAGGTACAACACCGGCATCGGGCTGTTGAAACCCAACAGCGTGATCGACACCGCCGCCATGGCGAAAAACACCGCCAGCACTTTCGGCAGATTGAGTTTGTCGCCCAGCACCCCGCCACCGACCGCGCCGAAGATCGCCCCGAAGTTCAACACCAGCAGGAACGACAGGCTCGAGCCCAGGCTGTAACCGGCGTTGGCCATCAGTTTCGGCAACCAGGAACTCAGCGCGTACACCATCAACAGACAGCAGAAAAACGCCAGCCACAGCATCAGCGTGCGCAGCGCACGGCCTTCACGGAACAACTGCAACACCGGGGTGCCCGTGCCTTTCACTTCGGCCATGTGCAATTGATCGGACGTTTGCGCGACGTAGGCCGGATCAATCCGCTGAAGAATATTGCGCGCCTCTTCATTACGCCCCTGACGCAACATGAAGCCCACCGATTCGGGCAGGAAATACATGATCAGCGGCAACAACAGCAACGGCAGGACCGCCACGTAAAACACCGACTGCCAGCCGAAACTCGGGATCAGCACAATGCCCAGCCCGGCGGACAGCATGCCGCCCACCGAGTAACCGCTGAACATGATCGCGACCAGCGTGCTGCGGATTTTTTTCGGCGCGTACTCGTTCATCAGCGCCACGACGTTAGGCATCACGCCGCCAATACCGAGCCCGGCAATGAAGCGACAGAGGCCGAACTCGGTGGGATTTCGGGCAAAACCGTTGAGCACGGTGAAGCCACTGAAGAGCATCACACAGATCGTGATGGCCTTCTTGCGGCCGATCCTGTCCGACAGCGGTCCGAAGAACAGCGCGCCGAACATCATGCCGAACAGTGCATAACTACCCAGTGCACCCGCTTGCAGAGGACTGAGCCCCCACTCTTTCATCAGCATCGGCAAGACCACGCCGTAGATCACCAGATCGTAACCGTCGAAGATGATGATCAGGGCACACCAGAACAGCACCATCCAGTGAAAGCGGTTGAAGCGAGCGTTGTCGATAACCTCATGTACGTCGATCTTGCGCATGGCATATATCTCTTGTTGTTGTTTTTTTAGAGCGGCGGTAACACGGCTTACGTCCGTACAGCCGAGGGTAGAGCCGCCCGATACGTGGCAATAGCCAGTGAGCGCAGATCACTATCCGTTTTGTGCAGGGCCCTGGAACGGGCATGGGAACGGAAGGCATTGAGCCTCTCCGACAAATTGTCTTCTTTGCGATCACATTTGAACGCTAAGCTTGGGCCTATGGATGACTCAGATTATTTACGCCTGCTGACCATCGCGGCCGAGCAAGCCAACGCATTTCTGTCCAATGCCCGCAAATGGGAGCGTGAGCGTTGGGTCTGCCAGCGCCTGCTGCAAGGCTTGAACATTCCCTATCGTGCCGATGAATTCGCCCCCGCCGGGGAGCCGCCGGATGTGTTGTTTCGCGATGCCAATTTCGAGGTGTTCTTCGTGCTCGACGAGGGCCGGCGCCTCAACGATGAATGGCGCGACGAACTGCAACGCCGACGCAGCGCGTTTTCCCTGAGCCAACTGGTGCGCCGCGAGGCCAAGCCACGACGTATCCCCGCCAATGAGTTCTTGCTGCGATTGGCGCCGACTTTGCGCAAAAAAGCGCACAACTACAAAGAGCGCGGCATGGATCTGGGTGAGCTGGACATCATTGCCTTCGCCAGCCTCAAACGCGAAGTGCTGGACCTCAACAGCCATTTTCCGCCGCCGACCGAATACCTGCGACAGGGCTGGCGTTCGCTGTCATTGGTTGGGCCGACATTCGCCCGCGTGCTGTTCGCTCACCCGGATGCGCCGGACTTCTTGCGCAGCAACCTGGGGCGCAGCATTGTTTTTGATGTCGGGATCAGTCTGTGAGCCTCGAGCCTTTCTCCGGTCAGCAGCTAAGCTGCGTTCACAGCTGAATATTTTCCCTGTAGCTTCTACACATTCAGCAGCGTCTACCCCTGACGAGGCCCGATATGACCAGCCGCCTGAACCCCGACGACCAAAAGCATGTCGAAGAGTACCTGCAGTTGTCCCAGCACCAAGTCGAGCGCCGGCCTTTCCGGCCGTGGATGCTCCTTGTACTGGTGTTGGCAGTGACCATTGGTCTGGGCCTGTTGAGCCGACTTATCAGTTACCTGACGCTATGAGCTGCCTTGCGCTCGCTTGGGTAACGAAGACAAAGATTTCTTTTAGCCTTGCGAGATATCCCCATGACTCATCGTATTGTCATCGTTGGCGGCGGTGCCGGCGGTCTGGAGTTGGCTACCCGTCTGGGTAAGACTCTGGGCAAGCGCGGCACGGCCAGTGTGATGCTGGTCGACACGAACCTGACCCACATCTGGAAACCGTTGTTGCACGAAGTGGCGGCCGGTTCCCTGAACTCTTCCGAAGACGAACTCAACTATGTCGCCCAGGCCAAATGGAACCACTTCGAGTTCCAGCTGGGGCGCATGAGCGGGCTCGATCGCGCGAAGAAGAAAATCCAGCTGGCCGCCACCTATGACGAAGCCGGTGTGGAGCTGGTGCCGGCCCGCGAAGTGCCTTACGACTCGCTGGTGATCTCAGTCGGCAGTACCACCAACGATTTCGGCACCCAGGGCGCGGCGCAACACTGCCTGTTCCTCGACACCCGCAAACAGGCCGAGCGCTTCCACCAGCAACTGCTCAATCACTATTTGCGCGCTCACGCCGATCAGACCGACACGATCGAGCAAATCAGCGTGGCCATCGTCGGTGCCGGTGCCACCGGAGTCGAGCTGGCCGCCGAACTGCACAACGCCGCCCATGAATTGGCAGCCTATGGCCTGGACCGTATCAAACCGGAGAACATGCACATCACCCTGATCGAAGCCGGGCCACGGGTGCTGCCGGCGCTGCCAGAGCGGATTGGCGGACCTGTGCATAAAACCCTGGAGAAACTCGGGGTCAACGTCATGACCAATGCTGCGGTCAGCGAAGTGACGGCCGACAGCCTGATCACCGCCGACGGCAAAGTGATCAACGCTAGCCTGAAGGTCTGGGCGGCGGGGATTCGCGCACCGGGTTTCCTCAAGGACATCGATGGCCTGGAAACCAACCGCATCAATCAGCTGCAAGTGCTGCCGACCCTGCAGACCACCCGCGACGAGAACATCTTCGCCTTCGGTGACTGCGCCGCCTGCCCGCAACCGGGTAGCGACCGCAATGTGCCGCCACGTGCCCAGGCCGCGCACCAACAGGCTTCGTTGCTGGCCAAATCGCTGAAACTGCGCATCGAAGGCAAGGCACTGCCGGAGTACAAGTACACCGACTACGGCTCGCTGATCTCGCTGTCGCGTTTTTCGGCTGTGGGTAACTTGATGGGCAACCTCACCGGCAGCGTGATGCTCGAAGGCTGGCTGGCGCGGATGTTCTACGTGTCGCTGTACCGCATGCACCAGATGGCGCTGTACGGGCCGTTCCGCACGGCAATGCTGATGCTGGGCAGCAAGATCGGGCGCGGGACTGAGCCTCGCTTGAAGCTGCATTAAGATCCTCGGCGCCTGACAGGGCCTCTTCGCTGGCAAGCCAGCTCCTACAGGACCGCATCAATCTTGTAGGAGCTGGCTTGCCAGCGAAGCTTCTCGTGGCCCCCACAAAAAACCGAAACAAAAAAAATCCCCGTATCTTTCGATACGAGGATTTTTAATATGGTCGGGGTAAGGGGATTCGAACTCCTGACATCCTGCTCCCAAAGCAGGCGCGCTACCGGACTGCGCTATACCCCGGTAAAAAAAAGGCACCTTTGAAAGGCGCCTTCTTCGATCAGCGCTTTTGGCCTCTGATCTTAAGATTCGATTCCAGCGCTAACTGGTTTCAAAAATGGTGGGTCGTGTGGGATTCGAACCTACGACCAATTGGTTAAAAGCCAACTGCTCTACCAACTGAGCTAACGACCCAAAAATGGTCGGGGTAAGGGGATTCGAACTCCTGACATCCTGCTCCCAAAGCAGGCGCGCTACCGGACTGCGCTATACCCCGGTTTGAAATTGGCTCCGTGACCAGGACTCGAACCTGGGACCCAATGATTAACAGTCATTTGCTCTACCGACTGAGCTATCACGGAACTACACATTTCAATTTACAACTTTGAAGCTTTACTGCGTTCTCTTCGACCCGTTCGCATCGCTGCGTTCGTGTGTCTGAGGCGCGCTATTCTACAATCTTCAGCACCTCTGTCAACCCCCTAAATTGCTTTCAAGTTAATGATTTGCAACTTATTTTGGATTCCTGCTTGGGGAGCGGAAACCCTGGCGGGTGACTTACTGCGGGGCGCACTTTACAAGCCTTTTCCTTTGAGTTCAACAGCCTAACGAAAAAAAGGCCTCGTTATGCAAGGCCTTTTCCATTTTGCTGCCGTTATGGATCAGACGAAGACGATTTCGTCGTTTTCCACCACACCGTGAGCGGTATCGCCCGGCATGAATCGACCGGACAGGATCAGCTGCGCCAGCGGGTTCTCGATCCAGCGCTGGATCGCGCGCTTGAGCGGCCGTGCGCCGTACACCGGGTCGTAACCGACCGCGATCAGCTTGTCCATCGCCTCAGGGCTGAGCTCAAGCTTCAGCTCCCGCTCGGTCAGGCGGCTGCGCAGGCGACCCAACTGGATCTCGGTAATGCCGGCGATCTGATCCCGCGCCAATGGCTCGAAGATCACCACTTCATCGACCCGGTTGATGAACTCCGGCCGGAAGTGCGTGGAAATCGCATCCATCACCGCCGCGCGCTGCGCCTCACGGTCACCGACCAGTTCCTGGATCTGCACCGACCCCAAGTTGGACGTCATGACAATCACGGTGTTCTTGAAATCCACCGTGCGGCCATGGCTGTCGGTCAGACGACCGTCTTCGAGCACTTGCAGCAGGATGTTGAACACATCCGGGTGCGCCTTCTCGACTTCGTCCATGAGGATCACCGAATACGGCTTGCGACGCACCGCCTCGGTCAGGTAACCGCCCTCTTCATAACCGACGTAACCCGGTGGCGCGCCGATCAAGCGAGCCACGGAGTGCTTCTCCATGAACTCGGACATGTCGATCCGCACCATCGCCTCTTCCGTATCGAAGAGGAATTCAGCCAGCGCCTTGCACAGCTCGGTTTTACCGACACCGGTCGGGCCGAGGAACATGAACGAGCCGCTTGGCCGGTTCGGGTCGGACAACCCGGCGCGGGAACGCCGCACCGCGTTGGAAACCGCCACAACCGCTTCGTCCTGGCCGATCACACGCTGGTGCAACAGGCTTTCCATCTTCATCAGTTTTTCGCGCTCGCCTTCGAGCATCTTCGACACCGGGATACCGGTCCACTTCGAAACGACTTCGGCGATCTCTTCTTCAGTCACCTTGCTGCGCAGCAGCTGGTTTTCGGGTTTGCCATGCTGGTCGACCATTTGCAGGCTGCGTTCCAGGTCCGGGATCACCCCGTACTGCAATTCCGCCATGCGGTTCAGGTCGCCTTTGCGGCGGGCCGCTTCCAGCTCCTGACGGGACTGCTCGATTTTCTGCTGGATCTGCGCAGAACCCTGAACCTCGGCTTTTTCCGAGTTCCAGATTTCTTCGAGATCCGAGTACTCACGCTCATGACGAGCGATTTCTTCCTGCAATTTTTCCAGACGCTTCTTCGCCGCGTCGTCGCTTTCTTTCTTCAGTGCCTGGGATTCCACCTTCAGCTGAATCAGGCGACGCTCCAGACGGTCCAGCACTTCCGGCTTGGAGTCGATCTCCATGCGGATGCGGCTGGCGGCTTCATCGATCAGGTCGATGGCCTTGTCCGGCAACTGCCGGTCAGTGATGTAGCGATGGCTGAGCTTGGCCGCGGCAATGATCGCGCCGTCGGTAATCGCCACCTTGTGGTGAACCTCATAACGCTCCTTGAGGCCACGCAGGATGGCGATGGTGTCTTCTTCGCTCGGCTCGTCCACCAGCACTTTCTGGAAACGTCGCTCGAGAGCGGCGTCCTTCTCTATGTATTGGCGGTACTCGTTGAGCGTGGTGGCGCCCACGCAGTGCAGCTCACCACGGGCCAGGGCCGGCTTGAGCATGTTGCCCGCATCCATCGAGCCTTCGCCTTTACCGGCACCGACCATGGTATGCAGCTCGTCGATGAACAGAATGATCTGCCCTTCCTGCTTCGACAGTTCATTGAGCAATGCTTTGAGGCGCTCTTCGAACTCGCCGCGATACTTGGCACCAGCGATCAGCGCCCCCATGTCCAGGGACAGCAGGCGCTTACCCTTGAGGCCGTCCGGCACTTCGCCGTTGATGATGCGCTGGGCCAGGCCTTCGGCGATGGCGGTCTTACCCACGCCAGGCTCACCGATCAGCACCGGGTTGTTCTTGGTCCGACGTTGCAGCACCTGGATGGTCCGGCGAATTTCATCGTCACGGCCGATCACCGGATCGAGTTTGCCGTCTTCGGCGCGCTTGGTCAGGTCGACGGTGTATTTATCCAGGGCCTGGCGCGCCTCTTCGTGGTTCGGGTCGTTGACCGCCTCGCCACCACGCAGGTTGTTGATTGCGTTCTCCAGGGCTTTCTTGCTCACACCCTGACCGAGCAACAGTTTTCCGAGCTTGCTGTTCTCGTCCATGGCGGCGAGCAGCACCAGTTCGCTGGAGATGAACTGGTCGCCCTTCTGCTGGGCCAGACGATCGGCCTGATTGAGCAGGCGCGCCAGATCCTGCGACATGTTCACGTCGCCGGTCGGGTTCTGGATTTTCGGTAGCTGGTCGAGCTCTTTGGTCAACTCTTTACGCAGGCTGTTGACGTCGAAGCCCACCTGCATCAGCAGGGGTTTGATCGAGCCGCCCTGCTGTTCGAGCAAGGCTTGCATCAAGTGCGCCGGTTCAATGGCCGGATGATCGTGGCCGACAGCCAGGGATTGGGCATCGGACAACGCTAACTGCAATTTGCTGGTTAAACGGTCTATACGCATGGGTCACCTTCCTTTTGAGCAGGCCGGACCTATAAAACATCCTGAATGAAGAAACCTGCCAGATAGCACAATAGATGTGGTCGATTCTGGGAGTTTCAAGCGTCGTGACGTTGATGCAGGTCAGGCAAGTCTAGCGTTCGAGCCAGATCAAGGAAGCAAATCGACCGGTACGAGGATTTCGCCGGTAAGAGAAGAAGCGCGGATCGGTTACTGTGCAGAATCCGCCACCATAGACTGCGGTGACACCGCGAACCGCCAGACGCAAGCGGGCCAGCATATAGATGTCGGCCATGAACTTGCCGGCGTTTACGCTTGGCACAAAAGCCTCAGCCGCTTGCGGCAACTGTGTCACGAAGGTTTCGCGTACCTCCGGGCCAACCTCAAAGGCTTTCGGACCAATGGCCGGACCCAGCCACACCAACACATCGGCAGGAGGTACAGCCAGACTGTCGAGCGTGGCTTCCAGCACACCCGCCGCCAACCCGCGCCAACCGGCATGAGCCGCTGCGACTCGAGTGCCGGCGCGGTCGCAAAACAATGCTGGCAGGCAGTCAGCAGTCATCGCCGCACAGGCGATACCGGGTGTCGACGTCCAACTGGCATCGGCAGTGTCCACCCGGCCCGGATCGGCATGGGCCACGACGATGCCGTGGACCTGCTGCAGCCAGGCCGGTTGCATGGAGAAATGATCGGTAAGGCGACGGCGATTCTCGGCAACAGCTTCAGGGCTGTCGTCGACGTGATCGCCGAGGTTGAGGCTGTCGAACGGCGCCACACTGACGCCGCCCGCACGGGTGGTTACACAGGCTTTGACCCCGGCCGGCGCGGGCCAGTCAGGAATCAGCCAGTCACTCATCCGATGAACGCCTCGCGGTCTTGCTTGAGCAGGGTCAGCAGCCAGACGAAGTCTTCCGGCAACGGCGATTCCCAGCTCATGCGCTTACCGGTGGTCGGATGATCCAGTTCCAGGAAACGCGCATGCAGCGCCTGACGCGGGAAGTTTTTCAGGGATTCGACCATGGTTGGGTTGGCTGCCGGCGGAATACGGAAACGACCACCGTAGGCGGGATCTCCGACCAACGGGTAGTTGATGTGCGCCATGTGCACGCGAATCTGGTGCGTACGGCCGGTTTCCAGCTTCACCCGCACGTGGGTGTGGGAGCGGAAACGCTCTAGCACGCGGTAATGGCTGACGGCTTGCTTGCCACCTTCCATCACGGCCATGCGCTGGCGCTGCTGGCCGTGACGACCGATCGGCGCGTTGATCTTGCCGCCAGCGGTCACTACACCGATCACGATGCACTCGTAGATCCGGCTGACGCTACGGCTCTGCAACTGTGTCACCAACTGCGTCTGCGCTTGAATGGTCTTGGCCACCACCATCAGACCGGTGGTGTCCTTGTCCAGGCGATGCACGATACCGGCGCGGGGCACATTGATGATGTCCGGCACGTGGTGCAGCAAGGCGTTGAGCAGGGTGCCATCGGCATGACCGGCAGCCGGGTGTACCACCAGGCCCGCAGGCTTGTTGATCACCAGGATGTCGTCGTCTTCGTAGACGATGTCCAGGGCAATGTCTTGAGCGACCCATTCGCCCTGAGCTTCCTGCTCGGCAGTCAACTCAAGGATGGCGCCGCCATGGACGATGTCTCGCGGGCGGATAACCGCCCCATCCACAGTCAGGCGGCCGTCTTTGATCCAGGCGGAAAGGCGCGAGCGCGAGTGCTCAGCGAATAATTGTGCGGCGACTTGATCGAGGCGTTGGCCGCCCAATTCGGACGGCACCTCTGCGCGAAGTTCAATTTTATCGGACATGCTCAGACTAGGCGTCGGCACAGCCTTTGGTTTCGGCTGCGCGCTTGTGGTTAAATACGGCGTCTTTTGCCCCGAGGCTATTCAACGGGGCGTTCATCATAACAGGACGGCCACGCCCAAGACAGCGGCCGTCATAGGGACGCAAGCCGCCATGCAAGTGAAACACCTGCTGCTGATCGCCATCCTCGCATTGACCGCTGCTTGCTCATCGAAGGAAGTCGTAGACGAAAACCTCAGTGAAGTCGAGCTGTACCAACAGGCTCAAAACGACCTGGACAACAGTAGCTACACCAGTGCCATTGCCAAGCTGAAGGCTCTGGAATCGCGTTATCCGTTCGGTCGTTATGCCGATCAGGCGCAACTCGAACTCATCTACGCCAACTACAAGAACACCGAGCCAGAAGCGGCCAAGTCCGCTGCGGAGCGCTTCATTCGTCTGCACCCACAGCATCCGAACGTCGATTACGCCTACTACCTCAAGGGCCTGACTTCTTTCGACCAGGACGTCGGCCTGCTGGCGCGCTTCCTGCCGCTGGACATGACCAAGCGTGACCCGGGCGCCGCCCGCGACTCCTACAACGAGTTCGCCCAGCTGACCAGCCGCTTCCCGAACAGCCGCTACGCGCCAGACGCCAAGCAGCGCATGATTTATCTGCGCAACCTGCTGGCGGCCTACGAAATTCACGTGGCCGACTACTACCTGACCCGTCAGGCCTATGTCGCCGCCGCGAACCGCGGTCGTTACGTGGTGGAAAACTTCCAGGAAACCCCTTCGGTCGGCGACGGCCTGGCGGTGATGACCGAAGCCTACCAGCGCCTGCATCTGGACGAACTGGCTGCCACCAGCCTGGAAACCCTGAAGCTCAACTACCCGAACCACCCGACGCTGGTGGACGGTCAGTTCGTGCCGACCGTGGCCGAAGCCGACAACCGTTCCTGGCTGAGCAAGGCGACCCTGGGCCTGATCGAGTCTCGTCCACCGCTGCCACCGGGCGAAACCCGCGCCAACCAGGACGTGCAGAGGCAGTTCCAGGACGCCAAGGACGCGATCCCGAGCGAGCTCAAACCTAAAGACGACAATGGCGAAGCGGTCGAAGAAGAAAATCACGAAGCGCAAGGCAACGACAGCGACCGTTCGTGGTTCAGCCACATGACATTCGGCGTGTTCGACTGACACCTTGGTGTGTGTAAAAAAGGGAGACTTTTTCAAGTCTCCCTTTTTTATTTCAGCGCTTTATTACACTGTGCGCCTGACAGGTCCTTGGCTAAACTGCCGGATCATCAGTCGAAAAGCAGCTCACCATGCTTCGTTTATTGTTCTGGATCGCCCTGATTGCCGCTGCAGTATGGTTCTGGCGCAAATTCAAGGGGCAGGCCTCCACCCCCAAGCCCCCTGCCGAACGGGAAGCGGCGCCAATGGTCCGTTGCGCCCATTGCGGCGTTCACCTGCCCCGTGACCGTGCGCTGAGCCTCGACCAGCAATGGTATTGCAGCCAGGCTCATCTCGAGCAAGACAAGGGCTCCAGAGGCCGCTGACACCTCACCCGAAATGGCGACCGATTGAGAACTATCGCGCGCCCCCAAGGAACTGAAAGGCATCGATCGACGTCTGACGCAGATTATTCAAGATCACTCTCTGCGAATGAACCGGGTAATCGAAAACGTCCTGCACCTGCAGCGCCGCGAGCAAATGTCGCCGCTACGGCTCGACCTGAAATCACTGGAAATACTCGATAATGAAGCCCCAGCCCGCCATATCAAAGGCCTGGGGCTTTATCTGTCCGGCCAGCCGGGCGAAAGCATTCTGTCCCGCCTAGACTTCAAAGCACGCCAGGAAGACGGCTGCTTTTGCATGACCTATGCTCACGGACGAACCCCACGTTGAACACGAGACCACGACAAAAAGTCTTGATCGTCGATGACGAACCAGACATTCGCGAACTCCTGGAAATCACCCTGGGAAGGATGAAACTGGAGACGTTCAACGCCCGCAACGTCGGCGAAGCGCAATCCCTGCTCAAACGCGAAACCTTCGATCTATGCCTGACCGACATGCAATTGCCGGACGGTACCGGCCTGGAGCTGGTGCAGCACATCCAGCAAAGCCACCCTCAGGTCCAGGTGGCAATGATCACTGCCTATGCCAGTCTCGAAACCGCGATCAATGTGCTCAAGGCCGGGGCATTCGACTTCCTGACCAAACCGGTGGACCTTACGCGCCTGCGTGAACTGGTCACCAGCGCCCTGCTGGTTCCTGCCCGCGGGGCTGGCATCAATCGATGTTTGTTGGGCGACTCATTACCCATGCGCAACCTGCGTAAACACATCACCAAACTGGCCAGCAGCCATGCGACGGTATACATCAGCGGAGAATCCGGCAGCGGCAAGGAGTTGGTCGCACGCCTGATCCACGATCAAAGCCCCCGCGCCAATCAGCCATTCATTGCGATCAACTGCGCGGCGATTCCTTCGGAACTGTTGGAGAGTGAGTTTTTCGGCCATCGCAAAGGTAGTTTCAGCGGCGCCATCGAAGACAAACCCGGCCTGTTCCAGACAGCTCACGGCGGCACGCTGCTCCTCGACGAAGTGGCTGACCTGCCGCTGACAATGCAAGTCAAACTGCTGCGCGCGATTCAGGAGAAAGCCGTACGCAGCGTCGGCGGGCAGCAGGAAGTGGCGGTGGATGTGCGCATTCTCTGCGCCACGCACAAGGACCTTGGCGCCGAAGTTGCCGCCGGACGATTTCGTCATGATCTTTACTACCGCTTGAACGTGATCGAACTCCCGGTGCCGCCCTTGCGCGAGCGTCGCGATGACATCGAAATGCTGGCCAGCCACATACTCAAGCGCCTGGCCGCCGATACCGGTCAACCTGCTGCGAGACTCCACCCCCAGGCCCTCGATGCGCTGAAAAGCTATCGCTTCCCGGGCAATGTGCGGGAACTGGAAAACATGCTCGAACGGGCGCACACCTTGTGTGAGAACAAACAGATCGAAGCCGGCGACCTGCGCCTGGCTGAAGGCAACTGTGGGGCTGAAGGTGGCGTGCCGGACCTGACCCGGATCGACAATCTGGAAACCTACCTCGAAAACGTCGAACGCCAATTGCTGCTCCAGGCCCTGGAGGAAACCCGCTGGAACCGCACGGCGGCGGCTCAGCGGTTGAACCTGTCATTCAGGTCGATGCGTTACAGGCTCAAGAAGTTGGGATTGGATTGATGCTTTAAAAAGATCGCAGCCTGCGGCAGCTCCTACCTGGGAGCGTACATTCTGCAGGAGCTGCCGCAGGCTGCGATCTTTTGTGCTTGCTTCAAAGTCTTCCGGCAGGCGCATAAGGCGCCGGATCGATAATCGGCGCCCGGCCCAGCATCACATCGGCAAACAGCTGGCATGACGCCGGAGCCAACACCAGCCCGTTACGGTAATGCCCGCAGTTGAGCCAGAGCCCGTCAAACCCCGGCACCGGGCCGATATAAGGAATGCCCTCGGGTGATCCCGGGCGCAATCCGGCCCAATGCCCCACCACTTCAGCATCGACCAGCGCCGGGATCAATTCCACCGCGGACGCCTTCAGGCTTTCCAGTGCCGACCCGGTCGGCGTCTTGTCAAAGCCTTCATGCTCCAGCGTGCTGCCGATCAGTATGTGCCCGTCGCGCCGGGGAATCGCATAACGGCCCTTGGCCAGGACCATGCTCGGCAGGAAATCCGCCGCACACTTGTAGAGAATCATCTGCCCTTTCACCGGCTCGACCGGCAGCGTCAGATCAAGAAGCTTGAGCAAATCACCGCTCCAGGCCCCCGCCGTCAGGACGACTTGATCGCCCAGGACAGTACCAGTGGAGGTCTGTACGCCGACCACTTTATTGCCGTCACGAACAAACCCGCTGACTTCGCACTGCTCATGAATCGTCACGTTCGGCAGCGCCAGCAACGCGGCCTTGAGTGACTTCACCAGACGCGGATTACGCACGTTGGCGACGTTGGCCATGTAGATCGCCCGGGAAAAACCGCTGCCCAGCACCGGCACGGCGTCATGGGCCGCCAAAATATCCACCGCACTCAACGGACGATTTTCCCGGGCGGCCCATGCCAGCGCTTCAGCCTCGTCATCCAGATCCAGCCAGTACAGACCAGTGGTGTGCACTTCAGGATCAACACCGGTGGCGGCAAACAAGCGCTCGCCCAGTTGCGGGTAGAAGTCCTGGGACCAGTGAGCCAACGCGGTGACCGCTGGGCTGTAGCGCCACGGGTAAAGCGGCGAAACGATGCCGCCACCCGCCCAGGACGATTCCTGGCCGACGCTCGAGCGATCCAGCAGCACAACGCTTTGCACTTCGGAGGCGAGATTGAAGGCCGTCAGCAAACCAATCACCCCACCGCCGACAATCACCACTTGCTGTTGCCTGGTCATGTTCTGATCCAATCGTTAAATAGACAGAGAGTGCAAAGGCACCCGAAAAAACTCAGCGCCCCCAGCAGTCTTTGCTGGTCAGACCGGATTTTGCGTTGACCATGCCGAGGACCCCGGTATTGGTGATGGTCAGATCACCACACTTGTCAGTGGCCATGCTCGAGTCAGCCTTGCGCACCGCCGTCAACAGGAAGGTCTGGTCGGTCAGGGTCGGTGTGATGGCATAGTAATCATTGCCGGCACTGAGGCCCGTCGCATCGGTGTAGGCATTTTTTTGCGAGTAGAAGCGCTCCAGCAGCTGCGCCTGCTCCGAGAGCAGACCGGCCACTTCTGCGCGACGGCCCTTGTTCAGGTATTCGGTGAAACTCGGGGCAGCAATGGTCATGACAATCCCGATGATCGCAATCACGATCATGATTTCGATCAGGGTAAAACCGCGGTTGGAACTACGCATGCCTCAACTCTCACTTACTGTATTTGTCGCCACATGATGCGACGGCTGCCGCCGGATTTTTCCATCCCCGCAGTACCGTCGCCAGTGGAATCGTTCACGGCCCCGTCCTGGGTCGAATGCTCGCCGATAAAGATCACGCCATCGGATAGTGTGTCGCTGTTGTCGACCACTCCATCGGCGTTGCTGTCGAGCATCTTAACGCTGATCGCCTCCGGCAGCTTCAGGCAGACGGCTTTCAACCCCTGATTGCTGTGGTAAAAACCGTACCAGTTGCCATTGGCCAGACAGGTTGGCCGGTTCAGCGCTGGCGAATCCGCTGACGTGGCAGCGTGCGCCGACATCGACAGGTCAAGCGCGACTACGACATAGATCAGTTGTGACCATAACCTGACAGGTCGCTCAGTACTTCGCATAGATGCTCTCCACCACACTGCGCGAATGCCCTGCGATGCCGACCGCCGTTACCCGATACAAGGTCGCCGGGGTATTGATGGGCACATTCACCGCATTTCGGCTGACACCGATATTTTGCACGCCATAAAAGCCCTTGCCCGATGCAACCCAGGTCACGCCTGAAGAGGCGTTGAAACCGGCAGCAGTAATAGTCGAAGACTCGGACGGTGGTGCGCATTGAACGATGCCGCTACAAACAGGTAACGCATAACTGTCCCGCCGCACGGCACTCTCGCCCACCCGCAATGCGGCTTCGGCACTCTGGAACGACTGATTGCGCAAGGCGACGCCACCGGCCATTTTTTCCTGCAGGGTAGCGCTCTGCATCGATGAAAGACCAATCAACGTCAGCAAGAGCAGGAACACCAGACTGACCAACAGTGCCATGCCGCGCTGGGTATCACACGTCATGGGAGACCGACTCATTGGCACCCTCTCATGGCAAGCGGTTGCGCAGAGCGGCAACCACGTTGAAGGTTTGATCGCTCACCCGGTGATTCGGATCGAAGAGGGTCAGGCTCAGGCGAACGCTACGAATCAGCGCGGGGTCCGGCGGGTTGCTACTGTAGCGCGAGGCAGCCAGATCAGTGGCTGTACTGGCCAGGCCGAAGCTCACGTCGAAAGCGCTGACGTTGTCCACCAATACCTGGTCTGCTGCGGCCCCGCCTTTCATCAGCAGTTGGTTGTTGCTGAAGCTGTAAATCAGCCGCCGGATCGGAAAGGCCAGTTGCCCTGCCACTGGCGTCCGACCTTCACTGTAGGCCGTCGAATTGGTTCGACAATCGGAAAGCACGGTCCAGTCCGGCTTGCCGCCATTGCCGCCGACATCCGCCGTAACCAGCGTCAACTTGCGGCCGCCGTTGTCCCAACGGATCGGTGCTAGCTGACTGGCATGGAAATCACCTTTCTCACTTGAATCGGTGATCGTTTCCAGACAACCGAACATCCCGACCATGCGGACTTCCTGAATCATTTTGCTCAACACGAAACGTGCGTCCTCCTGCATGTTCGCGGCAGCGTTCTGGCTGAGATAAGTGTTCTTGGCTGCGATAAAAACCTGTACCACGCCCAGCACCACAACCAGGCTCAAAGCCATGGCGATCAGCAGCTCGACCAGGCCAAACCCCTTGCTGCGGCGACTCACGGGGTCACCACCGGATCAATGGCCGTGCGACTGGTCAGGACGAAGCTGCGCCGCGAGTCGGCGGCCTTCGCAGCCCGTGAGTCGTCCCAGGTTATCGTGATGGTGTACACCTTCTGATTGACGGTGACACTGCCCGTCGCGGAGGCACCGAGTGAACTGACAATGCTGGCGTTGAAATCAAACAGGTCCTGATCCCGGGTAACGTCCGGATTGCCCGAAGCCGGCGGCGCAATCGTGTAATCCGCAGCGGCGTTGGCGCGAATGCGGTCCATCAGGTCGTAGGCGATAAAACTGGCCTGACTGGTCATGCGCGCGCTGTCCGTGTATTTCAACGCATTGAGCTGAAACGCCGCTGCCCCCAGCAACCCCACTCCCAGAATGACTAACGCCACCAGGACTTCGATCAGCGTCATGCCCTCTTGCGTGCGCTTGCTCCCTGCTTTCATCCGCAATTTCCACCCAATAGAATTCGTCCGTTCAAACACACCGTCAGCGTCCTGCCTTGTGCTCCCCGCCCATAGCTGATCACCACCTCTGAGGACGGTGATGACAATCCGCCCATACTGTTGAAATCGATGAAAGTCAGGCCTGAGGTTAGCGCCAGAGTTGCGCTGCTGCTCATCGCCGGAACAACCCGCAATACATTGGCCAAAGCGCCTGTACCGTCGTAAACCGCCAGCTCCCCGCTCCAGGCATCCCCACCGGCCGTCGGGCGCACCCGTGTGGTGTTGCCCCGATCGATGGCTTCGAGCCGGGCAAAATTCAGGGCTCGTCGCAGGTCAGCGATTTCAGTATCAGCCCTGGTTGTTTGCGTCGAGCGGGTAAACGCCGGAACAGCCAGAGTCAGCAAAATCAGAAGGATCGCGAGCGCGACCAGCAACTCGATCAGCGTGAAACCTTTTGTAGGATGATCCATCGGGGCCTTCTGTTTCCTTCAGCTATACCTGCCCTTACGCGGCACAACATTCGAGCGATGCGGTGCGTTTGCGTTGGCATTTCTCGCGCAGGGATTGCGCGAGCCACAGCACGCCACGGAGGGATATGTCATGCGGCAACAAGGCTTCAGCCTGATCGAACTGCTCATGGGACTGGCAATTACGGGAATTGTTCTGCATTTGGTCAGCCCGACATACGGAGCACTCATCGAGTCGAACCAAAGAGAGCAAGCGGCACAGGCTCTTTCCAGCGGTATTCGCACCGCCCGGACTGAAGCCATCGTCCGCAACCAGGCCGTGGTGATTCACGGCATCAATGGCGACTGGAGCCAAGGCTGGCGGATGATTCTGGATATCAGCGGCAAGGGGGAAATGGACAGCGACAATCCACTGCTGGCCGAACGCCAGAGCGGCGCACGAGTGTCGATTGTGGGGAACGGTACGGTCGAAAGCTCAATACGCTTCAGAGGTCAGGGCGAGCCACTGTTTGGAGGGACATTGCACATTTGCGCCGTTCGCGACCCGGTGAGCCAACATCAAGTGGTGTTGGCACGGACCGGTCGCGTCAGCCTGCGCAACGACAAGGCTGAGCAGGCGTTATGCAAAGAAAGGAATAAATTCAGAGCAACGAGCGAACGCGCAGTTCTTTAGGCATCGAGAACGTGATGTTCTCCTCGCGACCGGCCAGTTCATCGGCACCGGTAGCCCCCCAGGCCTGCAACTGCTGGATCACGCCGCGCACCAGGACTTCCGGGGCAGAGGCGCCAGCGGTGATGCCGATATGCTCGACACCGTCGAACCAGCTCTTTTGCAGGTCTTCGGCACCGTCGATCAGGTAGGCCGGAGTGGACATGCGTTCCGCCAATTCGCGCAAGCGATTGGAGTTGGAGCTGTTCGGGCTGCCGACCACCAGCACCACGTCGCACTCGTCGGCCAGTTGCTTGACCGCGTCCTGACGGTTTTGCGTGGCATAGCAAATGTCGTCCTTGCGCGGCCCACCGATGGCCGGGAAGC
Source organism: Pseudomonas sp. P4_B3 (assembly GCF_056402295.1). Classification (NCBI taxonomy): domain Bacteria; kingdom Pseudomonadati; phylum Pseudomonadota; class Gammaproteobacteria; order Pseudomonadales; family Pseudomonadaceae; genus Pseudomonas; species Pseudomonas sp. P4_B3. The sequence continues at coordinate 63,008 of NZ_JBFUHR010000022.1, forward strand.
GCGAACGCAGAGCGTCGATAACGCGGCTGGTATCGTCCATCGACAAGGTTGTCTGGGTCACGAAGGCGAGCGTTTCAGGGTTGTTCACCTGCAACGCCGCGACATCTTTCTCGTCTTCGACCAGGTAGATCGCGCCACCACTGCTGGCATCGTACTGGCCCATGGTGCCTTCGACTTCCGGGTGACCGGCGTGGCCGATGAGAATGCACTCTCGGCCGTCACGGCTGTAGCGCGCCACCTCAATGTGGACTTTGGTCACCAGCGGGCACGTGGCGTCGAACACTTTCAGCCCACGGCCAGCCGCTTCGCTGCGCACAGCCTGGGAAACGCCGTGGGCACTGAAGATCACAATGACGTCGTCCGGCACCTGGTCCAGCTCTTCGACGAAGATCGCACCACGGGAGCGCAGGTCTTCGACGACAAACTTGTTGTGAACCACTTCATGGCGCACGTAGATCGGTGGCCCGAAGACTTCCAGGGCGCGGTTGACGATTTCGATCGCCCGGTCCACACCGGCGCAGAAGCCACGGGGATTGGCGAGTTTGATTTGCATGCTGTGCCTCGTGTCTTGCCCTGTAGGAGCGAGCTTGCTCGCGAAATCCTAAAGGACACCGCGTTAATTCAGAAGAACGCGTATTCGTTAACGATCATCGCGAGCAAGCTCGCTCCTACTGAAAAGCAGTTACAGCGCTTTGACGGAAATGATTTCCACGTCAAAGGTCAGCGTCTTGCCAGCCAGCGGGTGGTTGAAGTCGATGGTCACTTGCGCATCATCGAACTCTTTCACCACGCCTGGCAACTCAGTATTGGCCGCATCGTTGAAGATCACCAGCAAGCCAGGCGACAGTTCCATGTCCTGGAACTGCGAGCGCGGGATGATCTGCACGTTTTGCGGGTTCGGCTGGCCGAAAGCGTTTTCCGGCTCGATGCTCAGCGTACGCTTGTCACCGGCCTTGAAACCGAACAGGGCCGCTTCGAAACCTGGCAACAGGTTGCCGTCACCGACCTTGAAGGTCGCCGGGGCCTTGTCGAAGGTGCTGTCCACGGTGTCGCCGTTCTCCAGGCGCAATGCGAAATGCAAGGTGACTTCCGTGTTCTGGCCGATGCGTTGCTCAGCCAATACCTGTTCAGTCATGAACGGTTTCTCCGGTCTTTTTACTTTTGAACATATCCAGTGCCAGCATGACAGCACCAACCGTGATTGCACTGTCGGCAAAGTTGAACGCCGGGAAATACCAGCGGTTCTGCCAATGCACCAGAATGAAATCGATCACATGGCCCAGGGCAATGCGGTCATACAGATTGCCCAGTGCGCCGCCGAGTACCAGTGCCAGCGCAACCGCCAGCCAGGTCTCGTTGCGCCCCAGACGCTTGAGCCACACCACCAGCACCGCACTGACCACGACAGCGATCAACGCGAACAGCCAGCGCTGCCAGCCGGAGCTGTCAGCCAGAAAGCTGAACGCCGCACCGGTGTTATAAGCCAGGGTCCAGCTGAAGTAATCGGGGATCACCACGATTTGCTGGTACATCTTCAGCGAGCCTTCGAAGTAGAACTTGCTGGCCTGGTCGATGACCAGGACCAGCAAACTCAACCAGAGCCAGCTCAGCCGTCCGAAACGGCCAACGGCATTAGGCATAGTGACGGACCTCGCCAGCGCCGCTGATGTTATCCACGCAACGGCCGCAGATTTCCGGATGCTCCGGGTTCACACCGACGTCTTCACGGCAGTGCCAGCAACGGGCGCACTTGGCGAAGGCCGACTTGACGATCTTCAGCTTCAGGCCGCTGACTTCGGTGACCACGGCATCGGCCGGTGCCTGCACCAATGGCGCGACACTGGCGGTCGAAGTGATCAGCACGAAGCGCAGTTCGTTGCTCAGCTTGGCCAGGTCGGCGGTCAGCGCGTCTTCGGCGAACAGCGTCACTTCGGCTTGCAGGTTGCCACCGACAGCCTTGGCCGCGCGCTGGATTTCCATTTCTTTGTTGACCGCGACCTTGACCGCCATGATCCGGTCCCAGTAAGCGCGATCCAGCTCGAAGCCTTGCGGCAATTCGGTCAGGCCTTCGTACCAGGTGTTGAGCATGACGGACTCGTTACGCTCGCCCGGCAGGTACTGCCACAGTTCGTCGGCGGTGAACGCCAGGATCGGCGCGATCCAGCGCACCAACGCCTCGCAGATGTGGAACAGCGCGGTCTGGCACGAACGACGGGCCTTGCTGTCGGCGCCAGTGGTGTACTGACGGTCCTTGATGATGTCGAGGTAGAAGCCGCCCAGTTCCTGCACGCAGAAGTTGTGGATCTTCGAGTACACGTTCCAGAAGCGGTACTCGCCGTAGTGCTCTTGCAGCTCGCGTTGCAGCAGCAGGGTACGGTCTACGGCCCAACGGTCCAGAGCTAACATTTCTTCGGCTGGCAGCAGGTCGGTGGCCGGGTTGAAGCCGGTCAGGTTCGAAAGCAGGAAACGCGCGGTGTTACGGATACGCCGGTAGGCGTCCGCACTGCGTTGCAGGATCTGCTCGGAAACCGCCATTTCGCCCGAATAGTCGGTCGAAGCAACCCACAGACGCATGATGTCGGCGCCCAGGGTGTCGTTGACTTTCTGTGGCGCGATCACGTTGCCCAAAGACTTGGACATCTTGCGGCCGGACTCGTCGACAGTGAAGCCGTGAGTCAGCAGTTCGCGATACGGTGCGTGGTTGTCGATGGCGCAACCGGTCAGCAGCGACGAGTGGAACCAGCCACGGTGTTGGTCCGAGCCTTCCAGGTACAGGTCGGCGCGTGGGCCGGTTTCGTGGCCCATCGGGTGCGAACCGCGCAGGACGTGCCAGTGCGTGGTACCCGAGTCGAACCAGACGTCCAGGGTGTCGCTGATCTTGTCGTATTGCGGCGCTTCATCGCCCAGCAGCTCCGCGGCGTCCAGCTTGAACCAGGCTTCGATGCCTTCTACTTCAACGCGCTTGGCAACGATTTCCATCAGCTCGACGGTACGTGGGTGCAGCTCACCGCTTTCCTTGTTCAGGAAGAACGGGATCGGCACGCCCCAATTGCGCTGACGGGAAATGCACCAGTCCGGACGATTGGCGATCATCGAGTGCAGGCGCGCCTGGCCCCAGGCCGGAACGAACTGGGTCTCTTCGATGGCTTTGAGCGAGCGCTGGCGCAGGGTGTCGCCGGTGGTCGGCTGCTTGTCCATGCCGATGAACCACTGCGCGGTGGCGCGGTAGATCAGCGGGGTCTTGTGGCGCCAGCAGTGCATGTAGCTGTGTTCAATGATAGTGGTGTGCAGCAGCGCACCGACTTCGGTCAGCTTGTCGACGATGGCCGGGTTGGCCTTCCAGATGAACTGGCCACCGAAGAACTCCAGCGACGGTACGTAAACGCCGTTGCTTTGTACCGGGTTGAGGATGTCGTCGTTGACCATGCCGTACTTCTTGCAGGTCACGAAGTCGTCTACGCCGTAGGCCGGAGCGGAGTGAACCACACCGGTGCCGGCGCCCAGTTCAACGTAGTCGGCCAGGTAAACCGGCGACAGACGGTCGTAGAACGGGTGACGGAAGTTGATCAGTTCCAGCGCCGAACCGGAGGCAGTAGCGATTACCGAACCTTCCAGCGAGTAGCGCGCCAGGCACGACTCGACCAGCTCTTCGGCCAACACCAGCAGTTTGTCGCCGGCATCGACCAGGGCGTAGTTGAATTCCGGGTGGACGTTCAGCGCCTGGTTGGCCGGGATGGTCCACGGGGTGGTGGTCCAGATCACGATCGAGGCAGGCTTGGCCAGCGATGGCAGACCGAAGGCGGCAGCCAGTTTGGCTTCATCGGCAATCGGGAAGGCCACGTCGATGGTCGAGGACTTCTTGTTCTCGTACTCGACTTCCGCCTCGGCCAGGGCCGAACCGCAGTCGAAGCACCAGTTAACAGGCTTCAAGCCCTTGAACACGAAACCGCCCTTGACGATTTCGGCCAGGGCACGGATTTCCCCGGCCTCGTTCTTGAAGTCCATGGTCTTGTACGGGTTGGCGAAGTCGCCCAGCACACCCAGACGGATGAACTCGGACTTCTGCCCTTCGATCTGCTCGGTGGCGTAGGCCCGGCACAGCTCGCGGGTCTTGTCTGCACCCAGGTTCTTGCCGTGGGTCACTTCGACTTTGTGCTCGATCGGCAGGCCATGACAATCCCAACCCGGGACATAAGGCGCGTCGAAGCCCGACAGGGTCTTCGAACGAATGATCATGTCCTTGAGAATCTTGTTCAGCGCATGACCGATGTGAATCGAGCCGTTGGCGTACGGAGGGCCGTCGTGCAATACGAACTTCGGACGATCCTTGCCAATCTCGCGCAACTTTCCGTACAGGCCAATGCTGTCCCAGCGCTGCAGAATCTGCGGTTCGCGCTGAGGCAGGCCGGCCTTCATTGGGAAGGCGGTGTCCGGAAGGTTTAGCGTGGCTTTATAGTCGGTCATTTAAGGCTCTTCATTAGCGATGGGCGCTAGGTGCGGCTAGTGCACGGGCGGCGGCGACATCCGCGTTGATCGCCGTTTTCAACGCCTCCAGAGAGGCGAAACGCTGCTCTTCACGCAGCTTGTGGTGGAAAACCACCGTTAAACGCCGGTCATACAGATCGCCGGCAAAATCTAAAAGATGTATTTCGAGGTGGGCCTTGCCATCACCTTGAACCGTGGGCCGCACGCCGATATTGGCGACGCCGGGCCAGGTCTTGCCGTCGATGTCGACGTTGACCAGGTAAACCCCGGAAAGCGGAACGCGACGGCGCTTGAGTTGTATGTTGGCCGTGGGCGTACCCAACTGGCGAGCCAGTTTCTGGCCGTGCAGCACCCGCCCGGTAATCTGGAACGGCCGACCGAGCAGTCGCTCGGCCAAGGCAAAATCAGCTGCAGCCAGGGCATTGCGGACCTGAGTGCTGCTGACGCGAATACCGTCCAGCTCAACGGTTTGCGCCGCCTCGACGGTAAAGCCCTGAACGATGCCGGCTTGTTGCAGGAAATCGAAATCCCCTACGCGGTCGCAGCCGAACCGGAAGTCGTCACCGACTTCAAGGTGCTGTACGCCAAGGCCGTCCACCAGGATGGTATCAACGAATTCGCTGGCGCTGAGCTTGCTCAGCCGCTGGTTGAAGGCCAGGCACAGGACGCGGTCGACACCTTCGTCGGCCAGCAGCTGCAGTTTGTCCCGCAGCCGGGCCAGACGGGCCGGGGCCGTGTCCGGGGCGAAAAATTCTCGCGGCTGCGGCTCGAAAATCACAACGCAGCTGGGCACGCCCAACTCGAGCGCACGTTCACGCAGCCGCGCCAGGATAGCCTGGTGACCACGGTGAACACCGTCAAAGTTGCCAATAGTGGCGACACAGCCCCGATGCTGGGGGCGCAGATTGTGGAGGCCTCGAACCAGCTGCATAACGCGCTTCTTGCTCATAAAGTGGTCGATTATAACCACACCCGGCGGCCGACGACAGGCAACACCGTAACCCAAAGTGATCGAGCCGACAAAACTGTCGGCTCGCCCGTGTTTATCGAAGCCAGAACCTCTATTCCAGCGTCTTGCGATTGAAGTCGCGCAAACGGAAACCCATCAACACTAACATGCCGAAATAAGCCACTACACCCGCCGCCACCAACGCCCCCAGACGCAAGAAGCGCTCGAGCATATGTCCCTGATCCCAGGCTGGCATAAAGTGCATCACACCCAACAATACCGCGGACATCACCGCCACCGCGACCAGCAGTTTGAACGCGAACTTCGCCCAGCCCGGCTGCGGCTGGTACATCTGCTGTTTGCGCAGTTGATAGAACAGCAAACCGGCATTGAGGCAGGCGCCAGCACTGATCGCCAAGGCCAGGCCCGCGTGAGCCAGCGGCCCGATCAGCATCAAGTTGAACAACTGGGTGACCACCAGGGTGAAAATCGCAATTTTTACCGGTGTGCGGATGTTTTGTTGCGCATAAAAGCCGGGGGCCAGCACTTTGATCACGATAATCCCGAGCAAACCGACCGAATAAGCGATCAGGGCACGCTGGGTCATCGATGCATCAAACGCATTGAACTGGCCGTACTGGAACAAGGAAACCGTCAACGGCTCCGCCAGAATCCCCAATGCCAGCGAGCAAGGCAGCACCAATACGAAGCACAGGCGCAGACCCCAGTCGAGAATGCGCGAATACTCGTGACGATCCTTGTTGGCGTAGGTCTTGGCCAGGGTCGGCAGCAGAATCGTCCCCAGCGCGACGCCCAACACGCCGGACGGTAGCTCCATCAAACGGTCGGCGTAGTACATCCACGACACGGAACCGGCAACCAGGAACGAAGCGAAGATGGTGTTGATGATCAGCGAAATCTGGCTAACCGAGACACCGAGGATTGCTGGCAGCATTTGCTTCATTACGCGCCAGACGCCGGTGTCGCGCAGGTTCAGGCGTGGCAGCACCAGCATGCCGATCTTTTTCAGGTGCGGCAGTTGATAGAGCAACTGCGCCAGGCCACCCGTCAGAACCGCCCAGCCGAGCGCCATTACGGGCGGATCGAAATACGGCGTCAAAAACACCGAAAAGATGATCATGCTGACGTTCAGCAGGGTCGGCACGAAGGCTGGCACCGAAAAGCGATTCCAGGTATTGAGGATCGCGCCAGCCAACGACGACAGGGAAATCAGCAGGATGTAGGGAAAGGTCACCCGCAGCAGACTGGAGGTCAGCTCGAATTTTTCCGGCGTGTTGGTGAAACCCGGCGCGGTCACCCAGATGACCCACGGCGCGGCAATCATGCCCAACACGGTAACCAGCGCCAGCACCAGCGTCAGCAGGCCCGAGACGTAGGCAATGAAGGTTCGGGTCGCTTCCTCGCCCTTCTGGCTTTTGTATTCGGCAAGAATCGGCACGAACGCCTGGGAAAACGCCCCTTCGGCAAAGATCCGCCGCAGCAGATTGGGCAGTTTGAAGGCGATAAAGAAGGCGTCGGTCGCCATTCCCGCGCCAAATGCGCGCGCGATGAGGGTGTCCCGAACAAATCCCAGAACCCGGGAAAGCATCGTGATAGAGCTGACGGCGGCCAACGATTTGAGCAGATTCATGGAAAGAGTTTGTGCCTGTCGATAAACAGCAGGCGAACTACGCGCCTACTTATGCGATACTCCGCGCCGCAACAGCACAGAGCCAAAGCTCGCGAGTTTACAGGTCGCACGCTGGAAAGAAATCTCCAAGCTTGCTTCACCTACCACTTAGCGGAACGTCTCAACCGCCCTTGACAAGAACTCAACTCATCGGCATGATTCGCGGCCTATTTTGTTTGCTATTTCCTAAAAAGTCTTTCGAGGAGCTCGACGGTGGCCAACTCACCTTCCGCCAAAAAACGTGCAAAACAGGCTGAGAAGCGTCGCAGCCACAACGCCAGCCTGCGTTCCATGGTTCGTACCTACATCAAGAATGTAGTTAAGGCCATCGACGCAAAAGACGCTGCCAAAGCTCAAGCCGCTTACGTTCTGGCTGTGCCAGTTATCGACCGTATGGCCGATAAAGGCATCATCCACAAGAACAAGGCCGCTCGTCATAAGAGCCGCCTGAATGGCCACGTCAAGGCCCTGAACGTTGCCGCTGCCGCCTAAGCGACTCGTTCATTAAAAAACCGACCTCAGGGTCGGTTTTTTATTGCCTGCGATTTGTAGGAGCGAGCTCGCTCCTACATTGGCGATTTGCGTCAGATTATTGGGCGTGGGCCCACGGCAAAATCGGAATCGCCGTCACCGCATTCTGCGGACTGCCCTCGATCAAGCGATCGCTGTAGACCAGATACACCAGCGTATTGCGCTTCTTGTCGAGAAAGCGCACCACCTGCATGGTCTTGAACACCAGGGACGTGCGCTCCTTGAACACCTCGTCGCCATCCTTGAGTTCGCCCTTGAAGCTGATTGGCCCAACCTGACGACAGGCGATAGATGCCTCGGCACGATCCTCGGCCAACCCCAGACCACCCTTCACGCCGCCAGTCTTGGCCCGCGACAGGTAGCAGGTCACACCATCGACCTTGGGGTCATCAAAGGCCTCGACCACGATCCGGTCATTCGGCCCGACAAACTTGAACACCGTCGACACCTGACCGATCTCTTCGGCCGAAGCCAGCAGGGGCATCGCCAACAGCAACCCCAACAATCCTTTTGCCACGCGCATTCAGGTATTCCTTCAGACCAGAATCAGGTTATCGCGGTGAACCAGTTCCGGCTCCGCCATGTAACCCAACAGACCGACAATCGCCTCAGACGACTGACCAATGATTTTTTGTGCTTCCAGCGCACTGTAGTTGGCCAGGCCACGAGCGATCTCGCGACCGTCCGGCGCCACGCAGACCACCATCTCACCGCGACGGAAGCTGCCCTGCACCAATTTGACCCCAACCGGCAGCAAGCTCTTGTTGCCCTGGGACAACGCAATCACCGCACCCGCATCCAGCACCAGGGTGCCACGGGTTTGCAGGTGACCGGCCAGCCACTGCTTGCGTGCCGCCAGCATGCCGCGCTCCGGCGAGAGCAAAGTGCCGATGCGCTCGCCCGCCTTGAGGCGATCCAGCACGCGCTCGATGCGCCCACCAACGATGATGGTGTGAGCACCGGAACGGGCCGCCAGACGCGCAGCACGCAATTTGGTCTGCATGCCACCACGCCCCAGCGCACCACCGGTGCCGCCCGCCACCGCGTCGAGCGCCGGATCATCGGCACGCGCCTCGTAAATCAGCTGGGCATCCGGATTGTTGCGCGGATCAGCGTCGAACATGCCGTCGCGATCCGTCAGAATCACCAGCAAATCCGCCTCGACCAGGTTCGCCACCAGCGCTGCCAGGGTGTCGTTGTCGCCAAAACGAATTTCGTCGGTGACCACAGTGTCGTTCTCGTTGATCACCGGAATGACTTTCAGCTCGACCAGTGCACGCAAGGTACTGCGAGCATTCAGGTAGCGCTTGCGGTCGGACAGGTCGTCATGGGTCAGGAGAATCTGCGCGGTATGCCGGCCATGCTCGGCAAAGCTCGATTCCCAGGCCTGCACCAACCCCATCTGACCGATTGCAGCAGCGGCCTGGAGCTCGTGCATCGCACTGGGTCGCGAGGTCCAGCCCAGACGGCTCATACCGGCCGCCACCGCCCCGGAGGACACCAGCACCAGCTCGACACCCGCCTCATGCAAGGCCACCATCTGCTCAACCCAGACACCCATTGCCGCGCGATCCAGGCCTTTGCCGTCCGCCGTCAGCAAAGCGCTGCCGATCTTCACGACCCAACGCTGCGCACCTGTCACCTTGCTCCGCATCATCTTCAACCTTAGCTTGAGGACAGCGCGACCTAGCACTGCCCGTGACGTTATTCGTGGTTATTCGTGACCAACAATCGATTTCCAGATACCAAAACGCCGCTCGATTGAGCGGCGCTTAAGTTTATCGCAACGAATCAGTCACGCACGTAAATGATTTCCGGACCGTCTTCGTCATCCACATCTTCTTCGTCCCAATCATCGTCACCGATGTCGTGGACCGACTTCACGCCGCTGCGACGCAGGGCACGCTTGTCATCCAGCGCCTGCAGTTGCGCGCGAGCTTCGTCTTCGATGCGCTGATCGAGATCGGCCAGCTCTTCCTTGTAAGCTGGGTCATTGGCCAGGCGATCAGCACGATCTTCCATGTAACGCATGATGTCGTGGCACAGACGCTCGGTACCGAGCTTGGAGATGGCCGAGATCACGTAGACCGGACCAGTCCATTCCAGGCGATCAACGATTTCCTTGACGCGAGCATCGTGCTCCTCATCAAGGATCTGGTCGCACTTGTTCAGGACCAGCCAGCGATCACGCTCCGCCAGGGACGGGCTGAACTTGATCAGCTCGTTGACGATCACTTCAGCGGCATCCGGTGCGCTGGCGTCATCCAGCGGCGCCATGTCCACGAGGTGCAGCAGCAGGCGCGTACGCGCCAAGTGCTTGAGGAAGCGAATACCCAGACCAGCACCTTCGGAAGCGCCTTCGATCAAACCCGGAATATCGGCAATGACGAAGCTCTTCCAGCGATCGACGCTGACCACACCCAGGTTCGGCACCAGCGTGGTGAACGGGTAGTCGGCAACTTTCGGCTTGGCAGCCGAAACCGAACGGATAAAAGTACTTTTACCGGCGTTCGGCAAGCCCAGCAGACCTACGTCAGCCAGTACCTTCATTTCCAGCTTCAGGTCGCGCTGCTCACCCGGCTTGCCCGGAGTAGTCTGGCGCGGCGCACGGTTGGTACTGGATTTGAAACGGGTGTTGCCCAGACCGTGCCAGCCGCCCTGCACTACCATCAATTTCTGACCAGCCTTGGTCAGGTCACCGATGACCTCCTGAGTCGCGGAGTCGATCACCGTGGTGCCGACCGGAACGCGCAGGATCAGGTCTTCACCCTTCTTGCCGGTGCAGTCGGTGCTGCCGCCGTTGGAACCACGCTCGGCATCGAAGTGCCGGGTGTAACGGTAGTCCACCAGGGTGTTGAGGTTTTCGTCGGCCATCATGTAGATGGAACCGCCGTCACCGCCATCACCGCCGTTCGGACCACCGTTCTCGATAAATTTTTCCCGACGGAAACTCATGGCGCCATTGCCGCCGTCACCAGCCTTTACGCGAATCGATACTTCATCAACAAACTTCATAACAAACGCCTCTCGCCATACGGACGAGCCGAAAAACAATCAAGACATAAGACTCTTGCAAAAATGAGCGCAGCGACCCCAAACCACGACACCTACATCGTACGCCAACAGCCCATACAAACAGCTTTGCAAGAGACTCACCCCACAAACGAAAAAGCCCCGTCGCGAGACAGGGCTTTTCCAGCGATCGCGCAATTAAGCCGCGACTACGCTCACGTAACGACGACCGAAGGCGCCTTTTACTTCGAACTTGATCACGCCTTCGACTTTAGCGAAGAGGGTGTGATCCTTACCCATGCCAACGCCGTAGCCAGCGTGGAATTGGGTGCCGCGCTGACGCACGATGATGTTGCCTGCTTTGATAGCCTGGCCGCCATACATCTTCACGCCAAGGCGTTTGGCTTCTGAGTCGCGACCGTTACGGGTACTACCACCAGCTTTTTTGTGTGCCATGAGTTCAATTCTCCTAGTGAGGAATTAGGCTGAAATTAAGCCTGAATACCGGTGATTTTGATCTCGGTGTACCACTGGCGGTGGCCCATACGCTTCATGTGGTGCTTACGACGACGGAACTTGATGATGCGGACTTTATCGTGACGACCTTGGGAGATCACTTCAGCCACAACGGTAGCACCAGCAACAACTGGAGCGCCGATATTCACGTCGTCACCGTTGGCAACCAACAGAACGCGATCAAAGGTAACGGATTCGCCGGTAGCGATTTCCAGTTTTTCGATCTTCAGGTATTCACCTGGGGCGACTTTGTACTGCTTGCCGCCAGTAACGATTACTGCATAAGACATGGTATTTCTCCGATAATCCTGCTCACCCAGCTCTTTATAAGAAGAGGTATTGGCTGGCATGGCTGCATGGGGCTGGAGGCCCGCTTGCAATTGCGTAAGGCAGGTGCTGCCCAGGAAGTTCAGGGTGCGCGATTGTACGCAAGCCACGAGCGCCTTGCAAGGGGCCGTCCATCGCGCCTTGACAGGCCCGGACGCGGGTCCTAGCATGCCGCGCAACCCTTCTGGAGCGACTGTCGCTGATGCAACCCCAAGCTTTCTACCGCGCGGTGGCGGACGATTTTAGCGCCGTCGACGGCATCATCAAGAAGCAGCTGACTTCGCGCGTGCCGCTGGTCTCGAAAATCGGCGATTACATTACCTCGGCCGGCGGTAAACGCCTGCGTCCTTTATTGGTGCTGCTGTGTGGCAAGGCCCTGGGTCGCGAAGGCGATGACCTGCGCCTGCTGGCCGCGACCATCGAGTTTCTGCACACCGCCACCCTGCTGCATGACGATGTGGTCGACATGTCCGGCATGCGCCGTGGCCGCTCGACCGCCAACGCCATGTGGGGCAACGCGCCAAGCGTGCTGGTGGGTGATTTCCTGTATTCGCGCTCGTTCGAAATGATGGTCGAGCTGGGCTCGATGCCAGTGATGAAGATCCTGTCGCAGGCCACGCGCATCATCGCTGAAGGCGAAGTGTTGCAGCTATCGAAGGTTCGTGACGCCAGCACCACCGAAGAAACCTACATGGAAGTCATCCGCGGCAAGACCGCGATGCTCTTCGAAGCCTCGACCCACAGTGCTGCCGCCCTGTGCGAAGCCACGCCGAAACAGGCCGAAGCCCTGCGTACATTCGGGGATCACCTGGGGGTGGCCTTCCAACTGGTCGACGACCTGCTGGACTACAAAGGCGACGCCGAAACCCTGGGCAAGAACGTCGGTGACGATCTGGCCGAAGGCAAGCCGACCCTGCCGCTGATCTACACCATGCGTGAAGGCACACCGGAGCAGGCCGCCCTGGTGCGCAAGGCGATCCAGAAAGGCGGAATCGAAGATCTGGAAAGCATCCGCGAAGCCGTGGAAGCCTCGGGCTCGCTGGAGTACACCGCGCAACTGGCCCGCGATTATGTGGCCCGTGCGATCAAGTGCCTCGAAACGCTGCCGCCGAGCGAGTTTCGCGATGCCTTGGTCGAGTTGAGCGAGTTCGCGGTAGCCCGCACGCATTGATACGCCCTCTGTAGGAGCTGGCTTGTCGGGTCGCCGCATCGCAGCGAAGGCGGTGTTTCAGACACACCGCGTCGCCTGGTTCGCCGGCAAGCCGGCTCCTACAGGAAAGCGGCACCGCAGCGTTCGCCGGCAAGCATCCCGCCCCTCTCCCGCTTAAAACCCTATACAATGTGCGCTTTTTAGCGATCCTGAATCCAAGGAGCCTTAGTGAGCACGTTGCCACCCTGCCCAAAATGCAATTCCGAATACACCTATGAAGACGGCGCGCAGCTGATCTGCCCCGAGTGCGCCCACGAATGGTCCGCCAGCGGTGAAACCGAAGCGGTGTCCGATGACGCGGTGAAAAAGGATTCGGTCGGCAACGTCCTGCAGGACGGCGACACCATCACCGTGATCAAGGACCTCAAGGTCAAGGGTACGTCTTTGGTGGTCAAGGTCGGCACCAAGGTCAAGAACATCCGCCTGTGCGATGGCGATCACGACATCGATTGCAAGATCGACGGCATCGGACCGATGAAACTCAAGTCCGAGTTCGTCAGGAAAGTCTGAACCTGCTGTCTTCCATCCCGCGCCCGGCCGCGGGATGGCGCCTCACCCTCCCCCGCTTGGCCCAGTCAATCCTCGCAATAGCCAGACGCCAGTCGTTTTTGACCTGACGCAATCCTTACCTGGAAAAAAGCGCAAACCGCCAATAGGCTCTTGCTATTTAGTGAATAAGAATTATTCTCATAAAACCTTCAGTGGAGATGAGAACCATGACTTATCTGATCGATGCCTGGCTGGACCGCCCACACCCTTACCTCAGAATCCTGCATCGGGAAACCGGGGAAGTCTGTGCGGTGCTTGAAGAAGAAGCCTTGAACGAACTGCAAGACCAGGGTGATCTTGACCTCAATGGCCTGAGCTCCAGCGAGCCGGTGGTGCTCAAGGAACTGGTGCGTAATCTGTTTCTGTTCTGCTATGCCCGGGCGTTGCGCCCGACGACGGATCTCAATGGCAAGTTTCATCCATGAGAGACACTGCAAAACACTGTAGGAGCGAGCCTGCTCGCGAAAAACTCAAAGACACCGCGTTCATTCAGAATGGCCACGTTATCGTTGACGCCCATCGCGAGCAGGCTCGCTCCTACAGGTAATCAGCGGGTATTACAGAACGTCGAGCAGTTCGACGTCGAACACCAGTACGCTGTGCGGCGGGATGCTGCCAACGCCTTGAGCGCCGTATGCCAGTTCGCTCGGCACGTACAGGCGCCATTTGCTGCCGGCGTTCATCAGTTGCAGGGCTTCGGTCCAGCCGGCGATCACGCCGCCAACCGGAAATTCTGCAGGCTCGCCGCGCTCGTAGGAGCTGTCGAACACAGTGCCATCAATCAGGGTGCCGTGGTAGTGAGTACGCACAGAGTCTTCACGGGATGGCTTGACGCCTTCGCCAGCGGTCAGCACTTCGAACTGCAGACCGGAAGCCAGAGTGGTGATGCCGTCACGCTTGGCGTTTTCAGCCAGGAAAGCCAGGCCTTCGCCAGCAGCCGCTTCAGCCTTGGCTGCAGCTTCGGCCTGCATGATTTCGCGGATGACTTTGAAGCTGGCGGACATTTCTTCCTGACCCACACGGCTTGGCTTGCCGGCGAATGCGTCGGTCAGGCCAGCCAGGATCGCGTCCAGGCTGACGCCCGGTGGCGGGTTGTCGCGCAGTTGGTCGCCCAACTGACGGCCAATACCGTAGCTGACGCGGGTTTCGTCGGTGGACAGATTTACTTCGGACATGACACTGCTCCGCTGTGCGGACGGCTCGGGAACTTGCCATGCGTGCACAGCGCGTCCCGGAGCGCCCGGAACCAAAAGGGCCAGCAGACTAGCACAGATGTCATGCCATTGATGAGGGACCTCAGGCGATCGGCACCTTCAGGTTTTCTTCCACGTCGGCAACCAGCCCGCACATTTCGTCATGCACGACCGTGTGCACAAGGTTGAAGTGCAACTTGGGAAAGGAGCGCAGCACATCACGGGCATGCTCCACCGAACGCAGGCTCATCATCTGGCCGTGCGTATCGCTCAGGGGGTACGCCGCGCCATGCATCCGTGCTTCCAGCAGGTAAATGCCCCCCTCCATGGAGATCAGGTTCAGCTCATCGACCTTTCCGGCGATGGCATACGCATTCAACTCATTCAGGGTCATGAACGCACCTCACGCAGTGGCGAGCCAACATACTTACAGGGATAGGCCTCGGCGCATCAAAGCACAAGCCACAAACGACGCCGCCCGTCTGTTTTGCAACAGACGGGCGGCGTGTTTCATGGGGCCAGCAATGGATCAGTGCTTGGTGACTTTATCCAGGTAACCCATGGCGAATGCCGATACCACGAAGGTCATGTGGATGATCACGTACCACTGCAAATGCTCGGGATCGACGTTCTTGGCATCCATGAAGATGCGCAGCAGGTGAATGGACGAGATCGCCACGATCGACGCCGCCACCTTCATTTTCAGCGACGAAGAGTCCATGGTGCCCAGCCAGTTGAGCTTTTCCTTGGAGTCGTCGATGTCCAGCTGCGAGACGAAGTTCTCGTAGCCGGAAATCATCACCATCACCAGCAAACCGCCCACCAGCGCCATGTCGATCAGCGACAGCAGCACCAGGATCAAGTCCGATTCGGCCATCGAAAACACGTTCGGGATGACGTGAAAGACTTCCTGGAAGAATTTCAGCGCCAGCGCCAGCAACCCGAGGGACAGGCCGAAATAGATCGGCGCCAGCAGCCAGCGCGAGGCGTACATTGTATTTTCGATAAAGCGTTCCATTGAATCTCACATGTGGGCTGAAAATGGCCGCGAGTATACCAGCCGCCCGTCTATACCCAGAAGCAGCCAGAAACCGTCGAAAAATCCGCCACCTGCGCCTGTGTATCAAAATTTTTCTGCTAGTGTCCAAATCATTGACCGCTCAGTGATATCGGACAGGAAGACTGGAAATGGATGTGCGATTGCCTTTGACGAGTGCCGGAATTTGCATGGCGCTGCTTCTAAGCGGCTGCTCACCCAGCGATGAAAAACGCCAGGTCAGCCTCGAAGAAAAAACCGCGCAATTCGAAAAGTCGCTGGACGCCATCCAGGATCCGAAGCTCAAGGATGCCGTGTCGGAGCTGGGCGGCTCACTGCTGCTGCTCGAGCGCGCGCAACTCAAGCTCGAGAGTAAACAGGTGGAAACCGAATACGGCGAAGACGCCCTCGCCATGCTCAAGCACTACCCGACCCCGCAGGCCCTGGTCGACGCCTACATCAACGGGTTGTTCGTGCTGCAAAAAGACTCCAGTTCCGACTATCTGACCGATCTGCAACCGGTGTTTCCCTTCACTTTCAGCGTTCCTGCCGCGTTTTTGTTTCCCCATGGCCTGGAATGGCAGTCGGTCACACTAAGCAATAAACGAGTGATCCCATTCCAGCCGGAATGGTCAGAAACCGACCCCGGCATTCAACTCAGCCCATCGAGTTCCAACCTGACCACCCCCGATGACCTGACTGTGGCCTACCCCTTCATCGAAGGCCTCGACATCGACAGAAAGCAGCAACCGCAACCGGTGAGCCTGCAGGGCAAAGTCGAGGTCATCGCGCCACGCCGCCTCTACAGCTTCGACCTGACGAAAAAGGACATAGGCCAGACCCGCACCAATGACAACCTGAGCGTCACCCTGCTCACACTGACGAACAACTACGCGGAAATCGAATACAACAACAGCGCGCCGCTAGCCCCCGAAGTCAGAGAAACACCGCTGAACCCACTGATCGTCCAGGCCACGGACAGCACCGGGCAATTCCTCTCGCGCGCCGGCTCAATCAACGAAACCGCGGTACAAATTGCGTTCTATCAGCAGCAGCTGGCCAAGATGCAGCAGCAAAAAAACTGGAGCGAGGCCCTGGAAAAACAGCTCGACGAAGAACAGCGCAACTTTGAGAAACAGCAGACTCGACATTATTCGAAGGTGTACTTCAACGGGACGATCGAAACCCTCGAAGTCAGCATGCTGGATTTTTCCGCCGTCACGGTCACCCGCAAGAGCCTCGACCTGCCGGTCCGGCACTTCGATGCCGAGACCACGGACAAGACCATCCAGCCCTTGAACCTGCCCGTGGTGGTCTATGACGACCAGGCGCCCGGTTGGCTCAAAGGGGCAACGCTGAGCGAGGATCAACTGAAAAAGAACGTCAGCATCAGTCAGTCGGTCGATGACCCCAGTGCTGCGCGAATCGAACTCACTCATCTGCGCAGCTTCAACGATGAACTGCTCGGCACATCGTTCAACCCCGGTGAAAGTCCGGTGAGTTTCTTTACCGAAGACGCGAGTGGCAAACGCGACGAGCCGATCGAGTTGCCGCCCGAGGCGTACCAGATCGATCCCCTGCGCGGCACCATTACCTACGATCTGAATCTGTTTCCGCAAACGCCGGCCTATGCGGTGGGGTCGATGCCGCTGTTCCTGGCCACCGTCGAGCAAAAAACCGTCGACGCCCGCCAACTGCCCAAAGGCCTCGAACTTAAAGCCAATGCTCTGGTGGTTGATTTGAAGCAGTTTCCCGCCCAGGACTGGCGCTTTTTCGCCAAGGACGACACCGGCAATTACTTGAAGGAGATTCTATCGGTCAGCCATGGCGCGAGCGCACAAGGGCCGGCGCAGTTTGCCGTGCATTACTTCTACGGACAGCCTACGCGCCTGGAAACCTATCAGCGCACTGACCTCGCCACCGTGCAGTATGGTTTCGAGGTCAAACTCGACAAGGCCGACATGACGCGCCTTGATCAATAGTGCGAATCAGTACTCGGGGTGAAACTCGAAGCCGCCCATGTTTCGGCAGCGACCACCGTTGATTTCCCGCAGTTGGGCTTGCAGGTGCAAGCACCAGATTTGCGGATCGTTGGCCAACTCGTAGCCGTGCAAGGTCAGGCTTTCAACGATGGTGTCGAGGATTGATTCAGCGACGAACGGACCGTGAAACGGGCCTTGGGCCTTGATGGCCGAAGGTTGTTCACCGGCCATTCCGGCGGCGAACAGCAGAGTCCACATGCCCGTATCTCCCGCCAACGGACGGATGGCACACTCGATACGGGTCTCAAGGCCCAGGCATTGACGGGTAAGGCAGAGGTTGCGCGACATGGCGGCGACCCTCGGTAGATCCGGTATTCAGCCCCCATGTGAAGGCTGTTTCGATCCTGTGATTACTGTCGACATCCCTGAGCTGAGAATAGAAGAAAAGTCTGGCTTGCAGGCAGTGCGATACCGAAAGGCGCCGAATGGTCACCGCGTGAATGTTGACGTCATTTCGATGACGCTTTTCGACATTCACCACAAAAAACCGTGGGAGCGAGCCTGCTCGCGATGGCGGACCTTCAGTCAACATAGGGGTTGAATGTCAGTCCTTCATCGCGAGCAGGCTCGCTCCCACAGTACCGAGGTGAGCCAGACTCAAACAGGTATCAAGCCGGTTTGGTTTCCGCCAAAGCCTCTTGCGCCAACTCCTTCTCGGCCTCTTTCAGATCATCTTCACTGATCATTTCCGCGATAACCCGCAGGCGCTCCACGACCCGTGCGTTCACGCTGCCTTCAGGGAATTCGCCATTCTCGTCCGGCTCGCCGGCTGGCTCGCCAACCAGCAAACTCAAGGCTTCGTCGGCCTGACGGACCGCGTAGACATGGAATTGCCCCGCACGTACCGCCGCCAGCACCTTCTCGTCGAGCATCAGCGTGGCGACGTTGGCGTGAGGAATGATTGCCCCCTGCTCGCCGGTCAACCCGCGGGCCTCGCACAGACGGAAGAAGCCCTCGATCTTCTCGTTGACTCCGCCGACCGCCTGCACTTCGCCGAACTGGTTGATCGAACCGGTGATGGCAAAGCACTGCTTGAGCGGGGTTTTCGACAAGGCCGAGATCAGGGTGCAGGCCTCGCCCAGGGAAGCACTGTCGCCATCGACATAACCGTAGGATTGCTCCAGGGCGATACTCGCGGAAATCGCCAGCGGAAACTCCTGGGCGTAACGACTGCCCAGATAACCGGTAAGGATCATCACGCCTTTGGAGTGGATCGGCTGGCCGAGGTTGACCTCGCGCTCGATGTCGACAATGCCGCTGCCGCCCGGGTACACCGTGGCGGAAATCCGCGCCGGTATACCAAAGGCCGAATCGCCGACTTCCAGCACGGTCAGGCCGTTGCACTTGCCGACTGCCGCGCCCGCGGTGTCGATCAGGATGATCCCGGCCAGCATGTCGTCGAGAATCCGCGCCGAAACCCGCCCGGTCCGCGTGGCCTTGGCTTTGAGTGCCCGTTCAATGTGCCCGGCATCGGTCATTTCATCACCGGCCAGATGGCGGATGAAGTCCGCCTCGCTGACCAGTTGGAACAAGTCACCGATACGCGCCGACAAGCGCCCCTGGTGCTCGGCCAGACGCGCACTGTAGGTTGCCAGGCGGGCCACCGCATCGGCGGTCAGCGGTGCCATGCCTTCTTCGGAAGTACGGGTTTTGAGCAACTGGGCGAACTGCTCCAGGCTCTCGTCGACCATCGGGATGTCTTCATCGAAATCCACCAGGACGCGGAACATTTCCTGGAAGTCCGGATCGAGGTCTTGCAGCGTGTAATACAGCTGACGGGCACCAATGATGACGACTTTGACCTGCAACGGAATGTGTTGCGGTGTCAGGGTCACGGTGGCCAGACGGCCCAGCTCACCCAGCGGCGACTCCATTTTCAGCTTGCGCGATTGCAGGGCGCGTTTGAGCGCATCCCACACGAATGGCTCGCTGAGCATCTTGTCCGCTTCAAGGATCAGGAAACCGCCATTGGCCCGGTGCAAAGCACCCGGCCGCAGTTGGCGGTAGGTGGTGTACAGCGCGCCCTGATCGGTGCTGTATTCAATGCGACCGAAGAGGTTTTCATAGGTCGGGTGCGGCTCGAACACCACCGGCGCACCGCCGCTGGCCGAATGACCAACCACCAGGCTCGGCGCGTATTGCTCTTCCAGCAACTTGCGGGCGACGGCATCGGTCTTGCTATCGTCCACCAGTTGCTCGACCACCGTCTTGAGCAAATACACCTGCATGGCTTGCAGATAACCGCACACCGCGGCGTTCTCGGCGTATTTCTCCGACAACGGCGACAGCAACGGCTGCAAGGCCAGGGTGATGGTTTCTTCGTTCAGATGACGCAGTTGGTTGCTCGATTCGCGCTTCCATTGCGGCAGGCTGGCGAGCTCTTCGTTCAGGCGCTCCTCCAGTACCGAAATATCCTCGTGAAAGCGCTCGCGCTCGGCTTCCGGCAGTTGTGCGAATTCAGCTTCGTCCAACGCCTTGCCATCGCCCATTGGGGTGAAGGCGATATTGCTGGCGTCGCGGTAGAGTGCGACGTCCTTTTCCAGGGCCAGACGCTCGATGACGTCCAGGGCCTTGTCGTAGCGCTGGTTGAAGGCGCGGTCGATGGCGCTTTTCTTCTGTTGGTAGGACGGATGCTCGAAGACTGCCGGAAACGTCGCCAGCAGGTTGTCGATCAGACCGTTGATATCTCCAATGAAGTTACCGGCAGTGCCCGACGGCAATTCCAGGGCACGTGGTTCGCGCGGCTCATCGAAATTGTTGACATAGACCCAGTCCGCCGGGGTCTGCAGGCGCTTGCCTTCGGCCTTGAGATAGCGTTTGACGAACGAGAACCGGCCAGTGCCGGGCTCGCCCATGACGAATACGTTGTAACCGGGGCGTGGCATGGCCACACCGAACTGCAAGGCTTCGACCGCACGTTCCTGGCCAAGCACACCGCGAAAGGGCTCCAGATCATTGGTGGTAGAGAAGCTGAACTGTTCAGCGGAAAACGGACGGGTCAGCGCTTCGGGCGCTAGACGCAAGCTGGCAGCAACAGGATCAGGCATCGGGCTTCCTTAACAATCAGGCGGGGCAGATGGCAGCATTCTGGCGCCGCCCATACCCGACTGGCAAGGAGCGCCGCAGGCCTGAGCATCGTCAATCCGCCAACCCCAGGCGGGCCGGGCTTGCGCCACGGTTTCCCATGAATCTTTTGCAAAAAATCACGGAGCCCCGTGATCGTGCCTAAACTCCAGACTGCGCGGCTGGACTAATGACCGGCCCACTTGTCCATTGGTAGGCACATAAAGAGAACAAAGCTATGAAACGGATTCTTCTCGGTACTCTCTTCACCGCCGTATCCATCAACGCCATGGCTCAGGCGCCGGGCGGCCCGGATTGCGGTTGGGGCAACATGCTGTTCGAAGGTCAGCGTGGTACTCCGGCCCACTTCCTGGCATCCACCACCAACGGCACCTCCGGCAACGCAACCTTCGGCATGACCTCCGGTACCAACGGTTGCGCAACCAACGCGTCGCTGACCTATGGCGGTAAATCCTGGTTTGCCATGAATGGCATGATGAACGAGCTGTCCGAAGACATGGCCAAAGGTCAGGGCGAAGCGCTGACCACCTATGCCGTGGTACTGGGCGTGGCGCCGGAAGACCGTGCGCACTTCGCCGCCGTCACTCACGAGCACTTCCAGCAGATCTTCAGCAAGGCTGACGTGACTGCCGAAGACGTGCATACCAATACCCTGGCCGTGCTCAAAGCCGACCCTCGTCTGGCCAAGTACGCGACCCAGGCATAAGCTCCACTCGCCCCCGCTTCTTTCGGGAAGCGGGTTTTGTTTTTTGGACGCGACCACCTTTGGATGTCGCTGACTGTAGGAGCTGGCTTGTCGGGTCGCCGCATCGCAGCGATGGTTTCAAAGGCGCCGTGTTTATCCGGTAGACACGCGTTATCGTTAACGACCTTCGCTGCGATGCGGCGACCCGACAAGCCAGCTCCTACGGGCAAACGGCCTTTGTTTTTTTCGACTTAAGTTGCCATCTATGCTCAAACGCCTTGCCTGGCTGGCGCTGTGTGCCTGCGCCCCGCTGTCCGCCGCGCCTCACATCGACCCACAACGTTTGCAGCAACTGGCCAACGACCCTTTCTGGATATCCCTAGGCCATTACGAAACCGCCAAGCTCGGTGGCTGGCGCAGCTATGTCAGCGACCCGAAATTCTTCCTCGCCGCCGATGGCAATGAACACCCGGACAATGAATTGGCTGCTACCGTACAAGCCTTGTACGCCCCGGCCAGTACCGGTGAACAGCACGCACAATGCGTCTACCCGGCCCGCACCCGCTGGCTCGAAGAGCAGCTCGGCCTGACCGGCCTGCCGACGCCGGCCTGCGCCGAATTCAAGCAATGGTTCAAGGACGTCTCGCCCGACAGTGCGGTGATGATCTTCCCGGCTGCGTACCTGAACAGTCCATCCTCGATGTTTGGCCACACCCTGCTGCGCATCGATCAGGCCGAAGTGAAGAGCGACAAGACTTCGCTGCTCAGTTACGCGATCAACTTCGGCGCCTACATCGAGGGCTCGGACAACAGCATCCTCTATGCCTGGAAAGGCCTGATGGGCGGCTATCCCGGCCTGTTCGCGCTGGTGCCCTACCAGGAAAAACTCTCGGAATACCGCAGCCTGGAAAACCGCGACCTGTGGGAATACCGACTGAACCTGACCCAGCAGGAAACCGCGCGCATGGTCGAGCACGTCTGGGAGCTGAAGCAGATCAAGTTCGACTATTTCTTCTTTGACGAGAACTGCTCGTACCGCTTGCTGGAACTGCTGCAAGTGGCCCGCCCGAGCCTGCGCCTGACCGAGCAGTTCCCACTCACCGCCATCCCGACCGACACCGTCAAAGCCGTGAAAAATGCCGGGCTGGTGGAATCCATCCAGTATCGTCCGTCCCGGGAACGCGAGTTGCTCAGTCGCGCCGAACCGTTGAACCCTGAAGAGCAGCAATGGGTACTGAACGTCAGCGCCGATCAGAACCAATTGCAGGACCCGGCGTTCAAGGCACAACCCCGCGACCGCCAGGCGCTGATCATCGATGCGGCCTATCGTCTGGAACGCTACCGCGCCAATGGCCGGGAGCGCGACCCGGCGCGCGCCCAGCGCAGCTTCGAACTGCTGCGGGCAATCAACCAGAACCCGGCGCCGGAGCTGGATATCCCGCAACCCGGCCTGCCTGAAGACGGTCACGAGTCCCGTACCTGGCAACTCGGCCTCGGTACCCGTGGCGATAAAGCCTTTGGCGAGTACGGCTTGCGCATGGCTTATCACGACCTCAATGACAACAGCGAAAGCTTTCCCCTTGGCGCGCAGATCGAAATCCTGCAATTGAAACTGCGCCAGTACGAAGGCAATGACTGGCAAGTGCAGCGACTGGACCTGGCGACCATTCGTTCCCTGACCCCGCGTAACGAGTTGCTGCAACCGCTGTCATGGCAAGTCACCGGTGGTCTGGAGCGGGTGCCAGGCAAGCATGATGACCAAACCCTGGTCAGCCACGTCAACGGCGGTGGCGGTGGAACCTGGCAATTGGGCGACGATCTGCTCGGTTTTGCCCTGGGCACCGTGCGTATCGAACACAACAACGACTTCGCCGCATTCATCGCGCCGGCCGTTGGTTTCAACAGTGGCGTGCTGTGGAAAAACCCGCTGGGCAACTTGAGCCTGGAAGCCAAGGGTGATTTTTTCACCAATGGCGAAGTGCGTCGTAGCCTGAGCCTGAATCAGCAATGGGAAATATCCCGCAATCTCGGTCTGCGCTTGAGCGCCCAGCGTGAGTTCAGCCATTTGGCGACGGCCGAGAACGAAGTGATGCTTGAGCTGAAGTGGTATCACTACTGACCTGACACGCTACTCCCACAGGGGGAATGGATTTTTCACCGCCCGCGCACACCATCCTCGCGAGCCAGCTTCTAGACTTTCCTTATAGACCCCAGGGGGCCGGGGTTCCGAGATGCGGCGTTGCGTGGTCGTGGACCGCGGCGGATGAGCGCAACAGTCATCAGGAAGAATGGGGCAAGGCCTGACAGCAACAGAAAAATCAGGATGCCGCTCGGGCCTATCACTCGCCGTAAGTCGCTTTCAGACATCCAGTGAAACCAGATGCCTGCGACCATGACCCAAACCCTATACCGGGAGAATTCCATGAGCCGTGCCTTCGTCAATGAAGATAACGCCAGCGCGCAAGCCGATCAGCCTGTCGAACGGCAGGTCAGCGCGCAGCCCAATTACGTCACGCCGCAAGGCCTGAAGCTGTTACAGGGCAAAGTCGCCGAACTGCAAACCCTGCATGCCGAGCAATCGGCAAAAGGTGAGCAGGCGGACAAACAGCGCCTGGCCGATCTCGAACGTGATCTGCGTTATTTCAAACAGCGCCTGGGCAGCGCTCAGGTGGTACCCGCCGCGACCTCGACCCAGAAAGTGCAAATCGGCAGTTGGGTGACCTACGCCGATGAACACGCCACCGAGCGCCGGGTACAACTGGTGGGCGAAGATCAGGCCGATGCCGCCCACGGCCTGATCAATTGGGGTTCACCGCTGGGCCGGGCGCTGCTCGGCGCACAACTCAACGACGAAGTACTGTGGCAGCGCCCCGCCGGGGATCAAATGATTGAAGTGATTCGCATCGAACCGACTTAGACGACGCCTTGGGCCAGCATCGCATCGGCGACCTTCACGAAGCCGGCGATGTTCGCCCCCTTGACGTAATTGACCCGACCGTCCTCTTCGCCGTAATGCACGCAAGCGTGGTGAATCGACTGCATGATCGCGTGCAGTTCGCTGTCCACTTCGCCACCGGTCCACGCCAGGCGCATGGCGTTCTGCGACATTTCCAGCCCGCTCACCGCCACGCCGCCGGCGTTGGACGCCTTGCCCGCTGCGAACAGAATGTCGGCCTCGATGAACAGGTCCATCGCCTCGAGGGTGGTCGGCATGTTCGCGCCTTCGGCCACACAGATGCAGCCGTTGCGCAGTAAGGTGCGAGCGGCTTCGACATCCAGTTCGTTTTGCGTTGCGCACGGCAGCGCGATATCGCAGCTCAGGCTCCATGGCAGCTGACCGGTGCGGAACTCCAGGTCAAAACGGCCAGCCAGGCCACGGCGCTTGAGCATTTCTTCGGCGAAGTACACGCAACCGAAACCGGAAGCTTGCGGGCGAATCAGGCTGCCGCCGTAGCTTGGGCCTTTGCCGGTCAGCACACTGGTGAACTGGTTGTTCAAGCGCTAGTGCTGGCCGAACAGGAAACCGATTTCCCGCGCACCGACGCCGATGTCCCCGGCTGGCACGTCAACGTCCGCACCAATGTGGCGGTACAACTCGCTCATGAAGGCCTGGCAGAAGCGCATGACTTCCGCGTCGCTTTTGCCTTTGGGGTCGAAGTCCGAACCACCCTTGCCACCGCCCATGGGCAATGAAGTCAGGGAGTTTTTGAAGGTCTGTTCGAAGGAGAGGAATTTCAGCACGCCCATGTTCACCGACGGGTGAAAACGCAGACCGCCCTTGTACGGGCCGATCGCGCTGTTCATCTGGATGCGGAACCCGCGATTGACCTGGACTTTGCCCCGATCGTCGACCCACGACACGCGAAACACCAGCGCCCACTCCGGCTCGCAGATGCGTTCCAGAATGCCCGAGGTCAGGTAATGCGGATTGGCTTCAAGAAACGGCCACAGAGTGCGCAGGACTTCTTCTACAGCCTGGTGGAATTCGGGTTGATCCGGAGTTCTGCACCAACAGTTACACCGCCATCGCTGGCAAGCCAGCTCCTACAGTGTCCGTGAGTTTTTCCGGATCTCGGGCAATCCACATTCCTGTAGGAGCTGGCTTGCCGGCGATGAACTCACCGCGATACCACTGAAAAAACGCAAAAAAAACGGAGCCCGAAGGCTCCGCTCTCTTATGCAACCAACCCGAAATCAGGCCAGTTTCTTGTGGCGTACACGATGCGGCTGAGCAGCTGCTTCGCCGAGACGCTTTTTACGATCGGCTTCGTATTCGCTGTAGTTGCCTTCGAAGAACACCGCTTGCGAGTCGTCTTCGTACGCCAGGATGTGAGTCGCGACGCGGTCAAGGAACCACCGATCGTGAGAGATCACAATGGCGGCGCCCGGGAAGTCCAGCAGGGCTTCTTCCAGGGAACGCAGGGTTTCGACGTCGAGGTCGTTGGACGGTTCGTCGAGCAGCAGGACGTTGCCGCCCTCTTTCAGGGTCAGGGCCAGGTGCAAGCGACCGCGCTCACCACCGGACAGGTCCTTGACGAACTTCTGCTGATCGCCGCCCTTGAAGTTGAAGCGACCGACGTAGGTACGCGACGGGATCTCGTAGTTGCCGATGCGGATCTGGTCGGAACCGTCGGAGATCTGCTGGAACACGGTCTTGCTGCCGTCCAGATCCTCGCGGCTCTGATCCACACAAGCAAGCTGCACGGTTTCACCGACTTCGATGCTGCCCGAATCCGGCGTTTCCTTGCCCATCAGCATGCGGAACAGGGTCGACTTACCGGCACCGTTACCGCCGATCACGCCGACGATGGCGCCTTTAGGCATGGAGAACGACAGGTTGTCGATCAGCACGCGATCGCCGTAGCCCTTGGTGACGTTCTTGAATTCGATGACCTTGTCGCCCAGGCGCGGACCGGCCGGGATGTAGATCTCGTTGGTTTCGCTGCGCTTCTGGAATTCCTGGGATTGCATTTCTTCGAAGCGTTGCAGACGTGCCTTGGATTTCGACTGGCGGGCCTTGGCGCCTTTGCGCACCCACTCCAGTTCTTCCTTCATGGCTTTTTCGTGGGCCGACTGCTGCTTGGATTCTGCAGCCAGACGATCGGACTTGGCTTCCAGCCAACCCGAATAGTTGCCCTCGTAAGGAATGCCCGCGCCACGGTCCAGTTCCAGAATCCAGCCGGCAACGTTGTCCAGGAAGTAACGGTCGTGCGTGATCGCTACCACGGTGCCCGGGAAGTCGTGCAGGAAGTGCTCAAGCCAGGCGACGGAATCGGCGTCCAGGTGGTTGGTCGGTTCGTCGAGCAGCAGCATGTCCGGGGCGGACAGCAGCAGGCGGCACAGGGCTACACGACGCTTTTCACCACCGGACAGAACTTCGACCTTGGCATCCCAGGCCGGCAGACGCAACGCGTCGGCGGCGACTTCCAGCTGGCGCTCCAGGTTGTGACCGTCGCTGGCTTGCAGGATGGCTTCGAGCTTGGCCTGTTCGGCCGCCAGTTTGTCGAAGTCGGCGTCTTCTTCAGCGTAAGCTGCGTAGACCTCATCCAGGCGAGCCTGGGCATTCTTGATCACGCTGACCGCTTCCTCGACCACTTCACGCACGGTTTTGGTCGGGTCCAGGATCGGCTCTTGTGGCAGATAACCGATGTTCAGCTCCGGCATTGGGCGGGCTTCGCCCTCGAACTCGGTGTCGACGCCGGCCATGATTTTCAGCAACGTGGACTTACCCGAACCGTTGAGGCCGAGCACGCCGATCTTGGCGCCGGGGAAGAAGGACAGAGAAATATTTTTCAGGATTTCCCGCTTCGGCGGAACAACTTTGCCCAGCCGATGCATGGTGAATACGTATTGAGCCATGGAGAACCTAGGGTCAGTGACTGATGAATGATTGGAGCGCAGGCGATGCCCGGCCAGACCGTGCGCGTCGCTCGCTTGAGGCTATCAATACGTGCGCGCTGAAAAAGTCTGAGTCTAGGAGCTGGAACGCTCCCGCGTAACCGGCAAAGCTACCTTAATGACAGATGGCAGTCCAGCCGACGGGCAGGGACTGGCACTTCGCCACAACTCAAGGCATGCTAGCCGCCCTTCGGGCGTCCGGCTTATAGTGCACGTCGCGCCAGTCCAGCCAAACCGCAGGATTACAGCTTGTCCAAAGCCCCTCCGCCCCTGACTTCCAGTGAGCCGGCCACAGCGCCCGGCTCCCCCCTGCGCGGGACCTTGAAGGGCACCTTGGCGACACTTGCACTATTGCTGCTGGCCCTGTTGTTCTGGCAATTGCTCGATCAGTTGCGCGAAACCCAGAAAAACCAGCGTCAATACACCATCGATTACACCGCCGATCTAGCCGCGCAGGTCAGCCTGAACATGGCGCTCAACGCGCAGATCGCCCTCAACCTGTTGCCGATCGTCGAGCAACCGCAGGACGCCGATGAGCTGCAGGCGCTGCTGCGCAAGCTGCAACAGTCGCTGCCTGATCTGCGCAGCCTGGCGTTGCTCAGCCCCTCGGGAAGAGTCATCAGTGACAGCGCTCCCGACAGCGATGACAGCGACTACCTGGGTGAACTGATACGCCGCAGCCACGCCCAGACGCACTACTTCAGCAACGCCACCGACGGCTCCGTGGTGCATTTATTGTTGCATCAGGCCAGCGGCAGTTCCCGAGGCTATTGGGTCTTGCGTCTGCCCCCCACCTTCTTTTCGTCCTTGATCAAGCAAAGCGAGGCCGGCCGCCGCCCATTGTGGCTGGTGGAGAACCGCATCAATCATCAGATCATCAGCCGCGACGATGCGCTGCCCTCGGTCAATCCGGGCACGCTGACCGAGGACGATGTCGCCAACAGCGTGCTGACCGTTGCGCTGAGCAGCAGCGATTGGCAACTGCGCGGCTTGTTCGACCGCCAGCGCGTGCTGGAAGAGCTGCTGCCGGCGTTCATCGGCAAATGTCTGCTGGGCCTGGCGTTTTCCATGCTGCCGTTCATCGCCTTGCTGAACATGCGCCGGCGTCAGCGCCAATTGAGCGAAGGCCGCCGGCGTTATCAGGACATTTTCGAAGGCACCGGCGTAGCCTTGTGCGTCCTCGACATGTCCGGGCTCAAGGTCTTTTTCGACAAGGCACAACTGCAGGGCAGCGAGCAACTGCAAGCGTGGCTGGCGATCCCGGAACAACGCCGGCAATTGCTCAAGGAATTGCGGATCTCCGAGGTCAACCAGGTCGCACTGCAACTGCTTAATGTCGATAGCGCTGACAAAGCCTGGAAACTGCTGATCGACGGCCATCCGCAGGACGGCACCGCCATCGGCAACCAGGTGCTCGACGCGATGCTCAACCGGCAGCAACTGCTTGAGCTGGAAATCAAACTGCAGGATGCCAGCGGTCGCGACCAGCATCTATGGCTGGTGCTGCGCCTGCCGCAAACCCAGGACGACTATAACGCAGTGATCCTGAGCATCACCGACATCACCAGCCGCAAGCTCATCGAATTGTCACTGCAGGAGCGCGAAGGGTTTTGGTCGGACGTGGTGCGCACCGTACCGGATCACCTGTATGTGCAGCATGTTTTCAGCCAGCGCATGATCTACAGCAACCATCATCTGGGCCAGACACTGGGTTACAACCGCACCGAACTGCACCAGATGGGCGAATACTTCTGGGAAATCCTCCTGCACCCCGAAGACGCCGACTATTACCATCGCTCCCGCCAGGTCCAGCGCCAGGCCGGTTATCGCCAATTGATGCAGTGCCAGTTACGCTTCCGTCATCGGGACGGCCAGTGGCGACGCTTCGAGATTCGCGAGCAGGCACTGGCGCGGGACAAGGACGATCAGGTCACGCGGATCATCGGCGTGGCCAAGGACATCACCGACCAGCTTGAAGCCAGTGAATCCCTGCGCGACAGCGAACAGCGCTACCGGATGCTCGCCGAAAGCATCAGCGACGTGATCTTCTCCACCGACAGCCGCCTGAACCTCAATTACGTCAGCCCTTCCGTGCAAGCGGTGCTGGGTTACGACGCCGAGTGGATTTTCCAGAACGGCTGGCAGTCGACCATCGCCAACCCGCAACAACTGACCGGCATCTACCACCTGATGGACCGGGTCAGCAAAGCGCTGGATCAGCCGGACCAACTGGCGCTGCTGCGCAGCCAGGTGCAAACCCAACTGTTCCTGTTCGATTGCCTGCGGGCCGACGGGCGCAAGATCCCGATCGAACTGCGCCTGGTATTGGTCTGGGACGAACACGGTACGTTCGAAGGCGTGCTCGGCGTCGGCCGCGACATCAGCCAGCAACGCCGGGCGGAAAAAGACTTGCGCATGGCCGCCACGGTATTCGAACACTCGACCTCGGCGATCCTGATCACCGACCCGGCCGGCTACATCGTCCAGGCCAACGAGGCCTTCAGCCGTGTCAGCGGCTATGCCGTGGAGCAGGTCCTCGACCAGCTGCCGAACATGCTGACCGTCGACGAGCAACAGGAATCCCATCTGCGTTACGTCCTCAAGCAATTGGCCCAGCACAGCACCTGGGAAGGCGAAGTCTGGCTCAAGCGTCGCAATGGCGAGCACTACCCGGCCTGGGTCGGGATCACCGCCGTACTCGATGACGAAGGCGACCTGGCCAGCTATGTGTGTTTCTTCAGCGACATCAGCGAGCGCAAGGCCAGCGAACAGCGGATTCACCGCCTTGCCTACTACGACGCCCTGACCCACCTGCCCAACCGATCGCTGTTCCAGGATCGCCTGCACACGGCGTTGCAATCGGCCGAACGGCAGAAGTCGTGGGTGGTGCTGATGTTCCTCGATCTCGACCGTTTCAAGCCGATCAACGACTCCCTGGGCCACGCCGCCGGCGACCGCATGCTCAAGGAAATGGCCACGCGCCTGCTCGGTTGCGTCGACGATGACGACACCGTGGCGCGCATGGGCGGTGACGAATTCACCTTGCTCCTGCAACCACGAGCCAACCGTGAAATCGCCCTGAACCGGGCGATTCATGTGGCCGAGCAGATTCTCGCCAGCCTGGTGAAACCGTTCGTGCTCGAAGGCCGCGAGTTCTTCGTCACGGCCAGTATCGGTATCGCCCTGAGCCCGCAGGACGGCAACGAACTCAGCCAGCTGATGAAGAACGCCGACACGGCGATGTACCACGCCAAGGAACGTGGCAAGAACAACTTCCAGTTCTATCAGGCGGACATGAATGCCAGCGCCCTGGAGCGACTGGAGCTGGAAAGCGACTTGCGCCATGCCCTGGAACAGAACGAATTCGTGCTGTATTACCAGCCGCAGTTCAGCGGCGACGGCAAGCGCCTGACCGGTGCCGAGGCATTGTTGCGCTGGCGCCATCCACGCCGCGGTCTGGTGCCGCCGGGGGATTTCATTCCGGTGCTCGAAGAGCTCGGGCTGGTGGTGGATGTCGGCGACTGGGTGATCAGCGAAGCCTGCCGCCAACTGAAGGCCTGGCATCAGGCCAGGGTACGGGTGCCGAAGGTGTCGGTGAACATCTCGGCGCGGCAGTTCTCCGATGGCCAGCTTGGCACGCGAATCGCCACCATCCTCAAGGAAACCGGCCTGCCGCCGGCGTGCCTGGAACTGGAGCTGACCGAAAGTATCCTGATGCGCGAAGTCAGCGAGGCGATGCAGATCCTCGCCGGGCTGAAAAACCTTGGGCTGAGCATCGCGGTGGATGACTTTGGCACCGGTTACTCATCGCTCAACTACCTCAAGCAGTTCCCGATCGACGTACTGAAGATCGACCGCACCTTCGTCGACGGCCTGCCGTCGGGTGAGCAGGATGCGCAGATCGCCCGGGCGATCATCGCCATGGCCCACAGCCTGAACCTGGCGGTGATCGCCGAAGGCGTGGAAACCCACGAACAGCTTGATTTCCTGAGGGAGCACGGTTGCGACGAGGTGCAGGGTTACCTGTTCGGTCGCCCGATGCCGGCGGGCCGGTTTGAGGCGCAGTTCAGTAACGACGCCCTCTTCATGTTCGACTGAAGTTTTGTGGTGTTGCCGAAAAGATCGCAGCCTGCGGCAGCTCCTACAGGGATTGATGTCGGTCACAGAATCTGGCGGCTACCCCTGCCGAAGGCTGCGATCTTTTGAGGCCGGCACAAACACCATCTATCCACGCATGAACACCACTTGTCTGCGACATGATGCCGTTTCATATGCCATCTAAAACCCATTGGGTTAGAATGCCTCCCTTTTCCGCCCCCGATCCTTGAGGACCGCCATGTTCAGCCGTGATTTGACTATTGCCAAGTACGACGCCGACCTTTTTGCCGCCATGGAGCAAGAAGCTCAGCGCCAGGAAGAACACATCGAGCTGATCGCTTCGGAAAACTACACCAGCCCAGCGGTGATGGAAGCTCAAGGCTCGGTACTGACCAACAAGTACGCCGAAGGCTACCCGGGCAAGCGCTACTACGGCGGTTGCGAGTACGTCGACGTGGTTGAGCAACTGGCCATCGACCGCGCCAAAGAGCTGTTCGGTGCCGACTATGCCAACGTTCAGCCGCACGCCGGTTCGCAAGCCAACAGCGCCGTTTACCTGGCCCTGCTGTCGGCTGGCGACACCATCCTGGGCATGAGCCTGGCCCACGGCGGTCACCTGACCCACGGTGCCAGCGTTTCGTCTTCCGGCAAGCTGTACAACGCCATCCAGTACGGCATCGATGCCAACGGCCTGATCGACTACGACGAAGTCGAGCGCCTGGCCGTTGAGCACAAGCCAAAAATGATCGTGGCCGGTTTCTCTGCCTACTCGCAGATCCTCGACTTCCCGCGCTTTCGCGAGATCGCCGACAAAGTAGGTGCCTATCTCTTTGTTGATATGGCTCACGTTGCGGGGCTGATCGCCGCTGGCGTCTACCCGAACCCGGTTCCATTCGCTGACGTGGTGACCACCACCACCCACAAGACCCTGCGCGGTCCACGTGGCGGCCTGATCCTGGCTCGCGCCAACGCCGACATCGAGAAGAAACTGAACTCCGCCGTATTCCCGGGCGCCCAGGGCGGCCCGCTGGAGCACGTGATCGCCGCTAAAGCGATCTGCTTCAAGGAAGCGCTGCAGCCTGAGTTCAAGGTTTACCAGCAACAAGTGGTGAAGAACGCCCAGGCCATGGCCGGCGTGTTCATCGAACGCGGCTTCGACGTGGTTTCCGGCGGTACTCAGAACCACCTGTTCCTGCTGTCGCTGATCAAGCAGGAAATTTCCGGTAAAGACGCCGACGCCGCTCTGGGCAAAGCGTTCATCACCGTGAACAAGAACTCCGTGCCAAACGACCCACGCTCTCCGTTCGTCACTTCCGGCCTGCGCTTCGGCACCCCGGCCGTGACCACTCGTGGCTTCAAGGAAGCAGAGTGCAAGGAACTGGCCGGCTGGATCTGCGACATCCTGGCTGACCTGAACAACGAAGCGGTGATCGACGCCGTTCGTGAGAAGGTCAAGGCCATCTGCAAGAAGCTACCGGTGTACGGCGCTTAATTGCCCCGTTAAATCCGCAGCATGAAGAACCGGCCAAGTGATTGGCCGGTTTTTTTTCGCCCGCAAATTGACACCGCTTACCTGTAGGAGCTGCCGAAGGCTGCGATCTTTTGATCCTCAAAAAAGCAAAATCAAAAGATCGCAGCCTTCGGCAGCTCCTACGAGACCAGCACCACTGGTCAGACCGGTCATGCCAATTTTCTAATTTTTACTTGCGAACACCCAAAAATAGCGCCTAGACTGCGCCTGCACTGGACATACCGGTAAGACCACAATAATTAAGTCCTGAATCTGATGTGCCCCGCACACGGAAGCCAGGACACCGACCAGGATTCCTCCCATGCTCAGATGGTGCTCGCGTTCAATCTTCCTCCAAGTGGTTCTCGGACTGGTGCTCGGCATCGTCTGCGGGCTGACCCTTCCCGAATACTCCGCTCAGCTCAAACCGCTCGGTGACGGTTTTATCAAGCTGATCAAAATGCTCATCGGCCTGATTGTGTTTTGCGTAGTGGTCAGCGGCATCAGCGGTGCCGGCGACCTGAAGAAGGTCGGCCGAATCGGCCTGAAATCGGTGATCTACTTTGAAGTGCTGACCACCATCGCCCTGGTGATTGGCCTGGTGTTCGCCTTCAGCACTGGCATCGGCAGCGGCGCGAACATCCATCTGGAGCAGCTTTCCGCAGCCGATATGGGCGACATTGCCCAGCGCGGTCAGCACATGCACACCACCACACAGTTCCTGATGGACCTGATTCCGACTTCGGTGATCGGTGCCTTTGCCGATAACAATATCCTGCAGGTCCTGCTGTTTTCAGTGTTGTTCGGCAGTGCACTGAATCTGGTGGGAGAAGCGGCATCGGGTATTTCGCGTCTGATCAATGAACTCAGCCATGTGATCTTCCGCATCATGGGCATGATCGTGCGACTGGCCCCCATCGGTGTATTCGGCGCGATCGCCTTCACCACCAGCAAATATGGCCTGGACTCGCTGCAACACCTGGGCAGCCTGGTCGGCCTGTTCTACCTGACCTGTACTGCCTTCGTGGCCCTGATTCTCGGCCTGGTAATGCGCCTCTCTGGCTTGAAGATGTGGCCGTTGCTCAAGTACCTGCGCGAAGAACTGCTGATCGTCATGGGCACCGCGTCCTCCGATGCCGTGCTGCCACAAATCATGCGCAAGCTTGAGCATCTGGGCATCGGCAGTTCGACGGTCGGGTTGGTGATACCTACCGGTTACTCGTTCAACCTCGACGGTTTCTCGATCTACCTGACCCTGGCCATTGTGTTCATCGCCAATGCCACCGGCACGCCGCTGGCGATGACCGACCTGCTGACGATTCTGTTGGTGTCGTTGATCACCTCCAAGGGTGCCCACGGTATTCCAGGCTCGGCGCTGGTGATCCTGGCGGCCACCCTGACAGCCATTCCGGCCATTCCGGTGGTGGGTCTGGTGCTGGTGCTGGCCGTGGACTGGTTCATGGGCATCGGCCGGGCGCTGACCAATCTGATCGGCAACTGTGTGGCGACCGTCGCCATCGCGCGGTGGGAAAAGGACATCGATGTGCAGCGGGCGAACAAGGTACTTTCCGGCCAGGCGGGTTATACCTTCCAGCCGAGAAAACCGGTTGCTCAAGCGGCAGCCAAAGAATTCTGAATGACCGCCGTGCCTGCCGACCGCAGGCACGGCTCATGGAGCAAGCAAGTGATTACCTCATCAACCGTCGTCAACTCAGTGGTAGAAAAACTTCGGGCCGCTTTGGCCCGTGGTCAGTGGCGCTCCGGCGAAATGCTGCCGGGGCAACGCGAACTGGCCGAACAACTGGGCATCAGCCGCCCGAGCCTGCGTGAGGCGGTCATCGTCCTGGAAACCCTCGGCCTGGTGCGTTCGATGCCGGGCAAAGGCGTGGTGGTGCTCGAAGCCAATCTCGCCGACAGCCAGACGCATGACAGTGCAGTGGCCGCAGCGAGCCTGGAAGACGTGCTGCAACTGCGCTACACGCTGGAGCCGTTCATCGTCGGCCTCGTGGCGCAGTCCATCAGCAGCAAGGAAGTCGGGCAACTGCGCCTGACCTTGATGGACATGCGCGAAGCCCTGGAGGCCAATGACAGTGAAGCCGGCGTAACCGCCTACATCGCGTTCCACGAAGAGCTGTTCACGCTGACGTCGAACCCGATCTTCCAGAGCGTGGTCCAGCAAACCAGCAATGCCCTCAAGCAAAGCGCCGAAGTGTTGCGCAACTCCCCGGAGCATCTGGCTGAGCGCCTTGAAGAAAACGAAGCGGTGGTGCGGGCGATCCGCAGCAAGAACAGCGCCCAGGCCAGCGCCGAGATGCGTCGGCACATTTTGCGCGAAGGCCAGCGCATGGGCATCGAACTGAACATCCCGGAAGACAACCTCGGCAGTTGAAACCTCTTCGAACTGGAGATTGGCCATGAACAGCTTCGCCTCGCCACAAACGCTCGCCACCCTGCCCGTCCGCCCTTCGGTGGATGATCTGTATTCACGAGTCCTCGATGCCATTTTCGAACAGCGCATCCATTCGGCCAGTCGCTTTACGGAAGAAAGCCTGGCGCAGATGTTCGGTGCAAGGCGCAGCGACATGCGTGACGTGCTGACGCGACTGTCCCATCAGCAGATCATCATTCTTCGAGTCAACCATCGTCCCCGCGTCGCCGAGCTTGATGCCGAGCAGACCCGGCAGACACTGCATGCCCGGCGTCTGGCCGAGATCTTGCTGGTGCGGCTGGCCTGTCAGCGACCCTGCGCGCAAGACCTGAAGCAACTGCGGGCGCTGGTCGATAGCGAGCGTCAATGCACCGAGCGTGGACGGGGAATTCGTTTGTCGGGAGAGTTTCATCTGCAGTTGGCACAAATGGCGGGGAATGCACCGTTGGCGCATTTTCTTGAGAGCCTGGTACCGCTGACTTCGTTGGCGATTGCGCAGTTTGATCTGCCGCAGAAGGATTATTGCGTGGAGCACATGGAGATTCTGGATGCGTTGGAGCGAGGAGACGCCGCGACGGCGCAAGCCGTGCTTAACCGGCATCTGGATTATCTGGAAGATTTGTTGCTGAGCCCTGCATCGGCACTGGACCAAAACTGTGCCACAGGTTAGTCCGCTTTCGTCGGAACGCCGCCCGGAGCAGCCTCGCCCCCACAGGGGACTGCACTTCAAATGTGGGAGCGACGGTGCGGCGATCCGACCTGCTCGCGATGGCGGCTCAAGGCTCGCTGCAACTTCTGACTTTAATCCGCCGCCACCCGCGCAAACCCCTCGCGAATCTTTTCTTCCGGCAAGTCATCGGCAATGAACACGATCACGCTCTCGCGCACTTCCTCTTCAGCCCACTCTGTATCCCAGTCGAAACCATAAAGCTTCAGCACACCCTGAAACACCATGCGACGCGATTCGCCGAGGATATTCAACACACCTTTGTAGCGCAGCAGTTGCTTGCCATGGTCTTCCAGCAGCTCATTCATGAACTCGCTGAGCCTGTCGATATCCAGCGGCTTGTCGGTGCGCAGCACCAGGCTGGAAATGCGGTCCATGGACGGAGCAGCCTGGCTGACCGGGCGCAAACTCACGCCGCCACCGAGGTCTGCATTGAGGTTGAAACCGCGGACATCAAGCAGTTCAGCCAGGTCGATCCTGCCGTGGTCAACCATGCGAATCGGCGCTCGACGGTTGATACGGGTCAGGCGCTCGCTCAGCGCGGTAAAGGTTGACTCGTCCACCAGATCGCGCTTGCTCACCAGCAAGCGGTCGGCAAAACCGATCTGTGCCTGGGCGATGGTCTGGGTCAGATGCAGATCAGCGTGGGCGGCATCGACCAGGGTGATGATGCCGTCGAGGATATAGCGTTCACGCAGTTCTTCGTCGATGAAGAAGGTTTGTGCCACGGGCGCCGGGTCGGCCAGGCCGGTGCATTCGATCACCAGGCGGTCGAAGGCGATGTCGCCGCTGTCCAGGCGTTCAAGTAGCAGGTACAAGGCCTTGGTCAGGTCGGTGTGGATGGTGCAGCAGACGCAGCCATTCGACAGCGTCATCACTTGCACAGGCTCGTCGCCCAACAACTGGGTATCGATACCGGCATCGCTGAATTCGTTCTCGATCACGGCAATTTTCAGGCCGTGCTCGGCTTTGAGCAGGTGGCGCAACAGGGTGGTTTTACCAGCGCCGAGGAAGCCGCTGAGGATTGTGACCGGGATGGGTGTGAGCAAAACAAAAATCTCCCCTACGCTTAAAAAACTGTAGGAGCGAGCTCGCTCCTACAAGATCAACAACACTTCGGCCCACCCTTGCCACCGTAACGGGCTTCCTGACGCTCCCGAAAGAACATCTCATAGCTCATCACCGGTTTGTCCGGGTGCTTGGTCTGCATATGCTCGACGTAGTTGTCGTAGTCGGGCATGCCGACCATCAGGCGCGCGGCCTGACCGAGGTATTTACCGAGGCGACTCAGGTCATTGAACATGGTGCAAATCCTCGATCATGCTTCCGGCAGCGCCTGGAATGGCGCTTCCTTATCCGTACGCTCCTTGCTGCCCCAGGCGGAGATACCAACCTTGAGCGCGAAGAACAGGATGCTGAACACCACGAACAGGAACAGCGCGGTCAGCGTTGCGTTGGTGTAGGCGTTGAAGATCACGTGCTGCATCTGGGTGATGTCCTTGGCCGGGGCGAGGATCTGACCGTTGGCCAGGGCATCGCTGTATTTCCTGGCCAGCGACAGGAAGCCGATCGCCGGGTTGGCATCGAACAGCTTGATGAAGCCCGCCGTGGTGGTGCAGATCAACAGCCATACCGCCGGCAGCAAGGTCACCCAGATGTAGCGTTGGCGTTTCATCTTGATCAGCACTACGGTGCCAAGCATCAGCGCGATACCGGCCAGCATCTGGTTGGAGATACCGAACAGCGGCCACAAGGTGTTGATGCCGCCCAGCGGATCGATCACGCCCTGATACAGCAACCAGCCCCACATGGTCACGCAACCGGCGGTAGCGATCAGGTTGGCAGTCCAGGATTCGGTGCGGCGCAGGGCCGGCACGAACGAACCGAGCAAGTCCTGGAGCATGAAACGCCCGGCACGGGTACCGGCGTCGACCGCGGTCAGGATGAACAGCGCTTCAAACAGGATCGCGAAGTGGTACCAGAACGCCATGGTGTTTTCACCCGGCAGAACACTGTGCAGGATTTGAGCGATCCCCACCGCCAGGGTTGGCGCACCACCGGCACGGGCCAGGATGGTGGTTTCACCGATGTCGTGGGCCACCGCTTGCAGGGCTTCCGGCGTGATGGCAAAGCCCCAGTTGCTGACCGCTGTTGCTACCGCCACCACATCCCCGCCGACAACCGCAGCCGGACTGTTCATGGCGAAGTACACGCCCGGTTCGATCACCGACGCGGCGACCATGGCCATGATCGCCACGAACGATTCCATCAGCATGCCGCCGTAACCGATGTAGCGGGCGTTGGTTTCGTTATCCAGCAGTTTCGGCGTGGTCCCGGAGGCGATCAGCGCGTGGAAACCCGACACCGCGCCACAGGCGATGGTGATGAACAGGAACGGGAACAGACCGCCCTTCCATACCGGGCCGGTGCCGTCGATGAACTGGGTCAGAGCCGGCATTTTCAGCTCGGGCATGGTGATCAGAATGCCGATGGCCAGGGCGACGATGGTGCCGATTTTCAGGAAGGTCGACAGGTAGTCACGGGGTGCCAGAATCAGCCACACCGGCAACACCGCCGCGACAAAACCGTAACCGATCAGCATCCAGGTGATCTGGATACCGGTAAAGCTGAACGCCTTGGCCCACACCGGATCCGCGGCAATCTGCCCGCCGAGCCAGATCGAACCGAGCAGCAATAGCACGCCGATCACCGAGATTTCACCGATGCGACCCGGACGGATGTAGCGCATGTAAATGCCCATGAACATCGCGATCGGGATGGTCGCCATCACCGTGAAAATGCCCCACGGGCTTTCGGCCAGGGCTTTCACCACGATCAACGCCAGCACCGCGAGGATGATGATCATGATCAGGAAGCAACCGAACAGCGCGATGGTCCCGGGGATGCGGCCCATTTCCTCACGGACCATGTCGCCCAGCGAACGGCCGTTGCGGCGGGTGGACATGAACAGGACCATGAAGTCCTGCA
>NZ_JBFUHR010000023.1:0-102041 GCF_056402295.1 Pseudomonas sp. P4_B3
CTGCCGCCTGCCGCAGGCTGCGATCTTTTGATCTTGTTCTTCGGCAAAAAGTCAAAAGATCGCAGCCTGCGGCAGCTCCTACACGGGGATCAGGGAAGCCCGAGCCGCCGTTGGCGTTTGTTACGAGGCTGTTTTAATGCCGTTGTCCAACATCCACATCATCCATCAGGATGCCGCCGTACTGGTGGTGAACAAACCGACCCTGTTGCTCTCCGTCCCCGGCCGGGCCGATGACAACAAGGACTGCCTGATTACCCGTCTGCAGGAAAACGGCTACCCGGAAGCGCGAATCGTCCACCGGCTGGACTGGGAGACGTCCGGCATCATCCTGCTGGCCCGTGACCCGGACACCCATCGCGAGCTGTCCCGGCAATTTCACGACCGCGAAACCGAAAAGGCCTACACAGCCCTGTGCTGGGGCCAGCCGGAACTGGACAGCGGCAGCATCGACCTGCCCTTGCGCTACGACCCGCCGACCAAGCCACGGCACGTGGTCGATCACGAATTCGGCAAACATGCGCTGACCTTCTGGCGCGTGCTCGAACGTTGCGGCGACTGGTGCCGCGTTGAGCTGACACCGATCACCGGCCGTTCCCACCAGTTGCGCGTGCATATGCTCTCGATTGGTCATCCGCTGCTGGGTGACGGCCTCTACGCCCATGAACAGGCATTGGCGGCCTGGCCGCGCCTGTGCCTGCACGCGAGCATGCTCAGCTTCACTCACCCGCAAAGTGGCGAGCGCCTTCGCTTCGAGTGTCCTGCGCCGTTCTGAAGCTACAACTGCAGTCAATGTGGGAGCGACGGTGCGGCGATCCGACCTGCTCGCGAAAACGGAGTGTCAGTCGACATTTGTATTGTCTGATACTCCGCTATCGCGAGCAGGCTCACTCCCACAGGGTCCGCCTTCACATTCATCTTCGGTGTCCACCCCAACATCAGCCCACCGCCAATTCCATGGCCAATACGTTAAACTGGCGCCACTGCTGTCTGGAGCTACTTTATGCGCGAAGAGTTGAACCAAGGCCTGATCGATTTCCTCAAGGCCTCCCCTACCCCGTTCCATGCCACCGCCAGCCTTGTTCAGCGCCTGGAAGCGGCGGGCTATCAACGCCTCGACGAGCGCGAGCCGTGGAATACCGAAGCCAACGGTCGCTACTACGTCACCCGCAACGACTCTTCGATTGTCGCGATCAAGATGGGCCGTCACTCACCGCTGCACGGTGGCATTCGACTGGTCGGCGCCCACACCGACAGCCCGTGCCTGCGGGTCAAGCCGCAACCGGAACTGCAACGCCAGGGCTTCTGGCAATTGGGCGTCGAAGTGTATGGCGGCGCGCTGCTGGCGCCGTGGTTCGACCGTGACCTGTCTCTGGCGGGCCGCGTAACCTTCCGTCGTGATGGCAAGGTCGAGAGCCAGTTGATCGACTTCAAGACTCCGGTCGCGATCATTCCGAACCTGGCGATTCACCTCAACCGTGAAGCCAACATGGGCTGGGCCATCAACGCCCAGACCGAATTGCCGCCGATCCTTGCGCAATTTGCCGGTGACGAGCGCGTGGACTTCCGCGCGGTGCTCACCGATCAACTCGCCCGCGAACACGGCCTGAACGCTGATGTGGTGCTCGATTACGAGTTGAGTTTCTACGACACCCAAAGCGCGGCGGTCATTGGTTTGCATGGCGACTTCATCGCCGGCGCGCGCCTGGACAACCTGCTGTCGTGCTACGCCGGCCTGCAAGCGCTGCTGACAGCCGACACCGACGAAACCTGCGTGCTGGTCTGCAACGACCACGAAGAAGTCGGCTCCTGCTCGGCGTGCGGTGCCGACGGTCCGATGCTCGAGCAAACCTTGCGTCGCCTGCTGCCTGAAGGTGATGAATTCGTACGCACTATTCAGAAATCCCTGCTGGTTTCGGCTGACAACGCCCACGGCGTGCACCCGAACTACGCCGACAAACACGATGCCAACCACGGCCCGAAACTCAACGCCGGCCCGGTGATCAAGGTCAACAGCAACCAGCGCTACGCCACCAACAGCGAAACCGCCGGGTTCTTCCGTCATCTGTGCATGGCTGAAGAAGTGCCGGTGCAGAGTTTCGTGGTGCGCAGCGACATGGGCTGTGGCTCGACCATCGGCCCGATCACCGCCAGCCACCTGGGCGTGCGCACCGTGGACATCGGCCTGCCGACGTTCGCCATGCACTCGATCCGCGAATTGTGCGGCAGCCAAGATCTGGCGCATCTGGTCAAGGTGCTGAGCGCGTTCTACGCCTGCCGCGAATTGCCTTAACACCGGTAGGAGCTGCCGCAGGCTGCGATCTCTTGATCCTGATTTTGACGCCAGGTTAATCGCCGAAGATCAGATCAAAAGATCGCAGCCTTCGGCAGCTCCTACACACATCACACCGGCCCCGTCAAAAGCCGCCTAGACTTCAAGTATCCCTTCGACAAGGCCGTCTCCATGATCTCGATGTCTAGCTTTCACGCCATGCTGATCCCGATTCTTGCCGGGATGCTCCTGCTGGCCGTCGGCTTCAACTTCCGCGATAAAAACGCCGGCGTGTTCGGCATGTGGATCGGCATGCTGACCATTCTCGCAACCGTGGTGATCAAGATCCTCGCCAAACTCAACGAATAATTCATCGCCCTTGGCTCGCATTGATTTTGACGGGCTCGTACACTCGGCCGATCCGCTCCCTGCGAGGTTGACCGCCTAGTGTTCGCTCGTCTTTTTGCCCTGCCGTGTATTTTCCTTGTCTGCCTGATGACGCTGCTGTCAGTGGCGCCTGCCTAGGCGGCCGGCCTGCCAGGCCTGCTCAGCAGCCAGGCCAAGGCCCAGCCCGAAGCACAGGAACCGCTGGGGCAATCCCTGGACGAAGTGATCAAGTCTCTGGAGAACGATCAGCAACGCACCAAGCTGCTGACCGATCTGAAAAAGCTCCGTGACACCACCAAAAAGGCTCAACCAACGACCGAGGAAGGCGTGCTGGGCCTGATTGGCGGAACCCTGTCCAACATCGAGAAGAAATTTTCCGGCGACGACAGTCCGCTCACGCGTTGGTCCAGTGAGTTCGATCAGGCCAGGGAAGAACTGGTGGCGCTGGCGTTGCCGGCCAATGAATGGCTGCCCATGCTGTTCGCCTTTGCCATGATCCTGATGGTCTGGAGCCTGCTGGCCGCCGCCCTGATCTGGATCAGCCACCGCGTGCGGATGCGTTTCGGCCTGACCGAAGAACTGCCGCAGCACCCCCGGGCCCTCGACATGTTGCGCTTCGCCTTGCGCAAACTCGGGCCATGGCTGATCGCCCTGGTGATCACGGTCTACATGAGCTACGCCTTGCCCTCGTCCCTGGGCAAAAGCCTGGCCATGGTACTGGCCTATGCACTGGTAGTCGGCACCTGCTTCTCGGCCATCTGCGTGATTGCC
Organism: Pseudomonas sp. P4_B3; assembly: GCF_056402295.1. Taxonomy (NCBI): domain Bacteria; kingdom Pseudomonadati; phylum Pseudomonadota; class Gammaproteobacteria; order Pseudomonadales; family Pseudomonadaceae; genus Pseudomonas; species Pseudomonas sp. P4_B3. The sequence goes on from NZ_JBFUHR010000023.1 coordinate 3,428, forward strand.
TTTTCCCTGCTCGACGGCCCGCACCGCCACCGCGCCTTGTACATCCTGCGGCACCAGGCGTTTCGGCCGCTGTGGCTGATCGGCAGCTTCGCCGCGTTTGGCGAAGCGCTGAGCGACCCGCAACTGGTCGACAGCCTCGGCAGCCATCTGGCCCATACCGCTGCGACTGTCGCCAATGTCCTGGCAGCGCTGTCCACAGGGCGATTCATCCTGCGCTTCCGCCGACCGATCGCTCACTTGATCCGCAACCAGCCGCTGTCCCGGCGCCTGACCCGTCGCGCCCTCAACGACACCCTGTCGATCCTCGGCACCTTCTGGTACGTGCCGGCGTTGGTGCTGGTGGCCATCTCCCTGTTCGCCACCTTTATTTCCGCTGGCGACACCAGTACCGCCCTGCGCCAGTCGCTGATCTGCACCGTTTTACTGGTGTTGTGCATGGTCATCAACGGCCTGGTACGCCGCTACGCCCTCAAACCCAAGCATGGCATCCGGCGTTACGCCGTGTATTCGGAACGGCTGAAAAACTTTTTCTACACCATCGTTCATCTGCTGGTGTGGCTGGCCTTCATCGAGCTGGGCCTGCGGGTCTGGGGCATGTCGTTGATCCGCTTCACCGAAGGCGACGGCCACGAAGTCAGCGTCAAACTGTTTAGCCTCGCCGGCACGCTGCTGTTCGCCTGGCTGATCTGGATTCTCAGCGACACCGCCGTACATCACGCGCTGACCCGCTCGCGCAAAGGCCTGGCCAATGCCCGCGCACAGACGATGATGCCGCTGATCCGCAACGTGCTGTTCGTGGCGATTTTCATCATCGCGCTGATCGTTGCCCTGGCGAACATGGGCATGAACGTCACGCCACTGCTGGCCGGTGCCGGTGTGATCGGTCTGGCCATCGGTTTTGGTGCGCAGTCGCTGGTAGCCGACCTGATTACCGGGTTGTTCATCATCATCGAAGACTCCCTGGCCATCGACGACTACGTGGATGTCGGCGGCCACCTCGGCACAGTCGAAGGCCTGACCATCCGCACCGTGCGCCTGCGGGACATCGACGGCATTGTCCACACCATTCCATTCAGCGAAATCAAAAGCATCAAGAACTACTCTCGGGAATTCGGCTATGCGATCTTCCGGGTCGCGGTGCCGGCCAGCATGGACATCGACAACGCAATCAAACTGATGCGCGAAGTTGGTCAGAAAATGCGCACCGATCCGTTGCAGCGGCGCAATATCTGGTCGCCACTGGAGTTTCAGGGGGTGGAAAGTTTTGAGTCGGGCAATGCGATCCTCCGCGCCCGTTTCAAGACCGCGCCAATCAAGCAGTGGGAAGTGTCGCGAGCGTTCAATCTGTCACTCAAGCGGCACATGGATGAAGCCGGACTGGATCTGGCGACACCGCGGATGAGTATTCAGGTGATGACCGCTGGCGGTGACCCGCAGAATGAATAACCTCCTACAAAAGCAGTATCAGACAACATCCACCCCGACATGAATCGCATCATGCCGCCAGAACTCCAGGTCGCAGTCGATCAACCGTTCATGCTGGTCATAGTTGACCCGGGCAATCCGCAGGCCCGGGCTGCCCACCGACACTTTCAAAGCCGCCGCCGCATCCACCGACAACGCCGTGGGCACAATCTCGAAGCGCACCCGCCCGTAGTGCAATTCGTAATGCCGTGCATACAACTCGGTGATCGACTGATTCAAATCGAAATCGAGGATCCCGGGAAAGTACTGCGGGTTCAGATAGTGCTCCACATACAGCACCAGTCGCCCGTCGATCCGTCGCGAGCGGCAGATCTGGATAACGCTCGACAGCGCTGGCAATTGTAGCCAGGCACAGACCGCCGCCGATGCCGGTTGCAATCGCGCTGAAATCACCTCGGTGGACGGGATCCGCCCCTGGGCGCTGACCATTGCGTGAAAGTGGCTGCGCTGCATGAGGTTGTACGCCAGGCGTGGTGGCGAGACGAACCAGCCGCGACGCTCCTCGCGATAGATCTGCCCCTGTGACTCCAACTGCAACAACGCTTCACGCAAAGTGATCCGCGTGGTGCCGAACAATTCACTGAGTTTGCGCTCGGCCGGCAATTTGCTGCCGGGGGTCAACAGTCCATGGTCGATCTGCTCCTGAAGCACCTGGCCGATGGCTGTTACCGCTTTTGTTGCCTCTTCACGCATCAGCGTTTCCTTTCTGGACTAGACCAGCACCAATTCAGGGCAGAACCGCAGCGCAAACCGGCTCATTCAATAGTCTGCAAGCGTAGGCAGCGCAGATGACCGAGATATGACAAAACTGCCCAACGGTCGCCATTCCCTGACTTCCTCTTCTTTCAACAACGTGCAATTCATCGGCCAAGTCCCTTGCCTGCCGGAGCTTTGGCCATGGTCTACGCTTAGCAGGCCAGTCGCGATACCGCTGAACAAAAAGTCATCCCGGGCGACGAACGACATCAAAGTGTCATCCAGCCCCCTTAAATTGGCTCAGGTATTGCTGACCTAGACCAACACAACCGCAATCGCAGCGTTGAACACGCCCCAAGGAGCTTTGGAATGAAACAGTTTTTCCTGGCATCACTGTTAGGCTCGACCATTGCAATGTGCACCGCCGCCATGGCGGCCGACACCGATCTGAAAACCCTGGAAGCCGCTGCGAAAGCGGAAGGCGCCGTCAACAGCGTCGGCATGCCCAATGACTGGGCCAACTGGGCCGGCACCTGGAAAGACCTGAGCGACAAATACGGCCTCAAGCACATCGACACCGACATGAGCTCGGCCCAGGAGATCGCCAAGTTCGCCGCGGAAAAAGACAACGCCAGCGCCGACATCGGCGACGTCGGTGCAGCGTTCGGCCCGATCGCGGTCAAGCAAGGCGTGGTCCAGCCTTACRAGCCTTCCACCTGGGATCAGGTGCCAGCCTGGGCCAAGGACAAGGACGGCAATTGGGCACTGGCCTACACCGGCACCATAGCGTTCATCGTCAACAAGAAGTTGCTGCACGGCTCCGAAGCCCCAACCAAGTGGGCTGACCTCAAGGGCGGTAAATACAAGGTCTCCATCGGCGACGTGAGCACCGCAGCCCAGGCCGCCAACGGCGTACTGGCAGCGGCACTGGCCAATGGTGGCGACGAGAAAAACCTCAAGCCTGCCCTGGACCTGTTCGCCGACATTGCCAAGCAAGGTCGCCTGTCGATGTCCAACCCGACCATCGCCACCATGGAAAAGGGCGAGATCGAAGTCGGCGTGGTCTGGGATTTCAACGGCCTGAGCTACAAGGCCAAGATGGCCAACCCGGATGATTACGTGGTGCTGATCCCGTCCGACGGTTCGGTGATTTCCGGCTACACCACCATCATCAACAAGTACGCGAAAAACCCGAACGCCGCCAAGCTGACCCGCGAATACATCTTCAGCGACGCCGGCCAGATCAACCTGGCCAAGGGCAACGCCCGTCCGATCCGTGCCGAGCACCTGACCCTGCCAGCCGAGGTGCAGTCCAAGCTGCTGCCTAACGAGCAGTACAAAAAGGTCACGCCGATCAAGGACGCGGACGCCTGGGAAAAGACCTCCAAGGCCCTTCCTCAGAAGTGGCAGGAAGAAGTCATCATCAATATGCAGTAATGCTGCATCCGTAGGAGCTGCCGCAGGCTGCGATCTTTTGATTTKGTTTTGGGGCACCTGCAGGCTTACGTCGGCGCCGGACGCGCCGCACTCTACCAACTGGAGTGCGAGTTGCCGGCCCTGTCCCGCCCGCTGTACGAATGCATCCTGACCGGCGTTGCGCCCATCGACAGCGGGATTGTCCACAACAACGTCTCGCGCCTGTCCAACCAGCGCAGCATCTATCACTACGCCACTGACGCAGGTCTTGTAACCGCGGCGGCGGCCTACCACTGGGTCAGCGAGCTGTACAACCGTTCGCCCTTCGTGGCGGCCCGGGATCGCCACACCGATGATCCGCAACTGCCGATCCAGCATGGGCATTTCTACTGGAACGATCACTACCCGGACTCGCACCTGTTCGCCGACGCTGAAAGCCTGCGCCTGCGCCATGCGCCGAACTTCCTGTTGATCCACCCGATGAACATCGACGACGCCGGGCACAAGCATGGCCTCGACACCCCGCAGTACCGCAACAGCGCCCGCTCGGCGGACATCATCCTGGCCGACTACCTGCAAGGCTGGCTCGATGCCGGCTATCAGGTGCTGGTCACCGCCGACCATGGCATGAACAACGACCGCTCCCACAACGGCCTGCTGCCGGAAGAACGTGAAGTGCCGCTGTTCGTTCTCGGTGACGCGTTCAGCTTCGACGCCGACGCCGCGCCGAAACAGACCGAGATCTGCGGCACCGTCTGCGAATTGCTGGGCGTGCCCCACGACAAACCGGTCTGCCGGGAGCTGTTGAAGTGAATGCCATGACCCGCAGTAAATGGCTCGCTGCCCTGTGCCTGCTCCCGTTCACGCTGTTCTTCATCGTATTCGAGATCGCACCGCTGACCTGGGTGATGATCAACAGCCTGCAATCGGAAGAATTCGGCTGGGGCCTGGCCAACTTCAGCAAGATCTTCAGCTCGAAGTTTTACCTGCAGGCCATCCAGTACAGCCTTGAGATCAGCTTCTGGTCCAGCGTGTTCGGGATCATCATTGCGATACTGGGCGCCTACTCCCTGCGACGGGTCGATTCGAAACTGCGCAACTTCGTCAACGCCTTCGCCAACATGACCAGCAATTTCGCCGGTGTGCCCCTGGCCTTCGCGTTCATCATTTTGCTCGGCTTCAACGGCAGTTTCACCATCATGCTCAAGCAGGCTGGCATCATTCAGGATTTCAACCTGTACTCGAAAACCGGGCTGATCATTCTCTACACCTACTTCCAGATTCCCCTCGGCGTACTGTTGCTGTACCCGGCCTTCGATGCACTGCGCGAAGACTGGCGTGAGTCCGCCGAACTGCTCGGCGCCAGCGGCTGGCAATTCTGGCGACACATCGGTTTACCGGTGTTGACGCCTGCGCTGCTCGGCACTTTCGTGATCCTGCTGGCCAACGCCCTCGGCGCCTACGCCACGGTGTACGCCCTGACCACCGGCAACTTCAACGTGCTGACGATCCGTATTGCGGCGATGGTCTCCGGCGACATTTCCCTGGACCCGAACCTGGCCAGCGCCCTGGCCGTGGTGCTGGTGGCCTTGATGACCCTGGTGACCATCGTGCATCAGCTGCTGTTGAAGAGGAGCTACCATGTCTCGCGCTGAATTGGGGCCCGCCGGTGTCTACCACCGCGTCGTGGTGTACTTGCTGTTTGCCATCCTGCTGTTGCCGCTGGCCGGCACGCTGATCTACTCGATCGCCAGCAGTTGGTCGGCGACCATTCTGCCCAGCGGTTTCACCCTCAAGTGGTACATCCAGCTGTGGAGCGATCCGCGCTTCCTGCAAGCGTTCGGGCAATCATTGCTGGTCTGCGTCGGTTCGTTGATTCTTTCAGTAGTACTGATTCTGCCGCTGCTGTTCGTGGTGCATTACCACTTCCCGAAACTCGACGCGCTGATGAACATCCTGATCCTGCTGCCCTTCGCCGTACCGCCGGTGGTGTCGTCGGTGGGGCTGTTGCAGCTCTATGGTTCCGGACCGTTCGCCATGGTCGGGACGCCGTGGATCCTGATCGGTTGCTACTTCACCGTGGCGCTGCCGTTCATGTACCGGGCGATCACCAACAACCTGCAAGCGATCAACCTGCGCGACCTGATGGACGCCGCCCAGTTGCTCGGCGCCAGCACCTTTCAAGCCGCATTCCTGGTGGTGCTGCCGAACCTGCGCAAGGGCCTGATGGTGGCGTTGCTGCTGTCGTTCTCGTTCCTGTTCGGTGAGTTCGTGTTCGCCAACATCCTTGTCGGCACCCGCTACGAAACCCTGCAGGTCTACCTCAACAACATGCGCAACAGCAGCGGTCATTTCACCAGTGCGCTGGTGATTTCCTACTTCTTCTTTGTGCTGGTTCTGACCTGGATTGCCAATATCTTGAACAGGGACAAAAGCGAATGAGCTATGTCAGCGTCCAACATCTTCAGAAAAGCTTCGCAGGCACCACGGTGTTCAGCGACATCAACTGCGAAGTCCAGAAAGGTGAGTTCGTCACCCTGCTCGGCCCCTCCGGTTGCGGCAAATCCACCCTGCTGCGCTGCATCGCCGGCCTGACCTCGGTGGATGGCGGCAAAATCCTGCTCGATGGCGTCGATATCGTGCCGGTGAGCCCGCAGAAACGCGGGATCGGCATGGTGTTCCAGAGCTATGCGTTGTTCCCCAACATGACCGTGGAGCAAAACGTCGCCTTTGGCCTGCGCATGCAAAAGGTCAATGCCGATGACAGCCGCAAACGCGTCGCGGAAGTGCTCAGACTGGTGGAGCTCAATGACTTTGCCGCGCGTTACCCGCATCAGCTCTCGGGGGGCCAGTGCCAGCGCGTCGCCCTCGCCCGCTCCCTGGTGACCCGGCCACGCCTGTTGCTGCTCGACGAACCGTTGTCAGCCCTGGACGCGCGGATTCGCAAGCACCTGCGCGAACAGATCCGTCAGATCCAGCGCGAGCTGGGCTTGACCACGATTTTCGTCACACACGATCAGGAAGAAGCCCTGACCATGTCTGACCGGATTTTCCTGATGAATCAGGGAAAAATCGTACAAAGCGGCGACGCCGAAACCCTCTACACCGCGCCCGTAGATGTATTCGCGGCAGGCTTCATCGGCAACTACAACCTGCTGGACGCCGACAGTGCCTCCAAACTGCTGCAGCGACCGATCAGCAAGCGCATCGCCATCCGCCCGGAAGCCATCGAACTGAGCCTCAATGGCGAACTGGACGCGCAGGTGCGTAGCCACAGCCTGCTGGGCAACGTGATTCGCTACCGGGTCGAAGCCCGGGGCGTGGAATTGGTGGTGGACGTTCTGAACCGCTCGGCGGCCGACCTGCATCCCGATGGTCAGCGCCTGGCGCTTTCCATCGATCCGACGGCCTTGTGTGAGGTAGCCTGATGACTTTGCTGACGCTGAAGAGAGAACTGCACTGATGGCCCTGGCAATTTTTGATCTGGACGAAACCCTGATCCACGGCGACTGCGCCTCACTGTGGAGCGAGCAAATGGTCCGCCTCGGTTGGGTCGATGGCGAATCGTTCCTGCGTCGCGACAAGGAACTGATGGATGCCTACGGCCGCGGCCACCTGGCGATGGAGGACTACATGGCCTTCAGCCTGGAACCGTTGATCGGTCGCACGCCCGCAGAGGTCGAGCATCTGGTTGGCCCATGGGTGGAAGACTTCATCGAACCGATCATCTTCAGCGACGCCACCAAAACCATCGCGGCGCATCGCAAGGCCGGTGACCGGATTCTGGTGATCTCCGCTTCGGGCACCCACCTGGTCGGCCCCATCGCCGAACGCCTGGGCATCGACGAGATTCTGGGCATCGAACTGGAAGTCGCCCACGGCGCTTACAGCGGCCATACCGTCGGCACCCTGACCTACCGCGAAGGCAAGATCACCCGCTTGCTGGAATGGCTGGATGCAGAGGAGGAAAACCTCGAAGGCGCGAGTTTCTATTCCGACTCACGCAACGATCTGCCGTTGTTACTGAAGGTGGATTTTCCCCACGTGGTCAACCCCGATCCAGTGCTGCGCGAGCAGGCTGAAAAGGCTGGCTGGCCGATACATCTCTGGAAGTAACCGAAAAGATCGCAGCCTGCGGCAGCTCCTACATGGGAATACAATCTCCTGTAGGAGCTGCCGCAGGCTGCGATCTTTTCAAAGCCAACCCGATATCAGCTCAAGCTTTCATCAATCACCAACACCACCTTCCCCGCCACGGTATTACTCGCCAGCTCGGCAAACGCCGCCTCGGCATCCTTGACCAGAAAAGCTTTGGCCAGTTGCGGGCTCAACCGCCCTTCGGCGAACAACGGCCACACATGCTGACCGAGATCACTGAATAGATCCGCCTTGAACTGATCACCACGGCTGCGCAGGGTCGAGCCCAGTAACTGCACACGCTTGGCCAGCACCTGGGCCAGATCCAGCTTGGCCTCGCGCCCGCCCATCAGACCGATCAACACCCAACGGCCATCCTGCGCGAGCAACTTGAGGTTCAATGCCGCATAATTGCCGCCCACCGGGTCGAGAATCACGTCGAACGGCCCCAGATCCCGCAGGCTCTCCAGATCACCATCGCGCACCACGCCGCCCTGGGCGCCCAGCGCTTCGCAGTACGCCAGTCGTTCGGCGGAGCCGACGCTGACCCAGCACGGGTTACCGAAGGCCTTGCACAGCTGAATAGCCGCTGAACCAATTCCACTTGCTCCGGCGTGCAGCAGAACTTTCTGACCCGGCTTGAGCGCAGCCAGTTGAAACAAATTCAGCCAGACCGTTGCATAGACTTCGGGCAGTGCTGCCGCTTCGACCAGTGACACTCCGTCGGGAACCGGCAATACATGCCGCCCGTCGACAACCACTTCTTCGGCCATGCCGCCCCCGGCCAGCAAGGCGCAAACCCGATCACCAATCTGCCAGGAGGACCCGGCGCCCACCTCGCTGATCACGCCCGAGCACTCTAGACCAAGCACCTGGCTGGCCCCTGGCGGCGGCGGATAAAGGCCGGCTTTCTGTAACAAATCGGCGCGATTGAGGCCCGCTGCGGCCACTCGAATACGAACTTGTCCTACATCGCACGCAGGACTCGCCTCATCAACCCACACCACTCGACCGTCAACGCCTTGCAATGCTTTCACAGTGCCTCCATAGTGAGTCTGGACTGAGCCCGAAGCTATAGCGTCGGGCTTTTTGCATTATGCGACCGGTTCCCAAAGATCCGGCGACTTCAAAGACGGCCTAATATGCGTTATCAATTGTCCCCGCGTCGAATCAGCATGAAGCATCTGTTCCCCAGCACTGCCCTCGCCTTATTCATCGGTATCGGCTTGCTGCCGATGTCGAGCAATACATTCGCAGCCAATAGCTGGGACAATCTTCAACCCGATCGTGACGAAGTGATCGCCAGCCTGAACGTCGTGGAGTTGCTCAAACGCCACCACTACAGCAAGCCGCCACTCGATGACGCGCGCTCGGTGATCATCTACGACAGCTACCTCAAGCTGCTGGATCCGTCGCGCAGCTACTTCATGGCCAGCGACATTGCCGAATTCGACAAGTGGAAGACGCAGTTCGACGATTTCCTCAAGAGTGGCGACCTGAACGCCGGGTTCACCATCTACAAGCGCTACCTGGACCGCGTAAAGGCGCGTCTGGACTTCGCCCTTGCCGAGCTGGGCAAAGGCGTCGACAAGATGGACTTCACCACCAAGGAAACCTTGCTGATCGACCGCAAGGACGCTCCTTGGCTCAAATCCACCGCAGAACTCGACGACCTGTGGCACAAACGCGTCAAGGACGAAGTGCTGCGGATGAAGATCGCCGGCAAAGAGCCCAAGCAGATCCAGGAAACCCTGACCAAGCGCTACAAGAACCAGTTGGCACGCCTGGACCAGACCCGCGCGGAAGACATCTTCCAGGCGTACATCAATACCTTCGCCATGTCCTACGACCCGCACACCAACTATCTGTCGCCGGATAATGCGGAGAACTTCGACATCAACATGAGCCTGTCCCTCGAGGGCATCGGCGCCGTGTTGCAGAGCGATAACGACCAGGTGAAAGTCGTACGCCTGGTGCCGGCAGGTCCGGCGGACAAGACCAAGCAGGTTGCACCGGCCGACAAGATCATCGGCGTTGCCCAGGGCAACAAGGAAATGGTCGATGTGGTGGGCTGGCGCCTGGACGAAGTGGTCAAGCTGATTCGTGGTCCGAAGGGCACCGTAGTGCGTCTGGAAGTCATCCCGGCCAGCAATGCGCCGAACGACCAGACCACCAAGATCGTGCCGATCACCCGTGAAGCGGTGAAGCTCGAAGATCAGGCCGTGAAGAAATCGGTCTTGAACCTGAAGCAGGACGGCAAGGACTACAAGCTCGGCATTATCGAAATCCCGGCGTTCTATCTGGACTTCAAGGCCTTCCGTGCCGGCGACCCGGATTACAAGAGCACCACCCGCGACGTCAAGAAACTGCTGACCGAGTTGCAGAAAGAGAAAGTCGACGGCGTGGTCATCGACCTGCGTAACAACGGCGGCGGTTCCTTGCAAGAGGCCACCGAGCTGACCAGCCTGTTCATCGACAAAGGCCCGACCGTGCTCGTGCGTAACGCCGATGGCCGCGTCGATGTCCTGGAAGATGAAAACCCGGGCGCATTCTACAAAGGCCCGATGGCGTTGCTGGTCAACCGCTTGTCCGCCTCGGCATCAGAGATTTTTGCCGGCGCCATGCAGGACTACCACCGCGCACTGATCATCGGTGGCCAGACCTTCGGCAAAGGCACCGTGCAGACCATTCAGCCGCTCAATCATGGCGAACTGAAACTGACCCTGGCCAAGTTCTACCGGGTTTCCGGGCAGAGCACCCAGCATCAGGGCGTCTTGCCGGACATCGATTACCCGTCGATCATCGACACCAAGGAAATCGGTGAAAGCGCCCTGCCGGAAGCCATGCCATGGGACACCATCAAGGCCGCCATCAAGCCTGCGCTGGATCCGTTCAAGCCGTACATTTCGCAGCTCAAGTCCGAGCATGACGTGCGTACGGCCAAGGATGCAGAGTTCGTATTCATCCGCGACAAGCTGGCCCTGGCGCAGAAACTGATGTTGGAAAAAACCGTCAGCCTCAATGAAGCCGAGCGTCGTGCGCAGCACGCCGACATCGAAGCCAAACAGCTGACCATGGAAAACATCCGTCGCAAAGCCAAGGGCGAAGAACCACTCAAAGAGCTGAAGAAAGAAGACGAGGACGTTATTGCGGCCGAAGATGATAAAACCAAACCGGAAGACGACGCCTACCTGAGCGAAACCGGGCGGATTCTGCTGGACTACCTGAAACTCAACACGGCAGTGGCCAAGCACTGAGTTTCTACACACAACTGATGGCAATTTAATACTGATGCTCCCCGGAGCGTCATCAAACAGTCATCACTCTGTCGTGAAATAAAGGACCGGCCGTGCTCTTTACCAAGGGCACGCCCGGTCCTTTTTTTATCGCCAGAGATCGCCATGACCACAACCGAACAGCTGAGTGCATTGAGCTCGATCCTGACTCAAGGCGGTTTGCACAGCCTGTTCCAGCCGATCATCAGCCTCTCTGAACGGCGTATTCTCGGCTACGAAGCCCTCAGTCGCGGCCCGTCCAACAGCCCTCTGCACTCCCCTGTCGCCCTGTTCGCCGTCGCCCGCCAGGCCGGACGTCTGAGCGAGCTGGAAATTGCCTGCCGCGAGAGCGCTTGCCGACGCTTCAATGAACAGCAATTGCCTGGCCTGTTGTTCCTTAACGTATCCCCGGAATCCCTGCTTGAAGCGGCCCATCAACCGGGGCGCACCTTGCAACTGCTGCAAGACTTCGGCATCCCTCCGAACCAGGTGGTCATCGAGTTGACCGAACAAACGCCAACGGATGATTTCCAGCTGCTGCAAACCGCCCTGCATCACTATCGGGCGATGGGGTTTTCGATTGCGCTGGATGATCTGGGGGCGGGCTATTCGAGTTTGCGGTTGTGGTCTGAACTGCGGCCGGACTACGTGAAAATTGACCGGCACTTCATTGATGGCATTCATCAGGATGCGCTCAAGCGCGAGTTCGTCGGCTCGATCCTGCAAATCGCCAAGGCCTCGCGGGCGCAAGTCATCGCCGAAGGTATCGAACTACCGGAAGAGCTCACGGTGCTGACCGAAATGGGTGTGGACCTGGTGCAGGGCTACCTGCTCTGCCGCCCCCAGGAACACCCACCGCGGGATGCCCGGGCAATGATACCCCGACAGGACAGCATCGCCGTTGTACTGAGCGAAGACGGCAGCGACCTCAGCGCCCTGCTCAACGAGCAACCCGCAGTGAACCGCGACACCCCGACCGCCACTGTGCTCGAAGCCTTTCGCCGCCAGGCCAACCTGAACTCGCTGGCGGTCCTGGATGAACAGGGTCAGCCCTGCGGCATTGTTCATCGTCATTCGCTCTCCGACGTCCTGCTCAAGCCCTTTGCCACCGACTTGTTCGCCCGCAAGCCCATCAGCCGCTTGATGAACGATGACTTCCTCGCCGTCGAGCTGAGCCAGTCCCTGCAACAGGTCAGCCGCTTGATCACCAGCCGTGCCCGCCAGCGTATCGAGGAGGATTTCATCATCACGCTCAATGGCGGCTATCTCGGGCTTGGCCGGGTGATTGACGTGCTCAAGTTGATCACGGAACTGAAGATCCAGCAGGCCCGATACGCCAACCCGTTGACCTTGCTGCCGGGCAACGTGCCGATCCAGCAATGCCTGACACGACTGCTGCAACAGCAACGGGAATCGGTGATCTGCTACGTGGACATCGACAGTTTCAAGCCTTTCAACGATATCTACGGCTACGGCCGCGGCGACGAAGTCCTGCTGTGCCTGGCGCAATGCCTGAACGACCGCGTCGACCCGGCCCGCGACTTTGTCGGCCACATCGGTGGTGATGACTTCCTGCTGGTGCTCGGCCCGGAAGACTGGCGCAAACGTTTGAACCAGTTGCTCGACGACTTCCAGAGCCAGTGCCGACGTTTCTACCGTAGCGAGCACCTGGAAGCCGGCTGCTTTGTCGCACCGAACCGCCAGGGCGTGCGTCAGGAGTTTGCGCTGTTGTCACTGTCGATCGGGGTGGTGCATCTGCATCCACAGGCCTGTGAACAACTCGATGCGAGCCAGTTGGCCGAGATAGCATCACAGGCCAAGCACCATGCGAAGAATGTGCAAGGGTCTAGCGTGCATGTGATTGATAGCCTGGTGGTTTCGACTGTAGATGAGGTGCTCGTTTCCGGGTATCGATAAGGGAGCTTTTCGGCATCTGTCCAATCAACGAGGCGCCGAGGAAGACTTCAGCTCTTCGAGCTTGATCGGCGCCAACGGATGCCCGGCCTTCGCCGCGATCGCCCAGAATCGCGCCGCTTCGACCGGGTCCGGAGCCTTGCTCGTCGTTCCGGCCAGACTGATCACGCCCACTTGATACGCCGCCTTTCCATCGCCCGCCAACGCCGCCAGGCGCAACAAACGCACGCCCTCCTCACGAGCCCCGAGGCCGACGCCGCGAAACGTCAGGATGTGCCCATAGAAGCTCTGGGCGCCGACATCGCCCAGGTTGGCCATGCGGGCGAACTGGCCTTCGAGCCAGCGCCAGCCACGTGGCTGACGGACAAACCACGACCAGTGAAACAACCGGCGCGCGAGCCAGTATCCGGCCCGCGCCTTGAGTCGCAAAAACACTCAGGCCTCGGCCGATTCCGGGTATTCGTACTCGAACACCCGCACCACTTCCGAAGCATGCCAGGACGCGGCGGCAACGCCGTCTGACGGCCCGGAAAAACGCCCGAGACGCTCGACACATTCAAAGAATCCGGTGCGCGGCAAGCGGCTGGCGCCCTGACTGATCACCAGTGAACTGCGCAATGGCTGCTCCGCCCTGGCGTCCAGGGCCGCCAAATGCTCAAGGGCCGCTGTCAGGGTTTGCATGGCCGGTGTCGGCAACTGCAAACGTTCCAGTAATGCCCGATAAGTCAGGAGATGGCGCTGACGACGCGCCTGATCCAGTTCGCCCAGCAATCCGTCCCAATGTTGACGACTGATGCGTACGCTCACGATTCATCCCTCCACCCCGGCACCGTCAATTCCCAGGCCAGGCTGCGACGAATCGCGGCGTCGGGCAGACGTTCGCCACTTTCGATCATGGCCAGGTAAGACGGGCTGATGCCTACCGTGCGGGCCAGCGCCTCGATGGCGATGCCCTTTCCTTCGCGCAAACTGCGTAGTTGATCCAGACCCGGAAGAATCGCGTCTGGTGTTGCCGTCTGAAGCTTCGTGGCTTCAGGTAACGCTTGCTCCTTGATGCCTGCTGCTTTCAGTAACGCCTGATACTGAGCCCATGGCAGAACCGCATATTCGGGCTCGCCTTCGCGTGTAATTATCTGAATATCCATGACTACCCCGTAGGACAACAACACTTAGCGAGTCGGCACTTTTCCCTAGAAGTGTAATCCTAACAGCGGCCAAGGTCGCGGGGGGTATCAATCTGTGAACAGGTCGAAATCGGCTCAGTGTTTTTTCGGGCCTTGAAGTTGCAGTTGCTCGGGGGTATCAGGCAGGCGCTCAACCACCGCGAGCTTCTCCGGCACCTGGCGTTTGCGCCAGACGCGGAAGGCATTGAGTTCGTTGTCGAGCACTTTCATAAGCCACGCCAATACCGCGATGTCATCGAGCATGCCGAACACTGGAATGAAATCCGGGATCGCATCCACCGGGCTGAGGAAGTACATCAGGCCCGCGACGACCGAAACCAGCGCCTTGGGGCTGATGGCGCGATATTCACCACGCCAGTAGGCCAGGCAGAGTGCCTGCAACAGCTTCAAGTCATCCTTGAGTTTGCCCAGTCGGTTGCCCTGGCTCGCGCCCTTGCTGGCGACTGCGAACAACAGGGTCGGCAATCGGCCGCGTGCCAGCAGGCGTCCGGCCATCGGCAGGAAACGAGCGAAATTCCAGGGTGCTTTCATGACTCCTCCCGTTAAAATGTTATCCACACAAATTGTGGATAACCTTGTGAACAGAGCTGCTTTTCATCGCTGCAAGCCCCGTTTTACAAKGCCTCCGTTCAGATCGGGCGTTTTTTACCCATCAAAAAAAACCTATAATTTCATTGACTTGGCGGACTTGTACGTCTAACGCCAACGCCTACTATGCCTGAGACTCCGGCCTGGAGCGTCTGTTCGTTTTGTTTACCCGTGCCAAACGCCAGATGCAACAACGCCCCGCAAAAGCGAGGCGTTGTTATCGAAGCAGGCGCCGATTACTTGGCTGCGTCGTCTTCTTTTGCCGGATCCTTGATGGCCAGCAGTTCCAGGTCGAATACCAGCACCGAGTTGGCCGGAATCGCCGGGCTCGGGCTTTGAGCGCCGTAAGCCAGATCAGCAGGGATGTACAGTTTGTACTTCTCGCCAACGTGCATCAGTTGCAGGCCTTCGACCCAACCCGGGATCACACCGCTGACCGGCAGATCGATCGGGCTGCCGCGCTCGACGGAACTGTCGAATACGGTGCCATTGGTCAGCTTGCCGGTGTAGTGAACGGTCACTACGTCAGTCGGCTTTGGCTGAGGGCCATCGGCTTTCTGCACGACTTCGTACTGCAAGCCCGAAGCGGTGGTGGTCACGCCGGCTTTCTTGGCGTTTTCTTCGAGGAATTTCTTGCCGGCAGCGGCCGACTCTTCGCTCATCTTGGCCATGCGTTCTTCGGCACGCTTTTGCAGCGCGGCGAACGCCTCAACCAGTTCTTCGTCCTTGAGCTTCTGCTCTTTCTTGCCGACCGCGTCTTCGATGCCCTGGGCTACAGCTTTGGAATCCAGGTCATCCATGCCTTCCTGAGCCAGGCTCTTGCCCATATTCAGGCCAATGCCGTAGGAAGCTTTTTGCGCCGGAGTTTTCAGCTCTACGCTGGTCTGCGAATCACAACCCGCGAGTACCAGGCCAACCAGGGCCACCGCCGCCGCCAACCGATGCTGTTTCATGCTATTTCCTTGTTCATGCGCCTAAAGGGCAATCGAGTAAAGCCGCGAGCTTATCAGGCCGCCACGACCAATGGCTACCGGCATGAGAGCCGGAAACAATTGATAAGTTCAGGTGTTTAAAACGCAATTCACAATTCGGCTGATGAAGCTTCTTTCATCTTGTTCCGACGCAGACTGATTCCTGAACCTACAACATCTGGTGTAATGGCCTCTTGCCGCACCTCGGGTACTCGGGCATAACGGCATGATCATTCGACAAGGACGTTTATCTTGCGCCTCTTCTTTCGCTTGCTGGTTCTCATCGCAGTACTGCTCGGGCTGGTCATGTCCGTGGTTCTTTACTACGTCGCCAACCCGAAATTGCCGGCCTGGTCGCCTCCACAACAGGTGCATTACCTGGAGCAATGGAGCGCCACGGATCGCGAGACCTATTACTTCACACCCCAGGGCACACAGGTCAAAGGCTTGCGCTATGACTGGTTCACCGCCCTCGAACTGCCCTTCTCGCAGCAACGCTTCGCCGCCCCCGAGTACCTCGCCCGCTTCGGTTTCCTGGTGGACCCCGACCAGAAACCGACACCGAATAACCCCGGCAACCTCCCGGCAGGCTTTACCCGGCACCAGAATACGGGGAGCCCGGATGTGTTTCTGGATGTCACCTGCGCGGCCTGCCACACCGGTGAACTGCGTTTCAAGGGTCAAGCCGTGCGTATCGACGGCGGCTCGGCGCAGCACGTCCTGCCGTCCAGTGTTCCTACACTCAAAGGGGGCAGTTTCGGACAAGCACTGGTGGCCAGCCTGACCTCGACTTACTACAACCCGTGGAAGTTCGAACGTTTCGCACGCAATGTGCTGGGCCAGGACTACGACGCCCGCCACCAACAGTTGCGCAAAGAATTCAAATCCTCACTCGATACGTTCCTCAAGGTGGCCTGGAACGACACCCATCGCGGGCTCTATCCGACCGAGGAAGGCCCCGGGCGCACAGACGCCTTCGGTCGCATTGCCAACGCCAGCTTCGGTGATGCGATTTCCCCCGACAACTACCGCGTGGCCAATGCCCCCGTTGACTATCCGCAGTTGTGGGACATGTGGACGTTCGAATGGGTGCAGTGGAACGGTTCGGCGAAACAACCGATGGCGCGCAACATCGGCGAAGCGTTGGGTGTCGGCGCCACGCTGAACTTCTTCGACAAGAACGACCAGCCACTGATGGGCGATGCCCGCTATCCCTCCAGTGTCCGTGTGCGCGACCTGCACCTGATCGAAGAAACCCTGCAACGACTCAAGCCTCCAGCCTGGCCGGAAGATCTGTTGGGCGCGGTCGACAAACCTCTGGCAGCAAGGGGGCGCGCCTTGTTCGCCGAAAACTGCGCGGGTTGTCATGTACCGCACAACACCCAGGGCGACGGGCGATACGTTCAGCATCTGAAAATGCTCCCGGTGGATTACATTGGCACAGACCCCGGCGCGGCCAACAACATCGCCGACCACCGCTTCGACCTGACTGCGCTGCAATGGAAGCAGGCGGAGCTGGAAAACCTTGACGTGGAGCCAAAACCCACCGAACCGCTGGACCTGAGCAAGATGTCCGTGGCCAAGGGGCTGGCCTATGTCACCGCCTATGTCCAGGACCGTGCATATCAAGACGCCAATATCACCCCTGCCGAGCGTGCTGAAATGGACGGTTTCGGCCTGCCAATCGGCGTGCGCGAATTGCGTTCGTACAAGGCCAGGCCACTGGCGGGTGTATGGGCGACAGCGCCGTTTCTGCACAACGGTTCGGTACCGAACATTTATCAATTGCTGTCGCCTCAGGATGAGCGTGCGACCACGTTCTACAAAGGCACTTTCGAATTCGACCCACAGCATCTGGGATATCGCACCGAAGCCTTCAACAACGCTTTTCTGTTCGACACGCAAATCACCGGCAACCACAACAGCGGTCATGAATTCCGTGCCGGCAAACTCGGCAATGGCGTGATTGGCCGCGGGTTGCAGCCGCAAGAACGCCGGGCACTGCTGGAATATCTGAAAGTGCTGGGCGGCCCGCTGGAAGCGCAATTGCCATGACCACAGTCTCAGCCAAAAGGACTTTCCCATGCTGATAACTCTCTGGCTGCGCCTGGGCGCCTTTCTCGGCAAGCTGTTGCTGTGGCTGCTGGGTCTCGGTGTGCTTGGCTGGGCCCTGGCCAGCGCCTGGTTTGCCTGGCAGCATCGCGGGCCTGTCTCGGCGCAGGAGCTGATTGCGGATGGTGAGGCAGCGATGACCCAGGACATCATCCAGACTGCCGTACGCATCGTCGATCAGCACCGCGAAAGCACCCGCTACCTGCGAGATGCCCATGCCAAGGCCCACGGTTGTGTGAAGGCTGAGGTCCAAGTGCTGCCGGAACTGCCAGGCGAACTGCGCCAGGGCGTGTTCAGCGAGCCGGGCAAAACCTGGCAAGCGACGATGCGCCTGTCCAACGGCAATGCCTACCCGCAGTTCGATAGCATTCGCGATGCCCGGGGCATGGCGATCAAACTGTTCGATGTTCCAGGCAAACAACTGTTGAGCGATCAGCAGGGGCGAGGCGAACAGGACTTTGTAATGTTCAGCCACCCGAACTTCTTTGTCAGTAATGTCGCCGAATACCGTCAGAACGTCGCCGCCCAGGCCGACGGTAAAAAGATGATGGCTTTCTTCCCCGGCCGGGATCCACGCACCTGGCAGGTTCGCCACCTGTTTATCGCCCTGGCGACGCTGTCCCCTGCCCCGCCAAGCCCAACCCGGACGACGTACTTTTCGGTTTCACCCTACAAATTCGGTGAAGCCAATGCGAAGTTCCGGGTTGCACCCGATCCGGACAGTTGCCCGGCCTACAGCCTGCCGGAACAAAATCGCAAGCTGCCGAACTTCCTGCGCAATGCGCTGAATCAACAGCTGTCAACCGATCGGGTACCCGCGTGTTTCGTCTTGCAAATCCAGCGACAGGACGCCAACAAGTACATGCCGATTGAAGACACCAGCATTGAGTGGCGCGAAAGCGATGCGCCCTTCGAGACGGTGGCGCGGATCAACGTGCCGGCGCAGGACTTCGATACACCGGCGCTGAACCTGCAATGCGACAACCAGTCGTTCAATCCCTGGTTCGGCGTGGAAGCACACCGCCCCATCGGCGGTATCAATCGCTTGCGCAAGGCCGTGTATGAAGCCGTCAGCGACTACCGCCACAGGCGCAATGCCGGACTGTAGGAGCGAGCTTGCTCGCGAAGAAGCCATGGGCGCCGCTGGGCATCTGAATTTACGCGTTATCGTTCACGACCTTCGCGAGCTAGCTCGCTCCTACAGAGAGCGAGGAAAGCCAAATCCCGGACAGCAAAAAGCCCGCACAAGGCGGGCTTTCTGTGGTGACCTGGCGTTCAGCGTTCCAGGTTACCGAATATGGCGCAGCGGACGGGACTCGAACCCGCGACCCCCGGCGTGACAGGCCGGTATTCTAACCGACTGAACTACCGCTGCGCGTAGCGTTGAAAGTGGTGGGTGATGACGGGATCGAACCGCCGACATTCTGCTTGTAAGGCAGACGCTCTCCCAGCTGAGCTAATCACCCTTTACCTTCGTTGCGGGGCACATTATGCCACAGGTTTTTATAAAGTGTTGATTTATTTGAAGTTTTTTTCAAAAAAATCTAAAAACCGGTGAAACGATGCAACCCGCAGGAACAACATACAAACTTGGAACAGAAAAAAACCCGCGTTAGCGGGTTTTTCCGTGGTGACCTGGCGTTCAGTGTTCCAGGTTACCGAATATGGCGCAGCGGACGGGACTCGAACCCGCGACCCCCGGCGTGACAGGCCGGTATTCTAACCGACTGAACTACCGCTGCGCGTAACACTTGAAACGAATGGTGGGTGATGACGGGATCGAACCGCCGACATTCTGCTTGTAAGGCAGACGCTCTCCCAGCTGAGCTAATCACCCTTCGCTTCGGTGTGGCGCGCATTCTACGGAGCGACCCAACCTCTGGCAAGCACTTTTTAAAATAATTTTCCGAGGCCTTCCAAAGGCTTAGAGAAAGGTTGGCCTATGGCACGGCGAAGACAATAATGCCCCCCTTTGTATAAAGGAGAGACTCACCCCATGTGGTTCAAAAACCTGCTTATCTATCGCCTGACCCAAGATCTGCCTGTTGATGCCGAGGCGTTGGAAACTGCACTGGCCACCAAACTGGCGCGCCCATGTGCAAGCCAGGAGTTGACCACCTACGGTTTCGTCGCGCCGTTCGGCAAAGGCGAAGATGCGCCACTGGTACACGTCAGCGGTGACTTCCTGCTGGTGTCCGCCCGCAAGGAAGAACGTATTTTGCCGGGCAGCGTCGTGCGTGACGCGGTCAAAGAAAAGGTCGAAGAGATCGAAGCCGAGCAAATGCGCAAGGTCTATAAGAAGGAGCGCGATCAGATCAAGGATGAAATCATCCAGGCCTTCCTGCCCCGCGCCTTTATCCGCCGCTCGTCGACCTTCGCCGCCATCGCGCCGAAACAGGGCCTGATCCTGGTCAACTCGGCCAGCCCGAAACGCGCCGAAGACTTGCTGTCGACCCTGCGCGAAGTGATCGGCACCCTGCCGGTGCGTCCACTGACCGTGAAGATGTCCCCGACCGCGACCATGACCGAGTGGGTCACCACCCAGAAAGCCGCGGACGATTTCTTCGTGCTGGACGAGTGCGAACTGCGCGACACCCACGAAGACGGCGGCATTGTGCGTTGCAAGCGCCAGGACCTGACCAGCGAAGAAATCCAGCTGCACCTGAGCACGGGCAAAGTGGTCACTCAACTGTCCCTGGCCTGGCAGGACAAACTGTCGTTCGTCCTCGACGACAAAATGGTGGTCAAGCGCCTGAAATTCGAAGACCTGCTGCAAGACCAGGCGGAACAGGACGGCGGCGACGAAGCCCTGGGCCAACTGGACGCCAGCTTCACCCTGATGATGCTGACTTTCGGCGACTTCCTGCCGGCGCTGGTTGAAGCGCTGGGTGGCGAAGAGACTCCGCAAGGCATCTGATCGCCTGAATCGTTAGACTCTGTAAAAAGATCGCAGCCTGTGGCAGCTCCTACATCTGGAATGCGTTTCCTTGTAGGAGCTGCCGCAGGCTGCGATCTTTTTTTGCGAGCAGCGTATGCTTAGCTCCCTAACGCTTTCACATAACAAGGATCAAGCCATGCGCGCACTGGCTGCATTGAGTCGTTTTGTCGGCAACACCTTCGCCTACTGGGTACTGATTTTCGCTGTCGTGGCGTTTCTGCAACCGGCGTGGTTCCTCGGTCTCAAAGGCGCCATCGTGCCCTTGCTGGGGCTGGTGATGTTCGGCATGGGCCTGACCCTCAAACTCGAAGACTTCGCCGAAGTCGCTCGCCATCCATGGCGCGTGGCCCTGGGCGTGGTTGCACATTTCGTGATCATGCCCGGCGTGGCGTGGTTGCTCTGCCAAGTGTTCCACTTGCCGCCGGAAATCGCCGTCGGCGTGATTCTGGTCGGCTGCTGCCCAAGCGGCACCTCGTCGAACGTGATGACCTGGCTGGCCCGTGGCGACCTGGCGCTGTCGGTGGCCATCGCCGCCGTCACCACCCTCCTCGCCCCGCTGCTGACCCCAGCCCTGATCTGGCTGCTGGCCTCGGCCTGGTTGCCGGTGTCATTCATGGAGTTGTTCTGGTCGATCCTGCAAGTGGTGCTGCTGCCGATTGTGCTGGGCGTGGTTGCCCAACGGGTGCTCGCCGACAAGGTTCGCCACGCCGTGGACGTTTTGCCGCTGGTGTCGGTGATCAGCATCGTGATCATCGTCACCGCAGTCGTCGCCGCCAGCCAGGCCAAGATTGCCGAGTCCGGCCTGTTGATCATGGCCGTGGTCATGCTGCACAACAGCTTTGGCTACCTGCTGGGTTACTTCACCGGGCGCCTGTTCAAGCTGCCTCTGGCCCAGCGCAAGTCCCTGGCCCTGGAAGTCGGCATGCAGAATTCCGGATTGGGCGCGGCCCTGGCCAGTGCGCACTTCTCACCACTGGCGGCAGTGCCCAGCGCATTGTTCAGCGTCTGGCACAACATTTCCGGGGCATTGCTCTCCACGTATTTCCGCCGCATGAGCGAGAAACAGGATCGGGAAATGGCGGCGCAACAGATCAGTGATTGACTCGAAAACTTGATCACCCGGTCAATGTTGGGCACCATATTGCGCATCGCGAGGACGACCTCGCGGCTCGATCGAGTCATTAATCAGGGGACGACCCCGTCAGACGATGGAGGTCTTCATGTCCTGGATCATTCTGTTTTTCGCCGGCCTGTTCGAAGTCGGCTGGGCCGTCGGCCTCAAGTACACCGACGGCTTCACCCGCCCGCTCCCCACTGTGTTGACCGTTGCGGCCATGGCTATCAGCCTTGGCTTGCTCGGCCTTGCAATGAAGGAATTGCCGCTGGGTACGGCCTATGCGATCTGGACCGGGGTCGGCGCCGTTGGCACGGTGATCGCCGGGATCATTCTGTTTGGCGAATCCATGGCGCTGGTGCGGTTGGCGAGTGTGGCGTTGATCATTTCCGGGCTGGTTGGGCTCAAGGTTAGCGCTTAAGCGACTACCGCCAATCGCGAGCAGGCTCACTCCTACAAGGTTTTATGGTGTGTCGGAGACTTTCACCACTCCCGCGATCCCTGTAGGAGCGGGCTTGCCCGCGAAGAGGCCTTCAATGACTACAACTATTTAACGGCCCCACGCAGTTCCCCCACCAATCGCTGCAATTCCACCGGCTCCGCTGCCTCAACCGCCACCGCCGACCCTGCCACCAACGTCACCCGCGACCACAGGCGATGAAACAGTCCCTTGCCCGGATCGCGGCTGAAGAAACTCCCCCACAACCCCTGCAAGGCCAGCGGAATCACCGGCACCGGCGTCTCCTCGAGAATTCGCGTCAACCCGCCCTTGAACTCATTGATCTCGCCATCGGCGGTCAATTTACCCTCGGGGAAGATGCAAACCAGCTCACCGTCCTTCAGATACCGGGCAATGCGCGTGAAGGCTTTTTCGTAGATCTGGATGTCTTCCTGACGCCCCGCGATAGGAATCGTCCCCGCGGTACGGAAGATGAAGTTCAGCACCGGCAGGTTGTAGATCTTGTAATACATCACAAAGCGAATCGGCCGGCGTACCGCGCCGCCAATCAGCAAGGCGTCGACGAATGACACGTGATTGCACACCAGCAACGCCGCGCCTTCATCGGGGATCAAATCCAGATTGCGGTGCTCGACGCGGTACATGGAATGGCTGAGCAGCCAGATCATGAAACGCATGGTGAACTCGGGGACGATCTTGAAGATGTAGGCGTTGACGCCGATGTTCAGCAACGACACCACCAGGAACAGCTGCGGGATCGACAGCTTGGCCACACTCAGCAAGACGATCGAGACAATCGCCGACACCACCATGAACAACGCATTGAGGATGTTGTTGGCGGCAATCACCCGCGCCCGTTCGTTTTCCGCAGTACGTGACTGGATCAGCGCGTACAGCGGCACGATGTAGAAACCGCCGAAGACGCCCAGGCCGAGGATGTCGAGCAACACCAGCCAGGCGTGGCCGAAACCGAGGATATCGATCCAGCCATGACCGGCGGCGCTGTCCGGTATTGAGCCGGAATGCCACCACAACAGCAGGCCGAAAACAGTCAGGCCGAACGATCCGAACGGCACCAGCCCAATTTCGACTTTACGCCCGGACAATTTCTCACACAGCATCGACCCCAACGCGATGCCGATCGAGAACACCGTCAGAATCAGCGTCACCACGGTTTCGTCGCCGTGCATCCATTCCTTGGCATAGGCCGGGATCTGCGTCAGATAAATCGCCCCGACAAACCAGAACCACGAGTTGCCGACAATCGAGCGTGATACCGCCGGCGTTTGCCCAAGGCCCAGTTTCAACGTGGCCCAGGACTGGCTGAAAATGTTCCAGTTCAGGCGCATTTGTGGCGTCGCGGCCGCCGCCCGGGGAATGCTGCGACTGGCCAGGTAACCGAGCACGGCAGTGCCGATGATCGCCATGGACACCACCGGCGCGTAATGCGCCGAAGACATCATGATCCCGGCGCCAATGGTGCCGGCGAGGATCGCCAGGAATGTGCCCATTTCCACCAGGCCGTTGCCGCCTACCAGTTCATCTTCCCGCAGGGCCTGTGGCAGGATCGAGTACTTCACCGGCCCGAACAGCGCCGAATGGGTGCCCATGGCGAACAGCGCCACCAGCATCAACGACAGGTGATCGAACAGGAAGCCGACCGCTCCGACCGCCATGATGGCGATTTCTCCCAGCTTGATCAGGCGGATCAACGCATCCTTGGCGAACTTTTCCCCGAATTGCCCGGCCAGGGCCGAGAACAGGAAAAACGGCAGGATAAACAGCAGCGCACACAGGTTGACCCAGATCGAGCGGTCACCTTCGATGGTCAGCTTGTACAAAATGGCGAGGATCAACGACTGCTTGAACACGTTGTCATTGAACGCCCCGAGGGACTGGGTGATGAAGAACGGCAGGAAGCGCCGGGTGCGCAGCAAGGTGAACTGTGAGGGGTGACTCATCTTCCATGTGTCCCTGATGATAGGTAACGAGTGGCCTGGATTCTTATTGGATTATCAAAAGTCGATCCAGGCCACACCTTACCTAAACTTTGCCGGTTATTTCTTCAATCCGGCAATGCACGGCGAGACAAACAGCTCGCCGCGCCAGGCGCCCAGCACCGTGCGCTTGCCGACGATCAGCCACATCATCGCCAGCAATGCCACCAGCACACAGCCAAACACACTGAAGAACATCAGGTTCAAGGTACTGGCCAGCTTCAACGTCGCCAGAGAATAGACGCCCAACGGGAAAGTGAAACCCCACCAGCCGAGATTGAAAGGAATGCCGGCACGCAGGTAGCGCACAGTGATCAGCAACGCCATCAGCATCCACCACAGACCGAAGCCCCACAGGGTGATGCCGGCCACCAGACCCAATCCTGCAGCAGTCTCACCGACGCCTGGCAAACCGTTGGCCGCGAAAATCAGCGGTGCATCGCCGCCCAGTACCAGCATGCCCAACGCACCGGTGCCGATCGGACCAAGGGCCAGCCAGCTCGAGGCGGCCATGTTTTCGTGGGGCAGTTTATGCAGAGCCATGCGCAGCAACAGAATGGTCAGGATGCTGAAGGCCACCGGCAGGGAAAAAGCCCAGAGCACGTAGCTGGTCACCAGCACCACCAGTTGCGATTGAGCGTCGGCCAGATGCGGCGCCAACAGGCCCCCGCTGGCGGCCGCCACTTCTGCCGCGACCACCGGCAACAGCCAGACCGCGGTCATCTGGTCGATGCTGTGCTCCTGACGGGTGAACATCATGTAGGGAATCAGCACACCGCAGGCCAGCGACATGGCCACATCCAGCCACCACAGCACCTCGACGACGTGAATCACACCGTCGCCCCAGCGCGGCAGGCCAAACACCAGGAAGCCATTGATGATGGTCGCCAGGCCCATCGGGATGGTGCCGAAAAACATCGAAACCGTGGAGTGGCCGAAAATCCGCCGCGCTTCGTCGAAAAACAGCACCCAACGCGCCGTGTATAGCGCCGTAAACAGCAGAAACAGCGCGATGTTGAACAGCCAGAGGGCTTCGGCGAAGGCGTGCAAGGCAGGTATGGCGAGCGGCAATTGCGCCAGTGCCAACGCCAGCACACCGGTGCCCATGGTGGCCGCGAACCAGTTGGGGGTGAACTGGCGGACCACCTCGCGGGGATGCTGCAAGTGACTGAAAGGTTTGATTCCGGGCTTGATGCTATTGGCGCATGTCATGGCGAACTCCTGTCCTCTTGTGAGGTAGAGCCCATGTTAGATCCGAATAGAATATCTATATAACGGGTAATATCTCTATATCTTATCTATTATGCAAATATAGACTCAAACAGGCCCAACGGCCAACCCACTTTCATGGGTTAGCCGCACAGGCGTTGGCAGAACGCTGACGCAGCAAGCCGACCAGCGCGCCGAGGGCCAGGACGATCAGCACCACGCCATAGCCATCGGTGGTGGTGACCAGGCCGAACGTCCGCGTCAGGATTCCGGCCAGCAACGACGGCAAGCAGAACGCCAGGTAACTGAGCACGTAATACGCCGACATCAAACCCGCGCGCTCATGGGGCATGGCCAGCGGCACCAGACTGCGTACTGCCCCCAGGAAACCCGCACCGAATCCACAACCGGCAACGAGGGTGCCAAGGAAAAACAGCGACAGGCTGGCGCCATGCACACCCAGTAAAACCAGGACAAGGCCCGTCGGCAGCAAACTGGCACCCAACTGCAGCGCCAGGGTGGCAGGTCGGTTGCGCAGGGTAAAAATCATCAACGCGCCCGTCACCGTCAATGCGGCGACGGTCGCCCCGCCAATCAGGTTCGACGTTGAACCGGTCGCCGTGCGCACCAGTGAAGGTGCCAGCGACGCGTAAAAACCGCCCAGCGCCCAGGTCGCCGTGTTGAGCGGCAACACCCGCCATAACGTCGCGCGCGCCTGGACCGGCACATGCAGGGTGGGTCGCAATGATGCCCAAGCCCCAGACTGGCGCGTAACACTCTCCGGCAAACGCCAGACAACTACAGCCTGCATCGCGAACAGAACAAGTAACAGCCAATAGGTCAGGTGCAACGGCGCCGGCGCAAACTCGGCCAGCAAGCCGCAGCCCATTCCACCCAGAGCCATGCCGAGCAAGGGTGCGACGCTATTGACCAACGGGCCTTGCTGGCGATCGGTGTCCAGCAACGTTGCACTCAACACGGCAGTCGCCATGCCGGTGGCAAACCCTTGCAGCACCCGGGCACTGATCAGCCACGCAACGCTGTCGGCGTTGATAAACAGCAACATCGCCAGGATGTTCAGCATCACCGCCGTAAAGATTACCGGTTTGCGCCCCAGGTAATCCGACAGCGAGCCGACCGTCAGCAACGCCGCCAACAGGCTGAGGGCGTAGACGGCAAAAATCAGGGTCAGCATCGCGGCCGAAAACCGCATCTGCTCCTGATACAGGTGATACAGCGGCGTCGGCGCAGTGGAAGCCGCCAGGAAACTGAGCAAGGTAACAGCCAGAAACCACAGGCTGGCACGATTTGAATGAGAACCGGGCATGGATACACTCCGCAAAAGCTAATTTTTTGCTTTTGCGGAGTGTGCTACTGGATCCCTCTTAAAGCAAATTCTTTGTGTTAAGGTCCGATGCATGGCTTTCAGGACCGGATGCCAGCCACAAGATCCGGTGCAATACAGGAAACACAAGATGGCAGCTCCCACATTACGCCCCGGCGGCCGTAGCGCCCGGGTACAAGAGTCGATTCATTCGGCCGTGCGTCAACTCCTCGAGGAACAGGACCGCGCCAGTGTAACCGTGCCGCAAATTGCTGCGCGTGCGGGTGTCACGCCGTCCACCATCTATCGACGCTGGGGCGATGTGTCGGCGCTGCTGGCCGACGTCGCCCTCGCCCGCATGCAACCCGACAACGAGCCGGCCAACACCGGCAGCCTTCACGGCGACGTGCGGGCCTGGGCCGAGCAGTACCTGGACGAGATGAGCTCCGAGCCCGGCCGCAACATGCTGTGCGACGTGCAGGCGGCGCTGAAGCCGGGTTATTGCGCGACGATCATTGGCGGGCAACTGCAGACGATTCTGGATCGCTATCCGGATGAGCCCACGCCCAGTGTCGATCGGCTGATCAATCTGATCGCCGCGCCGACGGTGTTTCGCATCCTGTTTGCCGAGGCGCCGCTGGAGGTCGAAGAGTTGCATCGGTTGATCGAGATTGCGCTGGATCAGTAAAAACCATTCGCGAGCAGGCTCGCTCCCACATTTGCCCTGTGTTCGCAGGCCCCTGTGGGAGCGAGCCTGCTCGCGATGGGGCCAGTCCAGACACTGAAAATCCCCCTGCGACACCCCGCCACGCCACGACCTTGGTCGACACTGACTAACGCTGGCGGTCGTGCGAGACTGTCTGTCCGGGCGGGAGCCCGGGAGTCTTTTGTCTGGAGTCCCCATGTCGCTGTCCACCGGGCTGATTGCCGTCGTCGCCCTGGCCTATATGGCCATCATGTTCGCCATCGCCTTCTATGGCGATCGTCGCAGCGCGCCCTTGCCGCCGCGTGTGCGTGCCTGGGTGTACAGCCTGTCGCTGGCGGTCTATTGCACCAGCTGGACTTTCTTCGGCGCCGTGGGCCAGGCCGCCGAACAGCTCTGGTCGTTCCTGCCGATCTACCTCGGGCCGATCCTGTTGCTGCTCGGCGCGCCCTGGGTCCTGCAAAAAATGGTGATGATCAGCAAACAGGAGAACATCACCTCCATCGCCGACTTCATCGCCGCACGCTATGGCAAATCCCAGTCATTGGCGGTGGTGGTGGCGTTGATTTGCCTGGTCGGCGTGTTGCCCTACATCGCGCTGCAACTCAAAGGCATTGTGCTCGGCGTGAACCTGCTGATCGGCGCCGGTGCCGATGCCATGGGCACCCGCGCCCAGGACACTGCGCTGATCGTATCGCTAGTGCTGGCGCTGTTCACCATCGTCTTCGGTACCCGCAACCTCGACGCCACGGAGCACCACCGCGGCATGGTGATGGCCATCGCCTTCGAATCATTGGTGAAGCTGTTCGCGTTTCTCGCCGTCGGCGCCTTCGTGACCTACGGCCTGTACGACGGTTTCGACGACCTGTTCGACCAGGCCATGTTGGCGCCGCGACTCGAACAGTACTGGAAGGAAACCATCAACTGGCCGTCGATGGTGGTGCAGACCGGCGTGGCGATGATGGCGATCATTTGCTTGCCGCGGCAGTTCCACGTGACCGTTGTCGAGAACATCGACCCTCAGGATCTGCGCCTGGCCAAGTGGGTATTCCCGGCCTACCTCGCCCTCGCGGCATTGTTTGTCGTGCCGATCGCACTGGCCGGGCAGATGATGCTGCCCAGCTCGGTGTTGCCAGACTCGTTCGTCATCAGCCTGCCCCTGGCCCAGGCGCACCCGGCGCTGGCCCTGTTGGCATTTATCGGTGGCGCATCGGCGGCCACCGGCATGGTGATCGTGGCCAGCGTGGCGCTGTCGACCATGGTGTCCAACGACATGCTGTTGCCGTGGCTGCTGCGGCGCAACAACGCCGAGCGCCCGTTCGAAGTGTTCCGCCAGTGGATGTTGTCGGTGCGCCGCGTCAGCATCGTGGTCATTCTGCTGCTGGCCTACGTCAGTTACCGCCTGCTGGGCTCGACCGCCAGTCTGGCGACAATCGGCCAGATCGCCTTCGCTGCCGTGACCCAACTGGCCCCCGCCATGCTCGGTGCGCTGTACTGGAAACAGGCCAACCGCCGCGGCGTTTTCGCTGGCCTCGCGGCGGGCACGTTCCTGTGGTTCTACACCCTGATCCTGCCGATTGCCGCTAATAGCCTCGGTCTGTCCCTGAGCACGTTCCCGGGCCTGGCCTGGCTGCACAGCAATCCACTGAATCTGCCGATCACCCCGCTGACCCAGGGCGTGGTGCTGTCACTGGCAGGCAACTTCACGCTGTTCGCCTGGGTCTCGGTGCTGTCCCGCACCCGGGTTTCCGAGCACTGGCAGGCGGGCCGCTTCATCGGCCAGGAAATCAGTGCCCGCCCCAGCTCACGCTCGATGCTTTCAGTGCAGATCGACGACCTGCTGCAACTGGCGGCGCGCTTCGTCGGCGAAGAACGTGCCCGTCAAAGCTTCATCCGCTTTGCCTATCGCCAGGGCAAAGGCTTCAACCCGAACCAGAACGCCGACAGTGAATGGATCGCCCATACCGAACGCTTGCTGGCCGGTGTGCTCGGCGCCTCTTCGACCCGCGCGGTGGTAAAAGCCGCCATTGAAGGCCGGGAGATGCAATTGGAAGACGTCGTGCGCATCGCCGACGAAGCCTCGGAGGTGCTGCAATTCAACCGTGCGTTGCTGCAAGGCGCCATCGAGAACATCACCCAGGGCATCAGCGTGGTCGACCAGTCGCTGAAACTGGTGGCCTGGAACCGTCGCTATCTGGATTTGTTCAACTACCCGGATGGCCTGATCAGAGTCGGCCGGCCGATTGCCGACATCATCCGTCACAATGCCGAGCGTGGACTGTGCGGCCCCGGCGAGGCGGAAGTTCACGTCGCGCGCCGCCTGCACTGGATGCGCCAGGGCCGCGCGCACACCTCCGAGCGCTTGTTCCCCAACGGTCGGGTAATCGAGCTGATCGGCAATCCGATGCCAGGCGGTGGCTTCGTCATGAGTTTCACCGACATCACCGCGTTCCGCGAAGCCGAGCAGGCGCTGACCGAAGCCAACGAAGGCCTGGAGCAACGGGTCACCGAACGCACCCACGAATTGTCACAGCTCAACGTCGCCCTGACCGAAGCCAAGGGCACCGCCGAGGCGGCCAACCAGTCCAAGACCCGTTTCCTCGCGGCTGTCAGCCATGACCTGATGCAGCCGCTGAATGCGGCGCGGCTGTTCTCCGCCGCCCTCTCCCACCAGAACGATGGTTTGTCCGGCGAAGCGCAGAAACTGGTCGAGCACCTGGACAGCTCACTGCGCTCGGCCGAGGACTTGATCAGCGACCTGCTGGACATTTCCCGCCTGGAGAACGGCAAGATCAACCCGAATCGCCAGCCATTCGCTCTCAACGAACTGTTCGACACCCTTGGTACCGAGTTCAAGGTGATGGCGCGAGAACAAAAACTGGAGTTCCGCGTTCGCGGCAGCGCGCTACGGGTCGACAGCGACATCAAACTGCTGCGGCGGATTTTGCAAAACTTCCTGACCAACGCTTTCCGCTACGGCAAAGGGCCGGTGCTGCTGGGGGTTCGCCGGCACAGGGAAGCATTGAGCCTGGAAGTCTGGGACCGTGGGCCAGGTATTCCGGAAGACAAGCAGCAGGTGATTTTCGAAGAGTTCAAGCGCCTCGACAGCCACCAGACACGGGCCGAAAAAGGCCTCGGCCTGGGGCTGGCGATTGCCGACGGGCTATGTCGCGTGCTCGGTCATACCTTGCGCGTACGCTCCTGGCCGGGACGCGGTAGCGTGTTCAGCGTCAGCGTGCCCCTGGCCCGGGCGCAAACCGCAGCGCCGGTCAAAGTCGCCGAGCTCAATGGCAAATTGCTCAATGGGGCGCAGGTGCTGTGCATCGACAACGAGGACAGCATCCTGATCGGCATGAACAGCCTGCTCAGCCGCTGGGGTTGCCAGGTCTGGACCGCGCGCAATCGCGAAGAATGCGCAGCGTTGCTGGGCGAAGGCGTGCGCCCGCAATTGGCGCTGGTGGATTACCACCTCGATCATGGCGAGACAGGCACCGATTTGATGGCCTGGTTGCGCACGCAAATGGGCGAGCCGGTTCCCGGGGTGGTGATCAGCGCCGATGGCCGGCCGGAGACGGTCGACCTGGTGCATGCCGCGGGACTGGACTATCTGGCAAAACCGGTGAAACCGGCGGCGTTGCGGGCGTTGTTGAGTCGGTATTTGCCGTTGTAGCGCGGCAAGCTAACACTTTACCCACTGTGGCGAGGGGGCTTATTCCGGCAACTCGACCAACCCATCGACATCCGTCATCGCCCGCTCCAGCAAGTCCGCCGGCAGGCTCTTGCTCGCCCGTGCGCCCAGCAGCTTGAGCTGTTCACTGCGACTGACCAGGTTGCCACGCCCCTCTGTCAGCTTGTTGCGTGCCGAACTGTAGGCCTTGTCCAGTTGCTGCAGGCGATTGCCAACTTCGTCCAGATCCTGAATGAACAGTACGAACTTGTCGTACAGCCACCCGGCCCGCTCGGCGATCTCCCGGGCATTCTGGCTCTGGCGCTCCTGTTTCCACAGGCTGTCGATGACACGCAGGGTCGCCAGCAAAGTGGTGGGGCTGACGATCACGATGTTACGGTCGAATGCCTCCTGAAACAGCGTCGGCTCAGCCTGCAACGCGGCAGAAAACGCCGCCTCGATCGGTACGAAGAGCAACACGAAATCCAGGCTGTGCAAGCCATCGAGACGCTTGTAATCCTTGCCGGCCAGGCCTTTGACGTGATTACGCAATGACAGCACGTGCTGCTTGATGGCGATCTGGCCGATGGCCTCGTCCTCAGCCGCCACGTATTGCTGATAGGCCGTCAGGCTGACCTTGGAGTCGACCACGACCTGCTTGTCGCCCGGCAGATAAATGATCACGTCCGGCTGAAAACGCTCGCCGTCCGGTCCCTTGAGATTGACCTGCGTCTGGTACTCGCGGCCCTTCTCCAGTCCCGCATGCTCGAGCACGCGCTCCAGAATCAGTTCACCCCAATTGCCCTGGGTCTTCTGCCCTTTCAAGGCGCGGGTCAGGTTGGTGGCTTCATCGCTCAAGCGCAAGTTCAGCTGTTGCAGTCGTTCCAGCTCCTTGGCCAGGGAGAAACGCTCACGCGCCTCGTTCTGATAGCTTTCCTCGACACGTTTTTCGAAGGACTGGATGCGTTCCTTGAGTGGATCGAGCAACTGCCCCAGGCGCTGCTGGCTGGTTTCGGCAAAACGCTGCTCGCGCTCATCGAAAATTTTCCCCGCCAGCTCGGCGAACTGCGCGCGCAACTCGTCCCGCGAACCTTGCAGGTCGTTGAGGCGTTGCTGATGACTGTCCTGTTGCTCGCGCAATTCGGCGTTGAGCGACGCGGCCTGGGCATCCAGACGGCGCAATTCGGCTTCCTTGCCGGCGCGTTCGATATTCCACGCATGGGCGGCGTCCCGGGCGTCGTCGCGCTCGATCTGCAGCAGTTCGACTTCACGACGAAGCGCCGCCAGATCCGCCTGTTTGGCGGCGTTGGCCTGGGTCAGATCAGCCGCTTCATCGCGACTGGACTCGAGCTGAGCATTCAATCCGTCCTGCGCCAGTTGCGCCATGGCCAGGCGTTCTTGCAGCAGCGCGACATCGGCTTGCGTGGTGCTGGCCCGACGCTGAAGTTGCCAGGCCAATACCAGCAACGGCAACGCAGCCGCTGCCAGACCCAGCAATACGCTGGTCAAGTCCATTGCCATAGCCACTCCTGCCATTCGAATAAAGCCTGAAGGTTAACCAAGGCGCCAGATCTTGGACAGCTCAGTCTTCGATCAGCCCCAGTTCCTGTTGAGCGCGGCGATCGCCTGCCCGAGCGGCCTGACGCAGCAGGTCCTGGCCGATCCGGCGGTCCCGGGCATTCCCGCATTCCCGGCACATCAATTGGCCAAGGCGACTTTGCGCAGCCACCACGCCTTCACGGGCCGGTTGCTTGAGCAGACGTCCGGCAATGTGTTTGACGTTACGGTTTTCGCCCAGATGCGGACTGTCCAACAGCCACTCTGCCACGCGCATGGAAAAGCGCTTGGTAGGGGCAGCAGAGGGTGGTGTAGAGGAAGAGGAAACGGAGGCTGAGCGAAACTTCATAAAGCACTGTGGGGCAGATCGGAAGGCGCGCAACTTTACTCTCTTTTTCTTACAGGTAAAGCTGAAAATATCCCGGCACGCCCGTCCTAGAGCAAGCGCTCGGGACAATCCACAGAAGCTGTGGATAACTCAGTGGACAAC
Organism: Pseudomonas sp. P4_B3; assembly: GCF_056402295.1. NCBI lineage: Bacteria > Pseudomonadati > Pseudomonadota > Gammaproteobacteria > Pseudomonadales > Pseudomonadaceae > Pseudomonas > Pseudomonas sp. P4_B3. The sequence continues at coordinate 36,665 of NZ_JBFUHR010000023.1, forward strand.
CGCTCCTGAACCCGCTCAAAGCCCTGTGGAATGGGGCTCGCAGTCAAACTGACGATTTTTTCACCAGTAAAAAAAAGCGATGTTTTTCATTGACTTAAATTTTGGATACAGGCAGCCACTACGCTTGAACGTGAGATGACAGCGGGGTGACAGAGTGCGCAACTAATGTGCACAAGTGCCTTCGCGACGGTTATATCGATGCACTTTTTCGGCGCGCTTTTTGGTCATGCCTGGGGATAAGCCTTGGCAAACCCGGTGTTTAGACGGCTGCGTTGCTACCAAGGTCGATGACCGATGGTCGGATTTTGTTCTGCTACAGGGCGTAGCAATCGCAGGCACAGCAACTTCATACGCTTGGCTACAAGACAAAACAGCCCGCTTGAGCACCTGCCGGGAAATTCTTTTCGCTAACACACTTCCCTTGGCCGGTTCAATCCGTTAGTATCCGCGGCGTTAGTACCAAGCTGAAAGTCAATTCTGGTCGAACAAATCCCCCCGGTCAGCCTTCCCAACGGAAGCCTCCACCGAACTAGCGGGATCGACCACCTCGATGGTTTCCAGGTAAATCTTGCGCCAACACAACCTTTGAATCGAAAGCAAAGGGTGTTGCTCCGCCTGCTTACTCTGCTCGAACCAACCTGCAAATTGATCAGGATCTTCACCCCGGGCCCAGAACCTTTGCCCTCGATGTGTTGCCTGCCCTCCTAAGTACCTACCTGCCAGCCCAAGCGCGCCAACTTGTCAGCGCTTCAAACTGGCTGCTTTGTTCCAGTCGGGTTCTTCGTTCGACCAATGGTGGTCGTCGTCACTGGAACGTTTTAACTTTGCACGGTTCTTATCCGTGTCGCTTGTAGGAACACCAATTATGTCCACTCAAATCCACACTCAGGATGCCATTCGCACCCTAACCAACGCTTTTGCTCCAATGAACTGCCTGATCATGGCCGCTCGCAAAGGCTGCTTCAGCTTCACTCTGGTCAATGAACATGGCATCGCCCGTCACAGCGAACGCCTGTACCCCGATCAATACTCCAGCGCCGAGCCGCTGCAGGCCGTGATCGAGCGTACCCGTCAGGCACTGGTTGCCTGAAACACCAGAAAGGCTGAAAAACCGAAAGCCCTGCCCCGAAAAGCAGGGCTTTTTATTGCTCGATATTTCCCTTTCCTCGAATCACGACTAAGCACGATCCGATATAACGGTTATAACTGGTCGCCGGAAATATTTTAAAAACAGGCCTTTACAACGCAAATATGACACTACACTTCAACTCAAGCGGCTTGACCCGCTTGCGGCGAGCCTGATTCGATTCACTGCTGCCAAGCCCCCCCTTCAGGTATCGCCGTCCAACTCAGGTTTCGAGGGTTTTATGGGTATCGCTGCCAGCGAACTGTGCCGTTATGTGATTCGTCCGACATTGATCTACCTCGGACGCCATAGCGCTACTGCCGAATCCCTGCTGCTGGGCATTGCCGCCAGCCAGTCCGCCCTTGGTTCCGCCCTGCATGACCGCCGTGGGCACGGCCTGTACCGCATCGCCGAGCCCCGCCACCAGGCCCTTTGGGACCATTACCTGGCCCTTGATCCGGAGCGTGCAAGCCTGGTCCGTGGCCTGGCCAGCCAGCATGCGTTTCTGAGTGGCCCGCACCTCGAATTGACCGTCAACCTGCGTTACGCCACAGCCATCGCCTGGCTGCTGGTGGAAGAACAGAATACCCCCCTCCCCGCCCCGGATGATTTGTTGGGTATGGCCAGAATCTGGCGCCAGACCTTTCAGCCCCAGGGGCGTCTGCGTGATTTCACCTGCGCCTGGCAAACCTGTGTTTCACCCCTGAATCAGGTCGCCTGCTGACACGTCTGAATCCAAAGATCGCGCAACACGCCGCGATTCTGGTCGGATTGTCCTACAAAACCGCTCTAAATCAAGCGATACAGCCTATGGCGCCGGGACGAAAATATTGGTAATTTTCGCCCCGGTGATCACCAGGAGTTCTAATAATGAAAAAAGTAATGCTCAAAACCACCCTTAGCCTCGCCGTTGCCTTGGCATCCACCCAGATTTTCGCGAGTGGTTTTGCCCTCAACGAACAGAGCATCAGTGGAATGGGGACTGGTTTTGCGGGACGATCTTCATCTGCCGATGATGCAAGCACTGTTTTTGGCAACCCTGCCGGCATGTCGCGAATCAAGCGCCAGGAAGTCACTGGCGGGATCGCAGCTATCGATGCCTCGTCTGATATCAAAGACGCCCAAGGCGCCCACCCGGGTACCAACAAAGGCGACATGGTGCCATTCACAGCCGTTCCGATGGGCTATTACGTCAAGCCGATTGATGATCACTGGGCATTCGGCCTCGGTGTCTACGCACCTTTTGGTCTGATTACCGACTATGAAAATGGCTTCCAGGGTGCCGGTTTCGGCAGCAAGAGCGAAGTCAAGGTTGTCACCTTCCAGCCTACCGTCAGCTACGCCTTTAACGACAAAGTATCGATTGGTTTCGGCCCGACCATCAACCGCATTGGCGGCACTCTGGAGTCGGATGTACCTCTTTTTGGCGATACCCACGTCAAAATCAAAGGGGATGATGTCGCTCTTGGCTACAACTTCGGGGTCCTGGTACAAGCAACAGACACCACTCGTGTCGGCCTGACCTATCACTCGAAAGTGAAATACAAGATTGAAGGTCATACCGATATCAGCGCAGGCGCAAATTCACCTTCCGCCCTCCTGAAAAGCAATCGATACGATGCTTCGCTGAAAATCGAAACACCTGAATCTGTCGACTTCTCCGTGACACAACAGCTGACGGATGCGTGGACCCTTTATGCAGGTTCCACCTGGACTCGCTGGAGCCGTTTGAAAGACATCACCGTCAACAACGACGGCGTAACCGCGGCACAAGGCGGTGCATTGTCCCCGGCCCTGTTCGGCACCATTACGGAAGAGCAGAACTGGCACGATACCTGGGCCTACGCCATCGGTACCTCCTACCAGCTGAATAAGCAGTGGGTATTGCGCACCGGCCTGAGCTTTGACCAGTCGCCTACCAACAATACCGACCGATCCCCACGTATTCCTACAGGTGACCGCACAATCTTCAGCCTTGGCGCCGGCTACAACGTCACCGATGATCTGACCATCGACGTCGCCTACTCCTACCTGAAGGAAGAAGCTGTCAAGATGGATCGCTCCAACCTGGTAGACAGTTACAGCGCCAAGTACGAAAACAGCGCCAACGGTTTCGGTGTCGGTGCGACCTACCGCTTCTGATGATTCCCGGCGAGCCTGAACCGCTCGCCATCGGAATCAAAAAAGCCCCGCTCTCCTCACGGAGGCGGGGCTTTTCATTTGCAGGAGCAGCCGGTCGACGCTCGAATGCTCGCGATGGACGCGAACGATGACGCGTGCTTTCAGGATGTACGAGACGCCTTGAGGTTTTCGCGAGCAAGCTCGCTCCTGCAGGTCAGGGGGTCGAAACGAGCGGCGGTGAAGCCAGGGCTTTTTCCACCGCGGCGATGAACTCGGGATCATCCGGCCTGGTCAGGCTGGAGAAACTGGCGATCACCTTGCCCTGGCGATCCACCACATACTTGTAGAAATTCCACTTCGGCGCGCTGGTTTGACGGGCGAGGACTTGGAACAAGTGCGTCGCATCGTCGCCACGAACCTTTTGCGGTTCGGTCATGGTGAAGGTCACGCCATAGTTGACGTAGCAGACCTTGGCGGTTTCGGCACCGTCCCTGGACTCCTGTTTGAAGTCATTGGACGGAACGCCAATCACCTCCAGCCCTTGCCCCTTGAAGCGCTGGTTCAGCGCCTCAAGGCCTTTGAACTGCGGAGCAAAGCCACAGAAGCTTGCGGTATTGACCACCACCAACGGTTTACCGGCGAAGCGCTGGCACAAATCGATGGATTCCTTGGCACGCAACTTGGGCAACGAGCCTTGCAAAAGATCCGGGCAACCTGCCGCGTGAGCCAACCCGGTAAACGCGACCAGTAACGCGGGAACTGCCAGGCAGCGCATCAGCATGTCGGGACACCCTTGAGAATTCGTCAGGATTCGACGTTACTCGCCCCGCCATCCCGCTAGCAAGTCCCCATGCCCAACTGCAAAAGCGCCAGCCCGCCCTGATGCCAGCCCCACCATGTCAGGGCAAGCAGCAAGGCGCAGACAGCGCAAATCGTGATACGAGGCCAGAGACTGTTCATATCGCACTCATTTGTGTTTGCAGGCGCGCCACCGGCCGTTCACGCACCGGCCAGTTCAGGGCGGCGGCCAACAGGCTCAAGAGAATCGCGACCTGCCAGATCAAGTCATAGCTGCCGGTACGGTCGTACACCACGCCACCCAACCAGCCGCCCAGGAACGAACCGAGCTGGTGAAACAGGAAAACAATCCCGCCGAGCATGGACAGGTTTCGCACACCAAACAAGGTCGCCACGGTGCCGTTGGTCAACGGCACCGTCGACAGCCACAAAAAGCCCATGGCCATGCCGAATAGGTAGGCCGTGGTGGTTGTCACCGGCGCCCACAGGAACAACGCAATGACCACCGCCCGCAGCAAGTACAAACCGGTGAGCAACCGCGGCTTGGACATGCGCCCGCCGAGCCATCCAGCGGTATAGGTGCCGAATATGTTGAACAGGCCGATCAGCGCCAGCACCGTGGTGCCGACCGTCGCCGGAAGATGTTGATCCACCAGATAGGCCGGCAAGTGCACACCGATGAACACCACCTGGAATCCGCACACAAAAAAGCCGAACGCCAGCAGCCAGAATCCGGAGTGGGAGCAGGCTTCGCGCAGCGCTTCGCCAAGGGTTTGTTCGTGCCCCAGGACAGGCAGCGGCTTGTCCTTGAGCATGCTCACCAGCGGCACGATCAGCGCCACCAGCAAGCCCAGCACCAGCAGTGCCGCGGACCAGCCAAGCCATCCGATCAAACCGAGGGTGCCGGGCAACATCGCGAACTGGCCGAACGAACCGGCAGCACTGGCGATCCCCATGCCCATGCTGCGTTTTTCCGGTGGCACCGCGCGGCCGACTACACCCAGAATCACCGAGAACGACGTACCGGACAGTCCGATGCCGATCAGCAGGCCGGCACTCAGCGACAGGGTCACCGCCGAGTCGGAGAGCCCCATGCACATCAGACCCGCTGCGTACAGGACGCCACCGATCAGCACCACTTTCGCTGCGCCGAAGCGGTCGGCCAGCGCGCCGGTGAATGGCTGGGCAAGGCCCCAGATCAGGTTCTGCAGGGCGATGGCGAAGGCAAAGACTTCCCGACCCCAGCCGAACTCGGCGCTCATCGGAGCCAGAAACAGCCCAAAGCCATGTCGAACGCCCAGAGACAACGCAAGGATCAGCGCACTCCCCAACAGAACCCAGCCGCATGTACGCCACATCGATGTCATTGTTGTTCTCCGGTAGCGGGTATATACCCGCTTATAATCGAAAAAACCGGCATCATGCCAGTTCATCCAGCAGCTTCAGTAAGATTTCGCGCTTCTCGGCCCCCAGGCGATCGATCAAACGCTGCTGCGCGGCCTCCCAGGCCGGCAAGGCGGCCTTGAGGCGCTCTGCCCCGGCCTCGGTCAGCAGGACGATGCGGTTGCGCATGTCCTCGCCCTCGACCAGCGTCACCAGGCCATCACCCTCCAGCACCCGCAAGTTGCGCCCCAAGGTGCTGCGATCCAGCCCCATGGCCTCGGCCAGGGTTGAGATGCTCGGCTGATCCAGGCGTTGCAGGTTGCACAGCAAAGAATACTGCGCAACGTTGATCCCGAAGCCGTCGAGAGCGCCGTCATAATGCCTGCTGACGCCACGGGCGGCGCGACGCAGGTTGATGCATAAACATTGGGAATCGAGCATGGTGCGTGTATATACCCGCGAATCGGTTAAATCAAGTTACAGAACCGGAGTAACAGTCAGAACAGCGCCAAGCCTACCAGCACTGCAAATTCCAGCAACTCCAGCATCGCACCCGCCGTGTCACCCGTCGTGCCGCCCAGGCGCCGCAGCATCACCTGGCGCAACCAGACAAACCCCAGCGCTGCCAGCACCAGCGCCAGCACACCACTGACGCCGGCAATCAGCACACAAGCCAGTGCGCTGACCGCCAATACCTGCTTGCCCGTCGAACGCGGTAGATGATCGGCCAGCGCCTGACCCAAGCCACCGGCGCGCACATACGGTGTGGTCAGGAACAGGCCGAGCAAGGCGCTGCGCCCTATCAACGGCACGATGATCAATGCCAGCGAATGCGATTGCTCGATCAACGCCAGCAGCGCGGTGAACTTGAGCAACAACACCAGCACCAACGTCACCACCGCGATCGGCCCGCTGCGCGGGTCTTTCATGATGGTCAGCGTACGCTCACGGTCGCCAAAACCGCCGAGCCAGGCATCGGCGCTGTCCGCCAGGCCATCCAGATGCAACCCTCCACTGAGCAGCACCCAAACGCTCAGCAACAGCGCCGCGTGCAGCAACGTCGGCGTGCCCAGCAGCAGCCAGTTGAATACCCACAAAATCGCGCCAAACAGTAATCCCACCAGCGGATAAAACAGCAGCGACCGCCCCAGATCCCGGGGCTCAGGCATGCCGGGCAGGCGAATCGGCAGGCTGCTGAGAAATTGCAGGGCTATCCAGAATGGCAGCATGGTCAGAGCACTTCCTTCAACACGCCGACGGACTCCAGCGTCAGCGAAAACAGTGCGCCATGCCCGACCTCAACGTTGAGCAGTTGCTCTCGCGGCAGCCCCCGGGCTTTTGCCAGCAACAGGCGCATCACTCCACCGTGGCTGATCAGTAAAATGCGCTCACCGGCACAGGTCGCGTGCAAACGCTCCAGCGCTGCCAGCACCCGCGCCGAAAAATCTGCTACCGGTTCACCCTGAGGCGGCGTGAACAAATATGGATCGGCCCAGAACAAACCCAGAGCCTGCGCGTCGGTTTCCATCAACGCCGCCGCGCTCTGCCCTTCCCAGGCGCCGAAATGCAACTCTTGCAGGTCTTTATCCAGGTGCACCGGCACACCCGATTGCGCACCGAGTTCCTCGGCAAACCGCGCACAACGTTGCAAGGGTGAACTGACCAGCCGATCCCATGGCCCTTGCCCGACCACCGCGGCGCGCATCTGCGCCCAGCCCGTATCGGTCAATGCATCATCGATACTGCCGCGCAGGCCGCCGCCGAGTTCGGTTTCACCGTGCCGCAACAGATCCACGCGCAAGGTCATGCCGGACGATCTGCCACGGCGGCTTCGGCGAAGGTCGCCATCTGCCCGTGCAGGTCGCACGCCAGGCGCAGCAGCGGCACAGCCAATGCCGCGCCACTGCCTTCACCCAGACGCAGGCCGAGATCGAGCAAGGGTTGCGCCTTCAGGGTTTCCAGCACATGACGATGCCCCGGCTCGGCGCCGCGATGGCCGAACAACAGCCACTGACGGCAATCAGGATTCAAGCGCACCGCAACCAGCGCCGCGACACTGCAAATAAAGCCGTCCACCAGCACCGCGACACCCTCCTGAGCACAGGCGAGATAGGCACCGACCAGCGCGGCGATCTCAAAACCGCCGAGGTTGAACAGGGTCTGCAAGGCATCGCCACGCTGCGCACCATGCAATGCCAAGGCGCGTTCGATCACTTGGGCTTTGTGGCTGACACCTTCTGCGTTGAGCCCGGTGCCTGGCCCGGTCAAATGGCCCACCGGGCAATCGAGCAGCGCACACGCCAGGGCGCTGGCGGCGGTGGTGTTGCCGATGCCCATTTCGCCACCGATAAACAACTGCGCACCGGTGGACATTGCCCGCTGCACGCTGTCACGACCGGCCTGCAAGGCGAGTTTCCCCTGGGCCTGGGTCATGGCCGGCCCCTGGACAAAATTCGCCGTGCCTGGGCCGACATTCAGGTGCCGCACGCCCGGCAGGTTCAGCGACGGCGTCACCGTGCCGAGGTCCACCACCTCAAGGGAAGCGCCCAACTGCCGCGCCAGTACACTGATCGCCGCACCACCGCTGACGAAGTTGAGCAGCATCTGCCCGGTCACTTCCTGGGGAAACGCCGACACCCCCTCAGCGACCACACCATGGTCGCCGGCAAAAATCGCAATCCACACCTGCTCCAGACTCGGCTTGACCCGCCCCTGCAATCCCGCCAGTTGCACCGCCACCGCTTCCAGCTGGCCGAGGGAGCCGGCCGGTTTGGTCAGTTGCTGTTGCCGCGCCTGGGCCTGTTCGACCGCTTGGGTATCGACCGGCTTGCACGGGTTCAGCCACCAGGATTGAGTCATAACGCAGTTCCTTTCAGAGTCAGAGGCAGGCCGGCGACGGTCAGGACGACACGCTGACAACGCTCAGCCAGAGCTTGATGCAGCCAACCGGCTGCATCGACATAGCGGCGAGTCAATTCGCCCAGCGGCACGACACCCATTCCGGTCTCGTTGCTGACAAAAATGATTTCACCCGGCAACAACGCCAGGCAGTCCAGCAAGGCATCACGCTCGGCTTGCAAGCGCTCGGCATCGTCGAGCATCAGCAGGTTGGTCAGCCACAGGGTCAGGCAATCCACCAGCAGGCAGCGGTCGGCGCGGGCGGATTCGCGCAGCACCCGGGCCAGCTCCACCGGCTCTTCGATCAATGCCCATTCGGCAGGACGACGGGCGCGATGATGGGCCACCCGCTCGCTCATTTCTCCATCGAGTGGCTGGCTGGTGGCGATGTATGTGACGGCCAGAGCGCTGTCGATGGCGAGTTTTTCAGCCAGACGACTCTTGCCGGAGCGGGCACCGCCGAGGATCAGTTGGAGCATGGTTGTTTCCTTGAAATCTTCGGTGAGGCGACTGGCCCCTTCGCGGGCAAGCCCGCTCCTACAGTTGACCTGCGTCGATCATAAATATTGGGTACACCTCATAACCCTGTAGGAGCGGCGATGCGGCGGTCCGACTTGCCCGCGAAGGGGCCATGACAGTCACCTCATACCCCACAGAGTTTCCGCAACAGCCCGGTATCCAAATGCTTCTCCACCAGATCCGCCAGCCGCTCGATATCACGTTCGCGCAAGCCGTGGTAATCCACGTCCTGCACCTCCTGCAAACCCGCCCAGCGCAGCAGCGCACTGCACGCCGCCGGCGATTCGAACAGCCCGTGCAGGTAGGTGCCGAAAATCTGCCCGTCAGCACTTTGCGCACCATCACAGCGGCCGTCATCCAGATGCACGGCGGCATGTTCCAGGGCCGGTCCGGTGGTCACGCCAGCATGAATTTCATAACCCGCAACGGGCGCATCTTCCAGCGCCAGGCGACCACGCACATTGCGCAACTGCTTCTCTTGTTCGAGCAGAGTCTGGAACGCCAGCAGCCCCAAACCGGCACTGGAACCCGGCGCACCTTCGAGACCCAGCGGGTCATGCACTTGCTCACCGAGCATTTGCAGGCCGCCACAAATTCCCAGCAGTTTCCCGCCGTAACGCAGATGCCGGGCGATGGCGGTGTCCCAGCCGTTGGCCCGCAGGTACGCGAGGTCGCTGCGCACACTTTTCGAGCCAGGAAGAATGATCAGGTCGGCAGGCGGAATCGCCTGGCCGGGGCCAATGAATTGCAGGTCCACTTGCGGATGCAGGCGCAGCGGATCGAAATCGGTGTGATTGCTGATGCGCGGCAGCACCGGCACCACCACCTTCAGCACCTGCTCGGCTTTGTCGGTCTGGCGTTGATCGATGCCGTCCTCGGCCTCCAGGTGCAGGTCCATCACGTACGGCAGCACGCCGATCACCGGTTTGCCGGTGCGCTCTTCGAGCCAGTCGAGACCGGGTTGCAGCAACGCGATGTCGCCACGAAAACGATTGATCACGAAGCCTTTGACCCGCGCCTGTTCGCTCGGCGACAGCAGTTCGAGGGTGCCTACCAGGTGGGCGAAAACCCCGCCGCGATTGATATCGGCGATCAGCAGCACCGGGCAATCCACCGCTTCGGCGAAACCCATGTTGGCGATGTCGCCGGCCCGCAGATTGATTTCCGCCGGCGAGCCCGCGCCCTCGACCATCACCAGCGGATACGCCGCGCTCAAGCGCTCGTGGGAGGCCAGCACCGCTTGCATGGCGATGGTTTTGTAGTCGTGATAGGCGACGGCATTCATGGTCGTGACAGCGCGGCCATGGATAATCACCTGGGCACCGGTGTCACTGTTGGGCTTGAGCAACACCGGGTTCATGTCGGTGTGCGGTTCAAGGTGCGCGGCCTGGGCCTGTACCGCCTGGGCGCGGCCGATCTCGCCACCGTCGGCGGTCACCGCACTGTTGAGTGCCATGTTCTGCGGCTTGAACGGCACCACCCTTATGCCCTGACGTGTGACCCAACGGCACAGCGCGGTTACCAGCGTGCTTTTACCGGCGTCCGATGTAGTGCCCTGCACCATCAGCGTGGTCATTGGTTTTCCTTGGCGAAATCGTCGAACGCCCGCGCCAGTCGTACCCAGGCGATTTCGTCACCGGGCAAGCCGAATCGCAGGCTGCTGTTGTGCGTGAACAATCGCAGGAGAATGCCGCGCCGGGCCATGAACTCATGCAGCTCTTCGGCGCGCTCGGTGATCAGCCACTGGAACAGCGCACAACCGCCCTGAGGCTGGAACCCCTGTTGTTCCAGCAACGACGCAAGGCGCTCGCTGGCCTCATCCGCGCGCACCCGTTGCCGCGTCTGCCCTTCGGTATCGCGCAGGCAGGCCTGACCCACTACCCGGGTTGCCCCGCTCACGGCCCACGGCCCCACTTGTTCAGCCAGCAACTTGAGCAACTTGCGCTCGGCCAGCACAAACCCCAGGCGCACTCCGGCCAGGCCGAAAAACTTCCCGAAGGAGCGCAGGACGATCAACCCGACTTGATGGGCATACGGAGCCAGGCTCAGATGCGGCGTGTTATCCATGAACGCTTCGTCCACCACCAGCCAGCCACCGCGCTGGGCCAGCCGCGCGTGCCAGTCGAGGAGGCGACTGGGCGTCAGGCTCAAGCCTGTGGGGTTATTCGGATTGACCACCACCAGCACATCGAAACTGTCGATAAAGAAGTCGACTTCGTGCACCAGCACTTCACGCACGATGTAGCCGTTACGACGCCACGCTTCAGCGTGCTCGGCATAACACGGCGACAGCACGCCGACCTTGCCCGCCCGACGCAATCGCGGCAGCAGCTGGATTGCCATTTGCGAGCCGGCCACCGGCAAAGCCTGCAAGGTGCCGTAGTAATCACAGGCGGCTTGCTCCAGACCATCGTCCGCTTCCGGCAAACGGGCCCAGGCCCGCAGCGGAATATCCGGCACAGGAAACGGCCAGGGCGCAAGGCCCGTGGACAGATCCAGCCAGTCGGCTTCATCTATGCCGTATTCGAGCGCCGCCTTGCGCAATCGCCCCCCGTGTTCAAGCATAAAATTCGGCCCCCAGGCAGAGAATCAGCAGCCATAACCATACCCCGCGCTGGACCAATTGCCAGCCCCGGTCAATGGAGTCGGCATCCGCCGGCACGCCTTCGCCCAACTGCGGACGCTGATGCAGTTCGCCATGATAAATCGCCGCCCCGCCCAACTCGACGCCAAGGGCGCCCGCCCCTGCCGCCATCACCGGGCCGGCGTTCGGGCTGTCCCAGGTCGGGCCCTGGGTGCGCCAGCATTTCAACGCCAGCCGGGTTTTGCCCAGCAGCGCGTAAGTCAGTGCCACCAGGCGCGCAGGAATGTAATTGAGCACGTCGTCGACCTTCGCCGCCGCCCAGCCGAACCGTTCGAAGCGCTCATTGCGATAACCCCACATCGCATCCAGCGTATTGCTCAGGCGATAGAGCACCACGCCCGGCGCACCCGCCACGGCAAACCAGAACAACGCCGCGAACACTGCGTCGCTGCCGTTTTCCAGTACCGACTCGGTAGCGGCACGGGCGACTTCGGTTTTATCCAGATCACTGGTTTTACGGCTGACCAGATAACTCACACGTTTGCGCGCTTCATCAAGATCATCGCCGCGCAATGCCTTGGCCACAGGCGTGACGTGCTCACCGAGGCTGCGCATGCCGAGGGCGCAATAGAGCGCGAGAATCTCGATGATCCAGCCGACATAAGGCGCCCAGGACAATGCCGTGACCAACAGCGTCAGCGGCAACACGGCGATCACCCACGCGGTGACGCCATGACTGCGCCAGCCGCGACCGCCGCCATTGAAGCGTTGCTCGATGCGGTCGGCAAAACGGCCGAACGCCACCAGCGGATGCCAGCGTTTGGGTTCGCCCAGCAGCGCATCCAGCGCAACCGCAGCGACACTCAACAACGCCACACTCATTGACTCACTCCCCAATAGTTTTCATACAGCAATTCATGTAGCGGACGCGCCTGCGCCCAGCCTTCTAGCACCAGCATCGGTGCCGGATAGAACTCCTTCACCGGCCCAAGGCACAGCACCGCCAGCGGTTTGGCTCCCGGTGGCAGCCTCAACAGGTCCGCCAGTGCCTGTGGTTCGAACAGCGACACCCAGCCCATGCCCAGCCCTTCGGCGCGGGATGCCAGCCACAGGTTCTGGATCGCACAGGACAGCGAGGCCATGTCCATTTCCGGCAAGGTGCGGCGGCCGAAGATATGCTGCTCGCGGTCGTCCATCAGTGCGGCGACCAGTACCTCGGCGCAATCGTTGATGCCTTCCACCTTGAGCTTCATGAACTCGTCGCTGCGCTCGCCGAGGGCTTCGGCGGTGCGGACGCGTTCTTCTTCCACCAAGGCCTGGATTTGTCCGCGCAAGGCACGATCGCTGATGCGGATGAAGCGCCAGGGCTGCATCAGGCCGACACTCGGTGCCTGATGTGCGGCCTCGAGCAGGCGCAGCAGCAATTCGGGCTCGACGGTGCCGCCGCTGAAGTGGCGCATGTCGCGCCGTTCGGCGATGGCGCGATAGACCGCTGCGCGTTCGGCTTCGGAAAATGCGTCGTCCGTCATGGCCGTTTCGCTGGCAAGGCAGCTCCTACAGGGGCTAGCTGATCCATTGTAGGAGCTGGCTTGTCGGATCGCCGCATCGCAGCGAAAGCGGCTTCAAGGTCAGGCGCAAACAATGCGGCAATCGCCGAGGGGTTCGACGGAAAATAAAAGTGCACATAAGAGGCGGTCATCCGCCCTTCACGGTAGACCGCCTCCGCTCCGCGTCCGCCGTTAGGGCTCAAGCCACGGGCAATCGGCGCCAGTTCAGTGGTGGTCAGCGAATGGTGATAGGTGTGCCCGCGCAGCGAACCTTCCGGCAGTTCCACCGCTTGCAACGCCAGCGCGGCCAGACGCTTTTGCATGACCGCATCACCGGCCAGCAAGCCAACCAGTTCGGCGCGAGTGCCCTCGACATCGGTCAGGGAATCGAGCAGATACAGCATGCCGCCACACTCGGCGAGCAACGGTTTGCCTGCCCGGTGGTGGGCACGGATCGCGTCGAGCATCGCGGTGTTTTGCGCCAACCCAACATGGTGCAGTTCCGGGTAACCACCGGGCAGATACAGGCTGTCCGACTCCGGCAACGCACGGTCGCGGATCGGCGAGAAGAACGACAACTCGGCGCCCATCGCCCGCAGCAGATCCAGGCTCGCGCCGTAGGTGAACGCAAAGGCTTCATCGCGGGCGACGGCAATGCGTACACCGGCCAGCAGCGGTTCGGCTGCAATGACATCAGGGGCGGCGAACTCGACCGCCGGCGGCAGCGCAACCTCGCAACTACTGGCCAGTGCATCGGCGGCCGCATCGAGGCGCAGGTCGAGATCGTTCAGCTCACTGGCCTGCACCAGCCCCAGGTGCCGGCTCGGCAATTCGATCCCGGTTTCCCGGGACAGCGCGCCGTACCAGCGCAAACCTTCAGTCAGGCTGCCTTCGAGCAGTTGCGCGTGGCGCAGCGTACCGACACGATTGGCCAGCACCCCGGCGAACGGCAAGTCCGGCTGATAACGCGCCAGCCCCAGGGCCAGGGCGCCAAAGGTCTGGGCCATGGCCGTGCCATCGATCACACCCAGCACCGGCACACCGAAATGCCGCGCCAGATCGGCGCTCGACGGCGTACCGTCGAACAGCCCCATGACGCCTTCGATCAGGATCAGGTCGGCTTCAGCAGCGGCTTCCCACAGCAGCCGGCGACTTTCTTGCTCACCAACCATCCACATGTCCAGCTGATACACCGGCGCACCGCTGGCGCGCTCGAGGATCATCGGATCGAGAAAGTCGGGGCCGCACTTGAACACGCGGACCTTGCGCCCCTGATTGCGATGCAATCGGGCCAGCGCCGCGGTGACGGTGGTCTTGCCCTGGCCGGAAGCCGGCGCGGCAATCAGTACCGCCGGACAGAGTCGAGGCTGACTCACAATTCGACGCCTTTCTGCGCTTTGATCCCGGCCTGGAAGGCGTGCTTGATCATGCCCATTTCGGTGACGGTGTCGGCCATCTCGATCATTTCCGGCTTGGCGGCACGCCCGGTGACTACCACGTGTTGCATCGGTGGTCGGGCCTGCAAGTCGCTGAGCACCTGATCGAGATCGAGGTAGCCGTGCTTGAGGGCAATGTTCAGCTCATCCAGCACCACCAGACCGATGGACGGATTGCGCAGCAGTTGCTGCGACACCGCCCAGGCGGCTTCGGCGGCGGCGATGTCGCGCTGACGATCCTGGGTTTCCCAGGTAAAGCCTTCGCCCATCACATGAAAGCGCACCTGCTCGGGAAAGCGCCGGAAGAACAGCTCTTCGCCGGTGCTGTTGCGGCCCTTGATGAACTGCACCACGCCGCACTGCATGCCGTGCCCCATGGCGCGGGCAAGCATGCCGAAGGCCGAACTGCTCTTGCCCTTGCCGTTGCCGGTCAACACCAGCAGCAGGCCGCATTCGTTCGGGGAATTGGCGATGCGCTCGTCGATCACGGCTTTTTTGCGCTGCATGCGCGCCAGGTGGCGTTCGTCACGATCGGGGGTATCAGTCATGGGGGAGCTCTCCGTTGAGGCAGGAATAACGGCGGGCAGGCACAAGAATAGAAGGCAAAAAGCCTGGCATCGCCCACCGTGATGCCGCTGGATGAATCAGGCCGGTCTCCGGGCTCATGAGTGGCGCGAGGCCAGACTGTGCGCCTTCCCGCATCGAATCGACACAGTGGCATCACACACAGTTTTCACTCATTTACCGTTGCGGGGGCAGCGCCGGAATTGCGGGCCTTCGACCAACAGAAGGACTCACTCACCGGCTTCCCTGTTTCACTCTGTCGACCCAAGCCACAGAGCACCTGAAACAAGCCGCGAAGGTTAGAGGGTTGGGGGTGGAGCGTCAATTAAAGCCGGGAGGCGATCGACCGAATATCTGCCATCAATCAATAAACTGACGTCAATCTTGTGCCACGCCCAAAGCAGTGATATCAAAGAGCCACAACCCCACAACACAATAACAAGGGTGAACCCATGCAAGGCATGATCATCAGCAATCCAAAGCTGGAATTCCTGCGCCCGGTGCTCGAGCGCTGGTTCGAATGCATCGACCGCTATAACGCCGTCCGCGGTGATGGCGACACACCGTACTGGCACGACGAAAAGGCCAACCTCGGGCTGCTGTCCGCCGCCGCCTGGATGGCCGAGATGGTCACGCTGCAACAGACGCCCACCCGCAAACAGACCGAAGAAGGCGAACGCAACAGCCGTGCCGACCTGTTCCTCGCCTCGCCCGAAACCCGCGCGTACATCCAGACCAGCCAGCGCTGGCCACGGGTCAACAGCCTCAACCTGACCCAGGCCCTGCTCGACATCACCAGCGATGCAAAGCGACTGAGCCACGCCAGCGACCTGAAAGTCGGCTGCCTGTTCGTTGCCCCGCAAAAAGCCCAGCAAGGCGCAACGCCGGAAGAACTCCAGGACATGGTCGACGACCTGCAAAAGGAACACACCTGCGCCGTTGCCTGGTACTTCCCTTACGCCTATCGCAAGTTGCGCAACGAAGCCGGCAACTATCACCCCGGCATTGCGGTGCTGTTCAAGGAAGCACGTGGCTAAGGGTTGAACCATCGGACGACAACGCATCTCTATGATTAGAACAAGGCATTCATAGGGAACACCAGCATGCGCAAGCCCCCGCTCGTTCTCGTTATCGCACTCTGCGGAGGGCTCGCCGCTTGTGGCGAGACCTCCCGCCTGCAAGTCTCCGACGGCACCGGTCCATCGCCACAATTGCCGGAACCGAACAAAACCCTGATCCCGACCATGAACATCGCCCCGGCCATCGGTTGGCCGCCGGGTGCAAAACCCGTCGCCGCCACGGGCACTCAAGTGGCCGCTTTTGCCGAAGACCTGGATCACCCGCGCTGGCTTTATGTGCTGCCCAATGGCGATGTGCTGGTGGCGGAAACCGCCGCACCACCCAAACCCGAAGACGGCAATGGCATTCGCGGCTGGGTCATGAAGAAAGTCATGGGGCGTGCCGGCTCTACCGTGCCCAGCCCGAACCGCATCACGTTGCTGCGGGACAAGGATCACGATGGCATCGCGGAAACCCGCACGGTGTTTCTGCAAAACCTCAATTCCCCTTTCGGCATGACGCTGGTCGGCAACGACCTGTACGTGGCCGACACTGACAGCCTGCTGCGATTCCATTATGAAAACGGCGATACGCAGATCAAGTCACCAGCCATCAAGGTGATCGACCTGCCGGGCGGCCCGCTGAACCACCACTGGACCAAAAACGTCATCGCCAGCAAGGACGGCAGCAAGCTCTACGTCAGCGTGGGTTCCAACAGCAACGTCGCCGAAAACGGCATGGACAAGGAAGAAGGTCGCGCAGCGATCTGGGAAGTGGACCGTGCCACCGGCCGGCACCGGATCTTCGCCTCCGGCCTGCGCAACCCCAACGGCATGGCCTGGGAACCGCACAGTGGCGCACTGTGGACCGCGGTCAACGAGCGGGATGAAATCGGCGGTGATCTGGTACCGGACTACATCACCTCGGTGAAAGACGGCGCGTTCTATGGCTGGCCGTTCAGTTACTACGGCCAGCATGTCGATGTTCGTGTCGAGCCGCAGAACCCGGACCTGGTGGCCAAGGCCATTGCCCCGGACTACGCCGTCGGCCCGCACACGGCGTCACTGGGCCTGACCTTCGCCGAAAACAGCAAGCTGCCGGCGCCATTCACCCAAGGGGCATTCATCGGTCAGCACGGCTCGTGGAACCGCAAGCCACACAGTGGCTACAAAGTGATTTTCGTGCCGTTCAGCGCAGGCAAACCTGTCGGAAAGCCCATTGAAGTGCTCAGCGGTTTTCTCAACGACAAAGAACAAGCCATGGGCCGCCCGGTGGGCGTGGTGATCGACCGGCAAGGCGATCTGCTGGTGGCCGATGACGTGGGGAACAAGGTGTGGCGGGTTTCGGCTGCCAGGTAACGGGATACATCACCTGTGGGAGCGACGGTGCGGCGATCCGACCTGCTCGCGAATGCGCACGGTCAGTCGACAAATTTGGTGACTGATACACCGCTTTCGCGAGCAGGCTCGCTCCCACAAAGGCTTAGCGTTTGCGACAGAGTGTTAGCCCATCACCCAACGGCAACAACGACAGATCCACCCGCACATCGTCTTTCAACGCTCGGTTGAGCGCCTGGATTGCCCGGGTGTCCGCGCTCTCGGGGCTGGCCTCGAGCACACGCCCGCTCCACAGGGTGTTATCGAACACCGCCAACCCACCGACCCGCAGCAATCCCAGGGCGTGTTCCAGATAAGCCGGGTAGTTGGCCTTGTCGGCATCAATGAACACCAGGTCGTACTGCCCGCCCTGCCCTTGTCGCTCAAGCTCGGCGAGGGTTTCCAGCGCCGGAGCCAGTCGCAGGTCAATCCGCCCGGCGAGCCCCGCCTCTTGCCAGTAGCGCCGTGCGATGGCGTTGTAGTCGCCGGGGATATCACAGCAAATCAGCGAGCCATCAGCCGGCAATGCCGCCGCCATGCACAGGGCACTGTAACCGGTAAAGGTGCCGACTTCGAGCAAGCGCCCGGCCCCCGTCAGTTTCACCAGCAAAGCGAGAAACTGCCCCTGCTCCGGAGCCACCTGCCAACGTGCCATCGGCAGCGCCTGGGTCTCATCGCGCAAGCGCTTGAGCAGTGGCGTTTCGCGCAGGGAGACATCGAGCAGGTATTGGTACAGGGCGTCGTCGAGATTAAGCGTGCGAGCAGTCATGACCGGCAGCTCCGGACGTTACGGGTTGCGCGCCAGGTGTTCAGGCTGCAGAACACGCTTGGCGCTCAGATAAGCTTTTTGCCAATAGGCCTTGGACAAGCTGTCGAGCTTCACGGTGCCGCCAGTGGCTGGTGCGTGGACGAAGCGCCCTTCTCCCACGTAGATGCCGGCATGACTGACCTGGGAACCGCCATTGGTGGCGAAGAAAATCAGGTCACCGGTTTGCAGGCCTTCCTTGCCCACATTCGCCGCTTGCATGGAGATCATCTCGCGAGTGGTGCGCGGCAAGGAAATACCGGCGACATCGCGATACACGTAGCCGATCAGGCCGCTGCAATCAAATCCGGAATCCGGCGTGTTGCCACCCCAGCGATAAGGCGTGCCCACAAGGCCGAGCGCGCGAAACAGCACGTCTTCCGCTTCGGGCGAAAAAGCTTGTGAGGAGCCAAATACGATGGGAGCGCGAACCACCGGCGCAGGTGGCGGTGTACGACTGGCGCAGGCGCTGAGTAGCGCAGCGAAGAACATGATTGCGAGGCGGGCCGACGTCGTCATAAGCAGAGCATCCTGATCTGGCTGCGGCTTTTTTCTGCTGGGAATGCAGAAAAGAAAACCGCCTGCGCGTGACGCAGGCGGTTTGCCATCATTCATATATCAGGATTCTAGCGGTTATATGGCAAACTTCAAGTAAGACTTTAAGTTCGCCTTACAAATTGTCCGCTTATTTACGTGCAGTGACGATTGGCGACGCATTCGGTGCCATCGCCAGGGCGCGCTTGGCTTCGATGAAGGTCTTGCTCCAGTAGCTGTCACCCAGACTATCGATCCGCACACCACCGCTACGGCGGCTGCTGGAGTGGATGAACTGGTTGTCACCCAGGTAGATCCCGGCGTGACTGACGCGACCGCGACGACCGTTGGTTGCGAAGAACAGCAGGTCGCCCGGCTCAAGCTTGCTGCGCGAGACCAGCGGAGCGTCCACGTTGATCATTTCGCGGGTGGAGCGTGGCAGGTTCATGCCCGCTTCTTCGCGGAACAGGTAACCGATGAAACCGCTGCAATCGAAGCCGGCTTCAGAAGTACCGCCGAAACGGTAACGGGTACCGATCAGGGACATGCCACGTTCGAGGATGCTGTCGGCCAGGACCGGAAGCTGGTAGGACTTGCCGCCAGCGAAGTCTGCGAGTTCTTTTTCGGTCGCCAGCTCTTCCTGAAAGAAAGCGGAAGACTGGGCAGTAACGGAGTTTTGAACCTGTTGCTGCGGGGCTTGCTGGGACACCGGAGTGTGGGCAGCGCAACCGAACAACAGGGTAACGAGTGCGAGAGGCACGAGGGGTGCGAAGCGATTTAGCATGGGCACGACCGTGGCTGATAGTTGTAAAGAAGCCGAGACTATGCCCGCTATCATCCTCATTTGCAAATTCAATCGATCTTTTTGTGACTTATCCGTTTCTCGTTTACATCTAAGCGCTTAAGCCCATTTTAAACATACGCGCAGCCTGCAACCGGGCAGGAAAGCGGGGTTTCTGGTGCCTGTAATTCGCCGAACTGGCTAAAAGCCCCGGATTCAGCGGGTTTACCAGCCGAGGGTTTCTTTCAAAAACGGGATTGTCAGCTTGCGCTGAGCCTGGAGGGAGGCCTGATCGAGACGCTCGAGCAGCTCGAACAGCGCACTCATGCTGCGGGTACCGCGAGTCAAAATGAAATGCCCGACTTCATCGGTCAGATGCAGCCCGCGACGGGATGCGCGCAATTGCAGGGCACGCAATTTGTCCTCATCGGACAGCGGGCGCATCTGGAAGATCAAGGCCAGGGTCAGGCGCGATTTGAGATCCGCCAGCTTCACCGGCAACTCACGGGGGGATGTCGACGCGGCAATCAGCAAGCGTCGACCACTGTCGCGCAAACGATTGAACAGATGGAACAGCGCCTCTTCCCAGTCCGCCTTGCCGGCAACCGCCTGCAGGTCATCGAGACAGACCAGCTCGTACTGCTCAAGGTTGTCGAGAATTTCAATACCGCGATCGAGCAACTCGGCCAGCGGCAGATAGACCGCAGGTTCCCCCAATTGCTCGAAGCGCAGGCAGGCGGCCTGCAACAGATGCGTACGCCCGACCCCATCCTTGCCCCAAAGGTATATCAGGCTCTCGGTCCAGCCGGCGTCGGCTTCGCACAGCCGCTCGACATAGCCGAGTGCAGCGGCATTGGCGCCTGGGTAGTAATTGATAAAGGTGGCGTCGTCACGCAGACGCACACCTAGGGGCAGCTGAATCGGTTTCATCCTGACTGAACAGTTCCAAAGGAACCGTTAGTGGCCTCTGTGTAAAGTTTGCGAAGTTTATACCCGTGAGCCGGGTCGCACAATGCGACAGACAACAAGCAAAATCAAAGGTTTGCGTTAATGCACCGGTTTTATGACAGTTTCTTTGGCGGTGCATGTGACAGTCGCGCGATGCAAGCAGGCTGATCCGGCATGAACCCGGGCAACCCGCCATCAACCATCGACGCCCCTTACCACTCCGGCTCGTCGACACTCCCGTAGATTTCAGAATCCTTATACAAGTCATGCACATGACGCACCAGCACCATGATCACCGCCGCGACCGGCAATGCCAATAGCACACCGGTAAAGCCAAACAGCTCACCACCGGCCAGAATCGAGAAAATCACCGCCACCGGGTGCAGGCCAATCCGGTCACCAACCAGCAACGGCGTCAGCACCATACCCTCCAGCGCCTGGCCGACCATGAACACCGCGACAATGCCGAGCATCGGATAAAGATCACCACCGAACTGGAACAACCCCGCAAGCAGCGCCGCGCCAATGCCGATGATAAACCCCATGTACGGCACGATCGCTGCCAGACCGGCAATCAGGCCAATCAACAAGCCCAGTTCCAGCCCGACCAGCATCAGGCCCGCTGCGTAGATCACACCCAAGGCCACCATCACCAGCAACTGTCCGCGAACGAACGCGCCGAGCACTTCATGGCATTCACCCGCCAGGGATACCGCGCGCGCTTCACGATCACGGGGCAGCAGGCTGCGGATCTTGGCCATCATCAGGTCCCAATCCCGCAACAAGTAGAAGCTCACCACCGGAATCAACACCAGATTCGCCAGCCAGCCAATCAACGCCAACCCCGAGGCAGTGGCATGACTCAGCACCACGCCGACAATATCGGTGGTTTGGCTCATATGCTCGCTGATGGCGGCCTTGAGCTTGTCGAACTTCCAGAAACCTTCCGACAAGCCAAACTTCGATTGCGCCCAGGGCAACGCCGTGTGCTGTAGCCAGTCGAGCATCTGCGGGGCCAGCTCATACAAACGAAACAACTGCCTGGCGAGCAACGGCACCAATACCAGCAGCAGCGCGGTGAAGATCAATGTAAACAGGGCAAACACCGCCACGACGCCCCAGGTTCGAGACAGGCCTGCCTTCTCCAGCCGATCCACCAGCGGGTCGAACAGGTAGGCCAACAGCAGCGCCACCAGGAATGGCGTCAGGATCGGATGCAACAACCAGACAAACGCACAAAGCAGGACCACCCCACCGAGCCAGAACCAACGCCGCGTATCGGCCATGAACCACTCCATTGCTTCTATATAAAGAAAGAAAAACTACCAGCGATAACGCAGTTGTGGTGTCGGGGCTGGCGCTGGGGCAGGCACCGCACCACCGGCGGCAGGCTGAACCGGCACTGCCGGGGCCGGTGCCTGACCCGCAGGCGCTTCCTGCAGCCTCGCCAGCGACAGTTGTGCACGCAGCTGATCGGCGCTGCCATTGACCCTATAGACAATCCGGTCGCCGTCGACACTTTGCACACGCCCGCCAAATGGCTCCAGCAAGCGCCCAAGGGACGCGTAGTGCTCAAGATTCATGCCTTGCACCTCCAGCAATTGCTCACTCGAAGCACCGGCCTTGGCAACAAACCGCGGCGCCAGGCGCTCGTTGACCGCCAGCATCACCGCATCGGCCACGGCGGCCTGATTGGCGCCTTGCACGCTACCCGCCTCTTTTTTATCCCCCAGCCACAATTGCCACTTGGCTTGCCACTGCCCGCCCTCTTCCTTGGCGTGTACCGCGAGCAGGGCGTCGGCGTTGTAGCGTTCCGATGCCGCTTGCAAAGGCGCGGGATCTGCGCCCTCCAGATTCGGCGCGGTCGCGACGATCTGCTCATTCAAGTCCGCCAACGGCAAGCGCAATGGCAAGCCACGGTGCTGGGCCGCCCGACGCAGCGGCGCCGCGCTGGCCTGACCGTCGCCCACCAGGCTTGAACCCTCGGTGGAGTCATTCAACCACCAGCCGAGGATCGACGGCCGATTGCCCCCCCACATCGCCAGGCCGGCGCGGCGCAAGGCCTGCTCGGTGGTGCCCGGATCGAAATCGACTTTCAGGACTTCCGGCGGCCCCGCCTCAAAGCCGTATTGGCTGATGATCTGTTGCGGGTCTTTGCGAATCGCTACCAGCCCCGGACTTTGAGCGGCCTTGGGGTCGCCGGTCAGGCGCAACACCAAGGTGTCCAACGCACGCTGGGTCGCCTGGTCGCGCTCCTCGGACGATTGGCCATTCACCGGCTCGCGCACCTGGTAAAGGCCTTTGACGGTTTCGGCGTGACTGACCAGGCTGACTACTGACAAACAACTCACAAGCAAGAATTTACAAAAACGCATGGAAGATTCCTGACGACAAGAGCGGCTGGAACAGACCGCATGAAGACGATCGAGCAAGACTGTGACCGTTGCCCGACGCAAAACATTCACACGTTCCGGGTAAGTTTTCGCACTGTCATAACGATAGACGGTTAATCGCGATACCTTATACAGCCATGCAGGATGCCACCGACACCGCGCATCAACGGTTTTTTTTGAACGGATATGGCCCTGCTGTCGGCCTGAGGATGGCCGCTGCGGCTCAAGCCTGATAAAATCGCGCGCCTTCGCAGACCGGCAACAGCCGGGTAGTGTCCGAATAGCGCGCATGGTTCTCGCCTACGCAGTTTCGGCGCTCCCGACGGACTCGGTCGTTACCCAGAAATCCCCCCCTAAAGGCCTGGATCATGAGCAAGCAACCCTCCCTGAGCTACAAGGACGCCGGTGTAGACATCGACGCCGGTGAAGCATTGGTCGAACGCATCAAGAGCGTCGCCAAGCGCACTGCGCGCCCGGAAGTCATGGGCGGCCTGGGCGGTTTCGGCGCCCTCTGCGAAATCCCGGCCGGCTACAAGCAGCCGGTGCTGGTTTCCGGTACTGACGGCGTCGGCACCAAGCTGCGCCTGGCCCTGAACCTGAACAAGCACGACAGCATCGGCATCGACCTGGTCGCCATGTGCGTCAACGACCTGGTGGTGTGTGGCGCCGAGCCGCTGTTCTTCCTCGACTACTACGCCACTGGCAAACTGAACGTCGACACCGCTGCCCAGGTTGTGACCGGTATCGGCGCTGGCTGCGAACTGTCGGGTTGCTCCCTGGTCGGCGGCGAAACCGCTGAAATGCCGGGCATGTACGAAGGCGAAGACTACGACCTGGCCGGTTTCTGCGTCGGCGTCGTGGAAAAATCCGAAATCATCGACGGCTCCAAGGTTGCTGCTGGCGATGCCCTGCTCGCCCTGCCGTCTTCCGGCCCGCACTCCAACGGCTACTCGCTGATCCGCAAGATCATCGAAGTGTCCGGCGCCGACATCGAAAACATCCAGCTCGACGGCAAGCCGCTGACCGACCTGCTGATGGCCCCGACCCGTATCTACGTGAAGCCGCTGCTCAAGCTGATCAAGGAAACCGGCGCTGTCAAAGCCATGGCCCACATCACCGGTGGCGGCCTGCTGGACAACATTCCGCGCGTTCTGCCAAAAGGCGCGCAAGCCGTGGTTGACGTGGCCAGCTGGAACCGCCCGGCAGTGTTCGACTGGCTGCAAGAGAAAGGCAACGTTGACGAGAACGAAATGCACCGCGTGCTGAACTGCGGCGTGGGCATGGTCATCTGCGTGGCTCAGGAGCACGTTGAAGCCGCCCTGAACGTTCTGCGCGAAGCGGGCGAGCAGCCTTGGGTCATCGGCCAGATCGCCACCGCTGCCGAAGGCGCGGCTCAGGTCGAACTGAAGAACCTTAAGGCACACTAATGCCTAAAACCTGTGATGTGGTGGTGCTGTTGTCCGGCACCGGCAGTAACTTGCAGGCCCTGATCGACAGCACGCGGACCGGCGACAGCCCGGTCCGCATCGCTGCGGTGATTTCCAACCGCGCCGACGCCTACGGCCTGCAACGCGCCAGGGACGCGGGTATCGATACCCGCACCCTGGATCACAAGGCTTTCGAAGGTCGCGAGGCCTTCGACGCCGCGCTGATCGAACTGATCGACGCCTTCAACCCCGAACTCGTGGTACTGGCCGGATTCATGCGCATTCTCAGCGCTGGCTTCGTACGCCACTATCAGGGTCGCCTGCTCAATATCCATCCTTCGTTGCTACCCAAATACAAAGGGTTACACACTCATCAGCGCGCACTGGAGGCCGGCGACACCGAGCACGGCTGCTCCGTGCACTTCGTCACCGAGGAACTCGATGGCGGACCACTGGTCGTACAGGCTGTAATACCGGTAGAGTTACAGGATTCGCCGCAGAGTCTGGCGCAGCGGGTCCATGTTCAGGAACACCTGATCTACCCGATGGCCGTACGCTGGTTTGCCGAAGGTCGTCTGACCCTCGACGAGCAAGGTGCTTTACTGGATGGACAGCTACTCGCGGCCAGCGGCCACTTGATTCGAAACTAGGAGATTTTATGCGTCGCGCCCTGCTCTTCGCTTGCGCTCTGCTCGCCTTGCCCTTCGCCCAGGCGGCGGACCTTCAACCCTTCTCCGCCAGCTACACCGCCGACTGGAAACAGCTGCCCATGAGCGGCACTGCCGAGCGCAGCCTCGAAAAAACCAGCGACGGCAAATGGAAGCTCAGTTTCAAGGCGTCGATGATGATCGCCAGCCTGTCCGAGGAAAGCACCCTGACCCCGGACAAGGACACGCTTCTTCCAGTGTCGTACCACTTTGAACGTGGCGGTTTGGGCAAGGCCAAGAAATCGGATCTGGATTTCGACTGGAACACCAAAGTGATCACCGGCACCGATCGCGGCGACGCGGTCAAGGTTGCGCTGAACCGCGGCATGCTCGACAAATCCACCTACCAGTTGGCCTTGCAGCAAGACGTTGCCGCAGGCAAGAAAAGCATGAGCTATCAGGTGGTCGACGGCAATGAAGTCGACACCTATGACTTCCGCGTGCTGGGCACTGAAAAAGTCGACACCAAGGCCGGCAAGATCGATGCGATCAAGGTTGAACGAGTACGCGACCCGACACAAAACAAGCGCATCACCGTGATGTGGTTCGCCAAGGACTGGGATTACCTGCTGGTCCGCCTGCAACAGGTCGAAACCGACGGCAAGGAGTACAACATCATGCTCCTGGACGGCACGGTCAACGGCAAGACTGTCAAAGGCAGCTGATCCGGATCGGTACCATGAAGCCCCGCAATCGCGGGGCTTTTTTGTGGGTTCGAAAATTGGAACACCCGACAAGCGCAATGGTTCTATACCTTCAAGGTCTTTTTTGATCGAATGAGTTTTCCTGATACCTGCGAGGTTTCCCATGACTGTCACCGTCAACACTGTCTGCGCCGAAGGTTTTCGCCACAGCGTACAAATCGATGACCACGAACTCTTCGCCGACGTGCCCGTCACGGCCGGCGGTGATGGCTCTGCGCCGGAACCGCACGATTATTTCGATGCCGCGCTAGGCGCCTGCAAGGCCCTGACCCTGAAGCTGTATGCCAGGAAGAAGGACATCCCGCTGACCGGTGTCGGCGTGGAGGTCAAGCGCGACAACAGTCAGGAACAGAAAGGCCAATACGCGCTGCACGTCAAACTGACCCTCAAGGGCGTACTCACCGACGCCCAGCGTGAAGAACTGCATCGCGTGGCCGATCGCTGCCCGATCCACAAGCTGATGACCACGTCTGAAGTGAGCATCGAAACGCATTTGTCCGAAGGCGCGTTCAGCCAATAGCGGCAAGGGCTGCGCAAGCGGGTTATGCTCGAACGCATCACCCGCTCAGCCTGGAACGCACCATGAACACTCCGCTCGTGATCCGCCCCCGCACCGAAGATGTCGAAGGCCAGCCGATTCTCCGCCCGTTGCCATCGGCCAAGTGCCGCAACGTCGGGCCATTCGTGTTTTTCGACCACATGCTGGAAACCCGTTATCCGCCGGGCAAAGGCATGAACATCCGCCAGCATCCGCACATTGGCCTGTCTACCCTCACCTACTTGTTCCAGGGGCAAATCCAGCACAAGGACAGCCTCGGTTCCGATCAAGTGGTCGGGACTGGCGATGTCAGCTGGATGACGGCCGGTAGCGCCATCGCCCACGTCGAACGCACGCCTGAGGCCCTGAAAGAAAGCGGCTTCACGATGCACGGCTTGCAGATCTGGCTGGCTTCGCCCAAGGACAAAGAGCAAGGTCCGGGACATTACAGTCACCATCCGGCGTCGACTTTGCCGGTCAGCGAAAACCTGGGGGTGAAGATCCGCATGATTGCCGGGTCGGGCTTTTGCCTAGAATCACCAGTGCCGGTGCTTTCTCCTACGCTGTACGCGGAACTGCACCTGCAAACGGCGACGACATTACTGATCCCCACCGAGCATGAAGAACGTGCGCTGTATGTGTTGAGCGGCGAGGTGCAACTGGGTGGCGAGCCGCTGGAGCCGCATTCGCTGGTGGTACTGCCTGCCGGGGAAGAGATGACCCTGTTTGCTGAAAGCGACAGTCACGCCGTGTTGTTTGGCGGTGCTCCGCTGGACGGACCACGGCGGATCAACTGGAACTTTGTCGCGAGCGATCCGGCGGCGATTGATGAAGCACGCCGACGCTGGGCGGCCGGGGATTGGCCGACGGTGCCGGGGGAAAGTGAGCGGATCGAGCTGCCTTAAGCACTGTATTGCCTGCCAGGCCGCCATCGCCGGCAAGCCGGCTCCTACAAGGGAATTGCGTCATACACATTATTTGCCAACGACTCGATCAACTGTAGGAGCTGGCTTGCCAGCGAAAGCGTCCTCAAGATCGCCTTCGCCGGCAAGCCGGCTCCTACAGGGATCCGGATCAGCCCTTGAACACTTCATCCAGCAAGTTATGCATCGACGTGAACGCCCGGGCAGCTACCTTCGCGTCATACATCATCATGCCCGGCACCTTGGCGTGCGGGTCGGTGAACGAGTGGAACGCACCGCCATAGCTCAGCAACTGCCAGTCCACACCCGCCGCGTTCATTTCATCTTCGAACGCCGGCAACTGCTCTTTCGGCACCAATGGATCGGAAGCACCGTGCAGCACCAGGACCTTACCCTTGATGTTTTTCGCATCGACCGGATTCGGTGTGTCCAGCGTGCCGTGAAACGATACCGCGGCCTTCACCGGCGCGCCGGTACGGGCAAACTCCAGGGCGCAGCAACCGCCGAAGCAGAAACCGAAAGTGGCCAGTTTCGAAGTATCGACAGCCACTTCACCCTGGCTTTGCAGCTGTTCGAACGCCACCTGCATGCGCTTGCGCAGCAACGCACGGTCATTCTTCAACGGCATCATCGCCGCGCCCGCCTCGTCATTGTTCGTCGGACGAACCGATTGACCGTAAAGGTCGGCGACCAGCACAACGTAGCCGTTGGCCGCCACCGACTTGGCGATCTCCTCGGCACCGGCGCCGACGCCCATCCAGTTCGGCGCCATCAACAAGCCCGGGCGCGGGCCTTTATGGTCGGCATCGAAGGCCAGACGGCTTTCGTAAGCCTGGCCGTCAATCTGATAGGCAACGGAACGTACAGTGATTTGGCTCATTTCTGACTCCTGATGTTATAGCACCGGAATGAAAAAACCCGCCGAAGCGGGTTTTCTGCAACACAATCAAGCCGATAGTTCGACCAACAGCTTGTTCAGACGGCGCACATAGGCCGCCGGATCTTTCAAACTGTCGCCGGCCGCCAGCGCCGCCTGATCGAAGAGGATGTGCGACAGGTCGCCGAAGCGCTCGTCACTCTGCTCGTTGTCGAGCTTCTCGATCAGCGGGTGCGCCGGGTTGAATTCGAAGATCGGCTTCGAATCCGGAACCTTCTGGCCGCTGGCTTCCAGGATCTGGCGCATCTGCAAGCCCAGGTCCTGCTCGCCGATGGCCAGGATCGCCGGGGAATCGGTCAGGCGGTGGGAAACCCGCACTTCAGCAACGGATTCACCCAGCGCGGCCTTCAAACGCTCGACCAGACCTTCTTTGGACTTGGCGACTTCTTCCGCGGCTTTCTTGTCCTCTTCCGAGTCCAGGTTGCCCAGGTCCAGGTCACCGCGCGCCACGTCGACGAAGCTCTTGCCGTCGAAGTCGCTGAGGTAGCTCATCAACCACTCGTCGATGCGGTCGGTCAACAGCAGCACTTCGATGCCTTTCTTGCGGAAGACTTCCAGGTGCGGGCTGTTTTTGACCTGCGCGTAGGTTTCGCCGGTCAGGTAGTAGATCTTGTCCTGACCTTCCTTGGCGCGCGCCAGGTACTCGACCAGGCCAACAACCTGTTCGCCATCGTCGCCATGGGTCGATGCGAAACGCAGCAGGCCGGCGATTTTTTCCTTGTTGGCGAAATCTTCTGCCGGGCCTTCTTTCATGACCTGACCGAAGTTTTTCCAGAAGCCTTTGTATTGCTCTGGCTCGTTCTTCGCCAGTTTTTCCAGCATGTCCAGAACGCGCTTGGTCAGCGCCGACTTCATGGAATCGATGATCGGGTCTTTCTGCAGGATTTCCCGCGACACGTTCAGCGACAGGTCGTTAGAGTCGACCACGCCTTTGATGAAGCGCAGGTACAGCGGCAGGAAGGACTCGGCCTGATCCATGACGAACACACGCTGCACGTACAGCTTCAGGCCTTTCGGTGCTTCACGCTGGTACAGATCGAACGGAGCGCGGGCCGGCACGTACAGCAGCGAGCTGTATTCCAGCTTGCCTTCGACCTTGTTATGGCTCCAGCTCAGCGGGTTTTCGAAGTCGTGAGCGATGTGCTTGTAGAACTCCTGGTATTCCTCGTCCTTGATCTCGGTACGCGGACGGGTCCACAGGGCGCTGGCGCGGTTGACGGTTTCCCATTCAACAACTGGCTTCTCCTCACCTTCGGCAGCGGCCACTTCTTTCGGCAGTTCGATCGGCAAGGCGATGTGGTCGGAGTACTTCTTGATGATATTGCGCAGACGCCAGCCATCGGCGAACTCGTCTTCACCGGATTTCAGGTGCAGGACGATGCGAGTGCCGCGTTCGGCCTTGTCGATGGTCGCAACTTCGAAGTCACCTTCGCCCTTGGACGACCAGTGCACGCCTTCGCTGGCAGCGCTGCCGGCACGACGACTGAACACATCGACTTTGTCAGCGACGATGAATGCGGAGTAGAAACCGACACCGAATTGGCCGATCAGGTGCGAGTCTTTCTTCTGGTCGCCGGTCAGGTGCTTCATGAAATCGGCGGTGCCGGACTTGGCGATGGTACCCAAGTGGGTGATCGCGTCTTCGCGGCTCATGCCGATACCGTTGTCTTCGAGGGTGACGGTTTTAGCGTCCTTGTCGAAGCTCACGCGGATTTTCAGTTCGGCGCCACCTTCCAGCAGCTCTGGCTTGGCCAGGGCTTCGAAACGTAATTTGTCGACAGCGTCAGAGGCGTTCGAGATCAATTCGCGAAGGAAAATTTCCTTGTTGGAATACAACGAATGGATCATGAGGTGCAGCAGCTGCTTTACCTCGGTCTGGAAGCCCAGGGTTTCCTTTTGAGTTTCCACACTCATGGTCATCAAACTCCAATCAGATGGCATAAGCCGCGACCTTGAGGGTCGACGGCGGGTTGTCCTCAGAGTTTGGGGCACCGTTCAGGATTTCAAGGGCTCTTCGAGTTTGAAATGTGCACGGGCCGTGGCAATGGGCTCGGCTTCGGTGCTTTGCCAGGCGGTAATCGCCACATTGGCGACCCGGCGACCCTGGCGCCAGACCTGGCATCGGGCCCAGGTATCGCGAAACTGCCCGGCTCGCAGGTAATCCAGGGAGAAGTCGATGATCTTCGGTACCCCGGGCGATCCGGTAAACACCAACAGGTGCAGCGCCGCGGCCAACTCCATGAACCCGGCGATCACACCGCCATGAATCGCCGGCAACAAAGGGTTACCGATGTTGTCCTTGTTCGCTGGCAGCTTGAACAGCAACTCATCTCCCACCCGTGAACATTCGACGCCGATCAGCCGGGCATAGGGAATCAAATCCAGCAGCGAGGCGTAATCGCCCTGCTCGTGGGCCTTTTGCAATTGGTCCTTCAGCGACTCGCTCATTGCGCACCTCCGGCAACCGCGCCACCAAAGCCCTTGGTGCCCTTGATGCCCTTGCCCATGCGCATGAAAGTGCCCATCACATGGGCAATCGGTTGCCCAGGGTCATCCTGATAGGCGAAGCCACGGGCAAAAATCACATCGGTGGTGACCCGATAACACTGGGCAAAGCCGTAGACATCTTTATGTGGCTCGGCGGCGTGCATGTAGTCGATGCGCAGGTCGAGGGTCGGGCAGACCTCGAATTCCGGGAGCACGCAGAGCGTCGCCATGCCACAGGCGGTGTCCATCAGCGAGGTCAGCGCCCCGCCATGAATCACGCCGGTTTCCGGATTGCCGACGATCTGCGGGCTGTACGGCAGCATAATCGTCAGCCCTTCGCTGCTGGCGCTGTGAACGTTTAGTCCAAGTACCTGACAATGTCGCAGCGCCGACAGAAAGCGCATCGCACGCTCAAAAACGGGGTTTTCGGCCATTTGATAAAAACTCTTGTTTATGTCCGTACTGTGCGGTGGCGGTCCGGGTAAAAGTTCCGCACTAGAACAAACTTATATATCTGAAAGACTTAAGGAACTTAACCCTGATGCCTGGGCTCTTAATGCCAGTAGATGCTTTTCATCAGGAGAAACACCCCATGCGTAAGACTTTAGCTATTGCCTTGATGTTGACCGCTTCCCTCGGTCTCGCTGCCTGCGATAAAAAATCCGAGGACAAAGCTCAAGATGCTAACCAACATGCTGAGCAAGCCCAGCAAAAAATGAACGAAGCTCAGGATAAAGTGAACGACGCGGCGAAAGAAAACGCCGAAGCCGCCAAAGATCAGGCTGCTCCGGCTGCTCCGGCCGCTCCGGCCACTCCGGCTGCTCCGGAAGCACCTAAGAACTAATACGGTTTTTAGAGTGGCATAAGAAAACCCGCCAAGTGCGGGTTTTTTTTGCCTTGAAAAAAGTGGTTAGAGCAAAATCGTTCGAAAGGTTGGACTAATCATCAACAACAGCGAACAGATTAATCCCACCAGCCAAACCGGACTGCGCTACCGAGCCAGATCCTTCCAGTAACACACTGGATAGCCAGCACGCGGGTACCCGATCAGGCCGCCTCTTTATTCACCTCGGGCAAGGGCGCCTCTGTAGGGGTATAGACCATCACGTCGAGAACGTCGGAGTGAAACTCGCGGCGATACAATACGAACACCACACCGGCACTCATCAACATGAACAGCCATGGACTAACGAACCAGGCCAGCATGGTCATGCCGAAGTAGTATGAACGCAACCCGAAGTTGAACTGGTTGGCGGCCATGGAGATAACGCGGGCTGCCCGACTCGCAAAGGCTTTACGCTCCTGCTCCGAGACATGACGCTCACCGACCATGGGTGCCGAGCCCACCAGGATGGCCGCGAAGTTGTACTGACGCATGCACCAGCTAAAGGTAAAGAACGCATAGACAAACACCAGCGCCAGGCACAGCAACTTGATTTCCGACATGCCTTGGGACGCCTGTTGCACCATCGGGATATCTGCCAGCAACGAAACCGCCCGCTCGGAAGCCCCGAGCACCGTGAGAATACCCGCCAGGATAATCAGCGTGCTGGAGGCGAAGAACGAAGCATTGCGCTCCAGGTTGCCGATCACGCTGGCATCGGCGATGCGGTTGTCGCGCAGCAGCATGCGGCGCATCCAGTCTTCGCGATAAAGGTGCAGAACACTGGCCAGGCACGCCGTATCACGGCCCTTCCATGTGGCATAGCGGGTGTAACCGCCCCAGCAGATAACGAACCAGATAGCGGCAAGAATGTGGATCAGGTTGGCTTGGATGAACGACATGCAGGTCCTTGTGAAGTAGTAACGGAACACTGAAACCTTGTGGGAGCGAGCCTGCTCGCGAAAGCGGTAGTTCAATCAACATTTCCATTGAATGTAAAACCACTATCGCGAGCAGGCTCGCTCCCACATAAGATTTTGGCAACCCTTCGACGTTAGCGCAGGGAAAAAGACACTGCCTGATGCCCATAAAAAATGCCCCGTATCGATTGATACGGGGCATTTCTGTTTCTGCTCAGAACCCGCTTGTGGCGGGTCGTGAAACGACTTAAGCCAAGGCTTCGGCGCGCTTGCCCAGCAGACGATCGCAAACTACCGCGACCACCAGTGTCATCACCGACGGCACCAGCCAGGCCAGACCCTGCTCGCTCAGCGGCAGGTGGGCCATTTGCGTCGGCATCCAGTCCGCCAGGCCTGCCCCCTTGAGGGCGTCGATCAGGCCGAAGATGAACGACACCAGCATGACCGGGCCGAGGATACGACCCTGCTCATGCCAGAAGTCCTTGCAGAAGCTCAACGCCACCAGAACGATACATGGCGGGTAGATCGCGGTCAGTACCGGGATCGAGAACGCAATCAGCTTGGTGAGGCCCAGGTTGGACACCAGCAGGGAGAATGCAGCAAGGATGATGACCAGCGTCTTGTAGGACAGTGGCAGTACACGGCTGAAGTACTCGGCGCAGGCACAGGTCAGGCCGACCGCGGTCACCAGGCACGCCAGTGAGATCAGCACGGCAAGGAAACCACTACCCAGCGAACCGAAGGTGTGCTGCACGTAAGCATGCAATACCGCCGCGCCATTGCTAGCGCCAGCGGCCACTTCATGGCTGCCCGAACCCAGACGGAACAGGCTGACGTAAACCAGCGCCAGACCCACACCGGCAATCAGACCGGCAATGATCGCGTAACGGGTGATCAGTGCAGGCGACTCGACGCCGCGGGAGCGGATGGCGTTGACGATGACGATGCCGAACACCAGGGCGCCCAGGGTATCCATGGTCAGGTAACCATTGATGAAGCCTTGGGAAAACGGCGCCGCCACGTATTCAGGCGTGGCTTGGCCAATGTCACCGGCCGGCAAGGCGAATGCTGCAATGCCCAGCACGGCCAAGGCGATGATCTTCAGCGGCGCGAGAAAGCGCCCTACGGTATCCAGCAGACGGCCCGGATACAGCGAGATGAAGAACACCAGCAGGAAGTAAACCGAACTGTACAGGAACAACGCCAGCGGGCTCTCGCCGGTCAGCGGCGCCAGGCCCACTTCGAACGATACCGTGGCGGTACGTGGCGTCGCGAACAGCGGGCCAACAGCGAGGTAGCACGCAGCCGCCAGCAGGCCACCGGCGACTTTACCGATCGGGCTGCTCAAGGCATCCATTGCACCGCCGACCTTGGCCAGCGCCACAACGGTGATCACCGGCAGACCAACCGCGGTGACCAGAAAGCCCAGCGCCGCCATCCAGACATTAGGTCCGGACTGCAAACCGACGATAGGCGGGAAGATGATGTTGCCAGCCCCGACGAACAGGGCAAACGTCATAAAACCAAGTGCCAGGATGTCCTGGCCTTTCAACACTTTCATTAAGGAAATACCACACTACTGAATCGGAATTTAGAGAGGGATTTCCCTATGGGTGAGGGAAATGCTGTCGGTCCGTATGAGACCAACCCTTTTAGCGCGTTGCTGCCTTGTGGGCCGCAGACGCAAAAATGGCGCGTAGACTAACGAATTCGGCCGATAAACGCACTGATTGAGGGCGAACTATCCGATACACGACATTTCCATGTCGCGTTTACATATTAAAAGATCAAAAGATCGCAGCCTGCGGCAGCTCCTACAGGGAAAAGTGATCTCATGTAGGAGCTGCCGCAGGCTCGGGCCGCGTTCGGACGATCTTTTGATCTTCAAGAATGACAAAGGCCACCCGAAGGTGGCCTTTGTCTGGTGAAGCGTCAGCCAAGCGCGAGGCTTACTTGACAGCCCAACCAGTCAGCTCGGCCAGGGCCTTGCCGATGTCTGCCAGCGAACGCACGGTTTTAACGCCTGCGTCTTGCAGAGCAGCGAATTTCTCGTCTGCAGTGCCTTTGCCGCCAGAGATGATTGCGCCAGCATGGCCCATGCGCTTGCCCGGAGGAGCAGTCACACCAGCGATGTAGGAAACAACCGGCTTGGTCACGTGTGCCTTGATGTAGGCAGCCGCTTCTTCTTCAGCCGAACCGCCGATCTCACCGATCATCACGATCGCTTCGGTCTTCGGGTCTTCCTGGAACAGCTTCAGGATGTCGATGAAGTTCGAACCCGGGATCGGGTCACCACCGATGCCGACGCAAGTCGACTGACCGAAACCGGCATCAGTAGTCTGCTTGACAGCTTCGTAGGTCAGGGTGCCGGAACGGGAAACGATACCGACCTTGCCTGGCAAGTGAATGTGACCTGGCATGATGCCGATCTTGCATTCGCCTGGGGTGATCACGCCTGGGCAGTTAGGGCCGATCAGGACTACGCCCAGCTCGTCACACTTAACTTTAGCGTCCAGCATGTCCAGGGTAGGAATGCCTTCGGTGATGCACACGATCAGTTTGATGCCGCCGAAGGCAGCTTCCAGGATCGAGTCCTTGCAGAAAGGAGCCGGAACGTAGATCACGCTGGCGGTGGCGCCAGTGGCAGCTACAGCGTCTTTCACGGTGTTGAACACTGGCAGGCCCAGGTGCTCGGTGCCGCCTTTGCCTGGAGTTACGCCGCCAACCATCTTGGTGCCGTATTCGATGGCTTGCTGGGTGTGGAAACTACCTTGCGAACCGGTAATACCCTGGCAGATAACTTTGGTGTCTTTATTGATCAGGACGCTCATTATTTGCCCTCCGCAGCTTTGACAACTTGTTGAGCAGCGTCGGTCAGGCTGGTAGCAGCGATGATGTTCAAACCGCTTTCTGCCAGTACTTTAGCGCCCAGCTCAGCGTTGTTGCCTTCAAGGCGAACAACAACCGGGATTTTCACGCCGACTTCTTTCACAGCGCCGATGATGCCTTCGGCAATCATGTCGCAACGAACGATGCCGCCGAAGATGTTGACCAGTACTGCAGCGACGTTAGTGTCGGACAGGATGATCTTGAACGCTTCGGTAACGCGTTCCTTGGTAGCACCGCCGCCCACGTCGAGGAAGTTGGCTGGCTTGCCGCCATGCAGGTTGACGATGTCCATGGTACCCATGGCCAGGCCAGCACCGTTGACCATGCAACCGATGTTGCCTTCCAGCGCTACGTAGTTCAGTTCGAACTTGGCAGCGTGCGCTTCGCGCGGATCGTCCTGCGACGGATCGTGGAAAGTCTTCAGCTTAGGCTGACGGTACATGGCGTTGGCGTCGATGTTGATCTTGGCATCGAGGCAGTGCAGATCGCCGTCAGCCTTGATCACCAGCGGGTTCACTTCCAGCAGGGCCAGGTCGTGATCCTTGAACAGTTTGGCCAGACCTACGAAGATCTTGGCGAACTGGGCAACTTGCTTGCCTTCCAGACCCAACTGGAATGCCAGCTCGCGACCCTGGAATGGCTGAGCGCCAACCAGTGGATCGATAGTGGCTTTCAGAATTTTTTCTGGAGTGTCGTGAGCGATTTTCTCGATGTCCACGCCACCTTCGGTGGAAGCCATGAACACGATACGACGGCTCGAACGATCAACGACAGCGCCCAGGTACAGCTCTTTAGCGATATCAGTGCACGATTCAACCAGGATCTTGGTGACTGGCTGACCATTGGCGTCAGTCTGGTAAGTCACCAGACGCTTGCCCAGCCACTGCTGTGCGAAGGCTTTGGCGTCTTCTTTGCTGCGAACCAGCTTTACGCCGCCCGCTTTACCGCGACCACCGGCGTGGACCTGGGCTTTGACAACCCACTCGCTGCCGCCGATTTTGTCGCAAGCTTCTGCTGCTGCTTCCGGGGTGTCTACCGCGTAACCGGTGGAAACTGGCAGGCCGTACTCAGCGAACAGCTGCTTACCCTGATACTCGTGAAGATTCATGCTTATTACCGTCTTCGTTAGGTACTGCGCATTCGGTGCTGCACTCATTCAAGTGCCGCACCACCTGTGACTGCTGCTTGCATAGCCTTTCCGGATACCCGGTGCAGCTATGCAAGACTGCGTCCAGCGGATATTCCGCGGTGAGTCTTGCATGCAAGGCTCACGACGGGCCAAACCGCCGTGGTTTCTTATTATCTATTAACGCTTCTTGCGGTTGGCGATGTGGATGGCGCCGCCATTCACTGCCAAAGCAGCTTCGTGCAAGGCTTCAGACAGGGTCGGATGGGAGAAAACCATCATGCCCAGGTCTTCAGCGCTGGTGCCGAATTCCATACCGATCGCGCCCTGCTGAACCAGTTCTGCAGCGCTTGGGCCAATCACGTGGACGCCCAGTACGCGGTCTGTCTTGGCATCTGCGATGACCTTGACGAAACCACCGGTGTCGTTGGCAGCCATGGCACGGCCAGAGGCTGCGAACGGGAAGGTGCCGACGTTAACTTCAACGCCTTCAGCTTTCAAGGCCTGCTCGGTTTTACCAACCCACGCGATTTCCGGGTGAGTATAAATAACCGAAGGGATCAGGTCATAGTTCATCTGGGCCTTGTGGCCCTTGATGCGCTCGACAACCATGATGCCCTCTTCCGAGGCCTTGTGCGCCAGCATCATGCCGCGAACCACGTCGCCGATGGCGTAAACGCCCGGTACGGTGGTGGCGCAGTGATCGTCAACGTGCACGAAACCGCGCTCGTCCAGGGTCACGCCGCAGTCGGCAGCCAGCAGATCAGTGGTCACCGGACGGCGACCAACGGCTACGATCAGCTTGTCGAAAGTGATGTTCTGTTCGCCGTTGGAATCGGTGTAGTTCACCACGACTTCGTCGCCGTTCACTTTGGAACCGGTGACGCGAGCGCCCAGCTTGATGTCCAGACCCTGTTTGGTCAGGGTTTTCAGCGCTTCCTTGGAAACGGCGGCGTCAGCGGCCATCAGGAAGGTGTCCAGGGCTTCCAGGACAGTCACTTCTGCACCCAGACGCGACCAGACCGAACCCAGTTCCAGACCGATCACGCCAGCGCCGATCACGCCCAGACGTTTTGGAACGGTTTGGAATTCCAGGGCGCCAGTCGAATCGACGATCACATTCTGGTCGACCGGAGCCGGCGGAATGTCGATCGGACGCGAGCCTGGAGCCAGGATCACGTTCTCGGCCTGGATGATTTCTACCGAGCCGTCCGGCTTGGTGACTTCAACTTGCTTGCCGGCCAGCAGCTTGCCGTGACCTTCAATGGATGTCACACCGTTGGCTTTGAACAGGGTGGCGACACCGGAAGTCAGGCCTTTGACGATGGTGGCCTTGCGGCCGACCATTGCTGGCACGTCCATGGTCACGCCAGCGTGGTTGATACCGTGGATCGCGAAGCCTTCTTTGGCTTCCTTGTACTTCCAGGAGCTGTCCAGCAGGGCCTTGGATGGAATGCAGCCGACGTTCAGGCAAGTACCGCCCAGAGCCAGTTTGCCTTCCTTGTCGGTGTACTTCTCGATGCAGGCCGTCGAAAGACCAAGCTGCG
This sequence comes from Pseudomonas sp. P4_B3, assembly GCF_056402295.1. Classification (NCBI taxonomy): domain Bacteria; kingdom Pseudomonadati; phylum Pseudomonadota; class Gammaproteobacteria; order Pseudomonadales; family Pseudomonadaceae; genus Pseudomonas; species Pseudomonas sp. P4_B3. The sequence continues at coordinate 74,625 of NZ_JBFUHR010000023.1, forward strand.
CGGCCTTGATGGCAGCCACGTAACCGCCAGGGCCCGCACCGATCACTACTACGTCAAATTTCTGCGACATTCAAAAAATCCTCTTTAGCGAAAAGCTTCAAGCCGCGAGCGGCAAGCCAGGCTGCGGGTTTTCCGACAGCTCGACTTGCAGCTCATGGCTGCTTCGATCAGATATCCAGCAACAGACGAGCCGGATCTTCCAGCAGGTTCTTGATGGTCACCAGGAAGGTCACAGCTTCTTTGCCATCGATCAGACGGTGATCGTAGGACAGTGCCAGGTACATCATCGGACGGATAACGACCTGACCGTTGATGGCCATAGGACGCTGGATGATGTTGTGCATGCCCAGAATGGCGGCTTGTGGCGGGTTGACGATCGGAGTCGACATCATCGAACCGAAAGTACCACCGTTGGTGATGGTGAAAGTACCACCGGTCATTTCGTCCATCGACAGTTTGCCGTCGCGGGCTTTCTTGCCGAAGGTGGCGATGCCGCCTTCGATTTCAGCCAGGCTCATCAGTTCGGCGTTACGCAGAACCGGTACAACCAGGCCGCGATCGCTGGAAACTGCAACGCCGACGTCAGCGTAGCCGTGGTAAACGATGTCGCCGCCGTCGATCGACGCGTTGACAGCCGGGAAGCGCTTCAGCGCTTCGGTAGCTGCTTTCACGAAGAACGACATGAAGCCCAGGCGTACGCCGTTGTGGGACTTCTCGAACAGATCCTTGTACTTCGAACGCAACGCCATGACTTCGGTCATGTCGACTTCGTTGAACGTGGTCAGCATCGCCATGTTCGACTGAGCTTCAACCAGGCGCTTGGCAACGGTGGCCCGCACACGGGTCATCGGTACGCGCTTTTCGATGCGCTCGCCAGCAGCGAACACCGGAGCAGCAGCGGCAGGTGCAGCAGCCTTGGCAGGCGCGGCAGCCGGAGCGGCTTTCTTGGCAGCAACGGCTGCAACCACGTCTTCCTTGGTCACGCGACCGCCTTTGCCGGTGCCGGCAACGGAAGCGATGTTGATGCCGTTCTCTTCAGCCAGCTTGCGGGCAGCTGGAGCAGCAACAGGATCGTCTTCGCCTTCGGCAGCTGGAGCAGCAGCCTGGGCAGCAGCCGGAGCAGCGGCAGCAGCTGGAGCAGCAGCACCGCCAGCCTGGATGGAGCCCAGCACTTCGTCAGACAGAACGGTATCGCCTTCGTTCTTGACGATAGCGCCCAGCACGCCGTCAGCGGTAGCCAGCACTTCCAGCACGACTTTGTCGGTTTCGATGTCGACGATCAGTTCGTCGCGCTTGACCGCGTCGCCCGGTTGTTTGTGCCAGGTGGCAACGGTGCCATCGGCAACCGATTCCGGGAAAGTGGGGGCTTTGATCTCGATAGCCATTATCTGTGGTTCCTTAAATTCGGTTTCAGGTGCGCGAAGGCGTTAAACAGTAAAGGCGTCTTGCAGCAGTTGTTCCTGCTGCTCGGCGTGCATCGATGCGTAACCGCATGCAGGTGCAGCAGAAGCCTCACGGCCCGCGTACTCGAGTACGAGAGACTTGTTGAGGTTGCCGACGCTGCGACGCAAGTGGTGTTGGCTGCAGTACCAGGCACCCTGGTTCATCGGCTCTTCCTGACACCAAACGATATGTTTGAGGTTGGTATAAGGAGCCAGGACTTCATTCAAGTCGTCCTCAGGGAATGGGTACAGCTGCTCGATACGCACGACGGCGATGTCGTCACGACCTTCGGCACGGCGTTTTTCCAGCAGGTCGTAGTAGACCTTGCCGCTACACAGAACAATGCGCTCGACCTTTTTCGGGTCTTGGGCATCGATTTCCGGGATAACGGTCTGGAACGAACCTTCGGCCAGATCTTCCAGCGTCGAGATGGCCAGCTTGTGGCGCAGCAGCGACTTCGGAGTCAGGACTACCAATGGTTTGCGCAGCGGGCGAATCACCTGACGGCGCAGCAAGTGGTAGATCTGAGCCGGCGTCGTCGGCATGCACACCTGAATGTTGTGCTCGGCGCACAGCTGCAGGTAACGCTCCAGACGAGCCGAGGAGTGCTCCGGACCCTGGCCTTCATAACCGTGCGGCAGCAGCATGGTCAGACCGCACAGACGGCCCCACTTGTGCTCGCCACTGGTGATGAACTGGTCGATAACGACCTGGGCGCCGTTGGCGAAGTCGCCGAACTGGGCTTCCCAGATAACCAGGGCATTCGGCGTGGTGGTCGAGTAACCGTACTCGAACGCCAGTACCGCTTCTTCGGACAGGAACGAGTCGTACAGGTCAAAACGCGGCTGACCGTCGTACAGGTTCTGCAGCGGGATGTAGGTGCCCGCGTCTTTCTGGTTGTGCAGGACAGCATGGCGGTGCGAGAACGTACCGCGGCCGATGTCCTGACCCGTCATGCGAATCGGGTGGCCTTCGAACGCCAAGGTCGCGTACGCCATGGTTTCGGCGTAACCCCAGTTGATCGGCAGGCCGCCGGCTTGCATCTTCTGGCGGTCTTCGTAGATCTTGGCAACCTGGCGCTGAACCACGAAGCCTTCCGGGATTTCCAGCAGCTTGGCGGACAGTTCCTGCAAGGTCTTGAGGTCGAAACGCGTGTCGTGACGCGCGGTCCAGGCGTGACCCAGGTATGGGCGCCAGTCCACGAACAACTCTTTGTTCGGCTCCTTGACCAGGCTCTTCACTACGTGCAGACCGTTGTCCAGCGCGTTGCGGTATTCGTCGACTTTCGCCTGAACACGCTCTGCGTCCAGCACACCGCTCTGGGTCAGACGATCGGCATACAGCTCACGGGTGGTGCGCTGTTTGGTGATCTGCTGATACATCAGAGGCTGGGTGCCACTAGGTTCGTCGGCTTCGTTGTGGCCGCGACGACGGTAGCAGAACATGTCGATTACCACGTCACGCTTGAACTGCATGCGGTAGTCGATGGCCAGCTGCGTCACGAACAATACGGCTTCCGGATCATCGCCATTCACATGGAGGATCGGCGCCTGGATCATTTTCGCAACGTCGGTCGCGTACTCGGTGGAACGAGCGTCCAGCGGGTTGCTGATGGTGAAACCGACCTGGTTGTTGATCACGATGTGCACGGTACCGCCGGTTTTGAAACCGCGGGTCTGCGACATCTGGAAGGTTTCCATGACCACGCCCTGACCTGCGAATGCAGCGTCACCGTGGATGGAGATCGGCAGAACCTTCTCACCGGTCGGGTCGTTGCGACGATCCTGACGGGCGCGAACCGAACCCTCGACCACCGGGGAAACGATTTCCAGGTGGGACGGGTTGAACGCCATCGCCAGGTGAACTTCACCGCCAGTGGTCATCACGTTGGACGAGAAGCCCTGGTGGTATTTGACGTCACCGGAACCCAGCTCGACCTTCTTCTTGCCTTCGAACTCGTCGAACAGCTCGCGCGGGTTCTTGCCGAAGGTGTTGACCAGCACGTTCAGACGGCCACGGTGGGCCATGCCGATGACGATTTCCTTGGTGCCGTAGGAACCGGAACGCTGGATCAGCTCGTCGAGCATCGGAATCAGGCTCTCGCCGCCTTCCAGACCGAAACGCTTGGTACCCGGGTATTTGGTGCCCAGGTATTTTTCCAGGCCTTCGCCGGCGGTCACGCGCTCGAGCAGGTGGCTCTTGATGTCGGCGGAGTACGTCGGACGACCGCGCACGCTTTCCAGACGCTGCTGGAACCACTGGCGCTGCTCGGAATCGGTGATGTGCGTGAATTCAGCGCCGATGGTGCGGCAATATGTCTGCTGCAACGCTTCGTGAATTTCGCGTAGGCTCGCTTCCTCTTTGCCGATGAACAGGTCGCCGGCACGGAAGGTCGTATCAAGATCGGCATTGGTCAAGCCGTAATGATTGATCGACAGGTCTGCAGGTGCAGGACGCTGCCACAGTCCCAGCGGGTCAAGCTGGGCTGCCTGGTGGCCACGCATACGGTAGGCCTGGATCAATCGCAGCACTTCAACTTGCTTCTTCTCGTGCTCACTGCTCACGCTGCCGGCGGAAACCGGTTGGGCGCGGCGCTGGTTCTTTGCCAGCAAGACGAAATGATCGCGAATTGTGGAGTGCGAAACATCGGTGGCAGTGTTGCCGTCAGCAGGCAACTTCTGGAAGTAGGTGCGCCACTCTTCTGGCACAGCGTTAGGGTCGTGCAGGTAGAGCTCGTAGAGCTCTTCCACATAGGCAGCGTTACTACCGGATAGGTAGGCGCTGTTCCACATGCGCTGCATCACGCTTTCTTGCATGCTTGGTCACCCTCGGTTAGGGGAACACCATCGGTGTCGACACCGAGCAAACTTGCAGAAGTCCGAATGCAGCGACCAAAACAAGCCACTAGGATCACACTGATAGTCCGGGTACCAGCCCGGATGCCCCTGCTTGTCTCATTTCTTCAAAATAAGAGCCGCAGCCTTTTAAGCTGCTGCTCAGGTTAAAACTACGGCGCCGGTTGAAGCCCGCGCCGTAGCATCTACGGGTACTGCGGTCCTACGGGTACAGCAGCTGAATCACACGCCGCTCGAGAGCAACATGTTACGGATGTGACCGATGGCCTTAGTCGGGTTCAGGCCTTTCGGACATACGTTGACGCAGTTCATGATCCCGCGGCAGCGGAATACGCTGAACGGGTCATCCAGCGAAGCCAGACGCTCGGACGTCTTGGTGTCACGGCTGTCTGCCAGGAAGCGGTACGCTTGCAGCAGAGCAGCTGGACCCAGGAACTTGTCCGGGTTCCACCAGAAGGACGGGCAGGAAGTCGAGCAGCAAGCGCACAGGATGCACTCGTACAGACCGTCCAGCTTTTCACGCTCTTCAGGGGACTGCAGACGTTCGATGGCCGGAGCCGGCGTGTCGTTCTGCAGGTATGGCTTAACCTTCTCGTATTGCTTGTAGAAGATGCTCATATCGACGACCAGGTCACGGATAACCGGCAAACCTGGCAGAGGACGAACGATCAACTTGTTACCTTTTACGACGGCGGACAGCGGCGTGATGCACGCCAGACCGTTCTTGCCGTTGATGTTCATGCCGTCGGAACCGCAAACACCTTCACGGCAAGAGCGACGATAGGAGAAACCTTCGTCCTGCTCTTTGATCAGGGCCAGTACGTCCAGCACCATCAGGTCCTTACCACCGGTATCGACCTGGAATTCCTGCATGAACGGCGCGGCGTCCTGATCAGGGTTGTAACGATAAACGCTGACTTGCAACATGGCGGCCACCCTTAATAAGTCCGAATCTTAGGTTCAAAAGTCGGAACAGTCTTCGGCGAGAAGTTCACGGCACGCTTGGTCACGCGCTTGTCACCCGGGAAGTACAGGGTGTGGCACAGCCAGTTTTCGTCGTCACGATCTTCGAAGTCTTCACGGGCGTGAGCACCACGGGACTCTTTACGCACTTCTGCAGCGATGGCGGTGGCTTCGGCCACTTCCAGCAGGTTCTGCAGTTCCAGCGCTTCGATACGTGCAGTGTTGAACGCCTGCGACTTATCGTTGATCTTCACGTTGGCGATGCGCTTGCGCAGGTCAGCCAGCTGGGCAATACCCTTCTGCATGTATTCGCCGGTACGGAATACACCGAAGTAGTTCTGCATGCAGTTTTGCAGCTCGCGACGCAGGGTAGCCACGTCTTCACCTTCGGTACGCTCGTTCAGAGCGGACAGGCGCGCCAGGGCCGCATTGATGTCGGCGTCGGTGGCGTCGTCGTAGTCGATACCGTCGGTCAGTGCTTTTTCCAGGTGCAGGCCGGCAGCGCGGCCGAATACCACCAGGTCGAGCAGCGAGTTGCCGCCCAGACGGTTGGCACCGTGAACCGATACGCAAGCCACTTCACCCACTGCGAACAGACCAGGGATGATGGCATCAACACCATCAGCGTCCTGAGTGATCGCCTGACCGTGAATGTTGGTCGCAACGCCGCCCATCATATAGTGGCAGGTCGGAACAACCGGAACCGGAGCAACAACCGGGTCAACGTGCGCAAAAGTCTTCGACAGTTCGCAGATGCCTGGCAGACGGCTGTGCAGCACTTCCTCGCCCAGGTGGTCGAGTTTGAGCATCACGTGGTCGCCATTCGGACCGCAACCGTTGCCGGCGATGATTTCCTTAACCATCGAACGGGCAACGACGTCACGACCGGCAAGGTCTTTGGCGTTCGGAGCATAACGCTCCATGAAACGCTCGCCGTGCTTGTTGATCAGGTATCCACCTTCACCACGGCAACCTTCGGTAACCAGTACACCAGCGCCGGCGATACCGGTCGGGTGGAACTGCCACATTTCAATGTCTTGTACCGGCACGCCAGCACGCAGCGCCATACCAACGCCGTCACCGGTGTTGATCAGGGCGTTGGTGGTCGAAGCGTAGATACGGCCTGCACCGCCGGTCGCCAGCACGGTGGCTTTGGCGCGGATGTAGGTGGTTTCACCGGTTTCGATGCAGATCGCGATCACACCGACGAACTCGCCTTCGCCGTTCTTCACCAGATCAACCGCGTAGTACTCGTTCAGGAACACGGTACCGGCTTTCAGGTTGCCCTGATAAAGGGTGTGCAGCAGTGCGTGACCGGTACGGTCGGACGCAGCGCAAGTACGAGCAGCCTGGCCGCCCTTACCGTAATCCTTCGACTGACCGCCGAATGGACGCTGGTAGATACGACCCTGCTCGGTACGCGAGAATGGCATGCCCATGTGGTCCAGCTCGTAAACGGCAGCCGGGCCCTCCTGACACATGTATTCGATAGCGTCCTGGTCACCGATGTAGTCGGAACCCTTGACGGTATCGTACATGTGCCAGCGCCAGTCATCGTTCGGGTCAGCAGACGCGATTGCGCAGGTGATGCCGCCTTGAGCGGATACAGTGTGCGAGCGGGTCGGGAAAACCTTGGTGATCACGGCAGTCTTGTGACCGCCCTGTGCCAGTTGCAGCGCTGCGCGCATGCCGGCACCGCCACCACCAATAATGATGGCGTCGAAAGAAATCGTTGGAATGTTAGCCATGAATCAGATACCCCAGAGAATCTGCACACCCCAGACGAAGTAAGCGAACATCGCAACGCCGCATACTGCCTGGAAAAGGAAACGCACTGCAGTCGCGGACTTGCCCAGCGCCATCGGCGTCAGGTAGTCGGTCGCGATGGTCCACATGCCGACCCAGGCGTGAGCACCCAGGGCCACAAGGGCCAGCAGACTGAAGATACGCATCCCGTTGTGGGCGAACAGGCCGTGCCATTGGTCGTAGCCAATGCCCGGGTTCGCAGCAAGGTATCCGATCAGGAAAATGAAATAAGCCGCGAGAACGACCGCAGACACACGTTGCGCCATCCAGTCATACAGACCGGAACGCGAAAGGTTCGTAACGCTGGTTACCATATCCAAACTCCTGCCAGAACGATCAACACCACGGAAACGGCGATGATAATTTTCGAGCCCAGGCGGCCGCCTTCCAGCGTCTCACCGATGCCCATGTCCATAATCAAATGGCGCACACCGGCTACCAGGTGATACAGAAGAGCGGACAGGAGGCCCCATGCTACGAACTTGGCCAGCGGGCTGGTCAAGCATGCCTTCACCTCGGCAAAACCTTCCTCGGAACCCAGGGATTTGCCCAATGCATAAAGCATGAAGCCAAGGCCCAGGAAGAGGATGATGCCGGAAACACGGTGAAGAAACGACGTAACGCCGGTGATGGGGAGTTTGATGGTCCTTAGGTCTAGGTTTACAGGTCGTTGGCTTTTCACGGCTTTTTTTTCACACTGAAGAGCCCCTAACAATCAGGGCAAAGTTGTTGGGGAGTGCACTGGTCAGGTAACCACCACCCAGGGATGCGACCCCCAATAAAGCAGGCCCAAAAGCCCCTGGCGGTCGGTGGCCGAGTATAGACAGTTAGGCTACTAATGACAACGCAAAGACCTAACCCAAACAGCTGATTGCGCAACTGACATAAAAGGCGTAAATGGCAGCCAATTTCGAGAAAAAAGTCCGGTTAAAGCCTTCTGGAGCAAGACTTTAGGCAAATTGACATTCGAATTTATCTCACTATAGTGGTGCGGGCCCTGCGTGGGGGGTCTGTCTGATGATTTCAAGCATAAATAGGAGGCCACATGGCTGACAAAAAAGCGCAGTTGATCATCGAGGGCGCAGCCCCCGTCGAGCTGCCCATTTTAACCGGCACCGTTGGTCCCGATGTTATCGATGTTCGGGGCCTGACGGTCACGGGCCGTTTCACCTTTGACCCGGGTTTCATGTCGACCGCCTCGTGCGAGTCGAAGATCACCTATATTGATGGCGACAACGGCATTCTGCTGCACCGCGGCTACCCGATCGAACAGTTGGCCGAGAAGTCGGACTATCTGGAGACCTGCTACCTGCTGCTCAACGGCGAACTGCCGACCGCAGAACAGAAGGCACAGTTCGTCAGCACCGTGAAGAACCACACCATGGTCCACGAGCAGCTGAAGACCTTCTTCAACGGCTTCCGTCGCGACGCCCACCCGATGGCCGTCATGTGCGGCGTAGTCGGTGCCCTCTCGGCCTTCTACCACGACTCCCTGGACATCAAGAACCCGCAGCATCGCGAAATTTCCGCGATCCGCCTGGTTGCCAAGATGCCGACCCTGGCAGCAATGGTTTACAAGTACTCCATGGGCCAACCCATGATGTACCCGCGCAACGACCTGTCGTACGCGGAAAACTTCCTGCACATGATGTTCAACACCCCGTGCGAGATCAAACCGATCAGCCCGGTACTCGCCAAGGCCATGGACCGGATCTTCATCCTCCATGCCGACCACGAGCAGAACGCATCGACTTCCACCGTGCGCCTGGCGGGCTCTTCGGGCGCCAACCCGTTCGCCTGTATCGCCGCCGGTATCGCTGCACTGTGGGGCCCTGCCCACGGCGGTGCAAACGAAGCCGTTCTGACCATGCTTGACGAGATTGGCGATGTTTCGAACATCGACAAGTACATCGCCAAGGCCAAGGACAAGAACGATCCGTTCAAACTGATGGGCTTCGGTCACCGGGTTTACAAAAACCGCGACCCACGTGCCACCGTCATGAAGCAGACCTGCGACGAAGTACTGAAGGAACTGGGCATCAACAACGATCCGCAACTCGAACTGGCCATGCGCCTGGAAGAGATCGCGCTGACCGACCCTTACTTCATCGAGCGCTCGCTGTACCCGAACGTCGACTTCTACTCGGGGATCATCCTCAAGGCGATCGGCATTCCAACCAGCATGTTCACCGTGATCTTCGCCCTGGCGCGGACCGTCGGCTGGATCTCCCACTGGAAAGAAATGCTCTCCAGCCCGTACAAGATCGGCCGTCCGCGCCAGCTGTACACCGGCTACGAGTCGCGTGATATCACCAAGCTGGAAGACCGCAAGTAAGCGCTGTCTTGCTGTAGGGTGTTGAGTTGTACCGGGAACGGCCTCTGCTTTTTATATAAAGAGCAGGAGGCCGTTTTTGTTTGTGCGCTTTGTCGCGTTTTTTTTTGATCGAGCGCATATCCGTTTCTTCGGTAACGGCCACTTAGGGTTCCGCTCTTACAGCGGGTCACTTGGAAAAGCGGAACGCCGCCCGGCCCCAAGTAACCAAGGGCTCTTGCCCCTGACATTCGGTGCCTCGCCTAGGCTCGGCATTCCCTCGCTCCGGTCCTGCTCCGTGGGCCCGCCGCCATCGGCCATCCATGGCCGGGGGCGGCCTACCGGCCGGCCTGTTTGCTGGGGTCGTTCGTCTGTGAGGTACCTGGTCGGCTGGCAGGCCGCCATCGCGAGCAAGCTCGCTCCCACAGAAGAGCAAAGACAGAGCGGTGTACACAGTCGCTCTTCACCACTCATCAGGCCGAGCGTTAGCTCGCCTGCAGCTTTTGATCTTGATCCACCCGCCCCCTCGGGAGGCTGAACGGAGGTGTTCATCCGGGGATGGGCGCGCAGCGCCGTTCGACGCAGTCGAACTCATTGCATGTAGGTCGAAGCGAAGCCGACCGGAGGGCAATGCCCCGGATGAATACCGCAGCGAGGGGCCGTACGTAAGGGGCGAGACCTTTGGTTACTTTGGGGCGTTTGCCAAAGTGACCCGCTGTAAGAGCGGAACCATAAGCCGCCGTTACCGCAGGAATGGATATGTACGCGGTCAACAAAAGACAGGTCGGCTGTCAGGCCGCCTTCGCGAGCAGGCTAGTTCCTACAGTAAATCGGCACATCCACGAAATTCAGGTCGATTACCGCCCAATAAAAAAATGCCCCGATCTCTCGACCAGGGCATTTCCATACAACACAACTTAAACAGTCAAACCCAAACGCTTAGTGCGAAACAGCACCACTCGCCCCAAGACCCGTCTGCGAACGAACAAACTGCGGGAAGAACAGCGCCCGCTCATTGTCCGCAGCAGTGGACTTGTCGGTAACCGAGAAGAACCAGATCCCGACAAAGGCAATCATCATCGAGAACAGCGCCGGGTACTCATACGGGAAGATGGCCTTCTCGTGATGCAGGATCTGCACCCAGATGGTCGGACCAAGCACCATCAGGCCCACGGCACTGATCAGTCCCATCCACCCACCGATCATCGCACCGCGAGTGGTCAGCTTCTTCCAGTACATGGAAAGCAGCAGCACCGGGAAGTTGCAGCTCGCCGCGATGGAGAACGCCAGCCCCACCATGAACGCAATGTTCTGGCTCTCGAACAGGATACCCAGGCCAATTGCCAGCACCGCCAAGAAGATGGTGGTGATTTTCGAGACGCGAATCTCGTCCTTCTCGTTGGCCTTGCCTTTCTTGATCACGCTGGCGTACAGGTCGTGGGACACCGCCGAAGCACCGGCCAGGGTCAGACCGGCAACCACTGCCAGAATGGTCGCGAACGCTACCGCCGAGATGAAGCCCAGGAAGATACTGCCGCCCACCGCGTTGGCCAGGTGCACCGCCGCCATGTTGTTACCACCCAACAAGGCGCCAGCAGCGTCTTTGAAGGCCGGGTTGGTGCTGACCAGCAGGATCGCGCCGAAGCCGATGATGAAGGTCAGGATGTAGAAGTAACCAATGAAACCGGTTGCGTACAACACGCTCTTGCGGGCTTCTTTTGCGTCACTCACGGTGAAGAAGCGCATCAGGATGTGCGGCAGGCCAGCGGTACCGAACATCAGCGCCAGACCGAGGGAAAACGCCGAGACCGGATCTTTCACCAGACCGCCCGGGCTCATGATCGCTTCAGCTTTCGGGTGAACCTTGATCGCCTCGGAGAACAGCATGTTGAAGTCGAAGTTGACGTGCTTCATCACCATCAGTGCCATGAAGGAAGCACCGGACAGCAGCAGGACTGCCTTGATGATCTGCACCCAGGTGGTCGCCAGCATGCCGCCGAACAACACGTACAGGCACATCAGAATACCGACCAGGATCACCGCAACGTGGTAATCGAGACCGAACAACAACTGGATCAGCTTGCCGGCACCGACCATTTGCGCGATCAGGTAGAACGCCACCACCACCAGCGAACCGCAAGCGGACAGCGAGCGGATCTGGGTTTGCCCCAGGCGATAGGACGCCACGTCGGCAAAGGTGTATTTGCCCAGGTTACGCAGGCGCTCGGCGATCAGGAACAGAATGATCGGCCAGCCCACCAGGAAACCGATCGAATAGATCAGGCCGTCGTAGCCGGAGGTGAACACCAGCGCGGAAATACCCAGGAAGGACGCTGCCGACATGTAGTCACCGGCAATCGCCAGACCGTTCTGGAAACCGGTGATCTTGCCGCCAGCGGCATAGTAGTCGGCTGCCGAATTATTACGCTTGGAAGCCCAATAGGTGATGCACAGGGTGGCACCGACGAAGGCGACAAACATCAAGATCGCCGACACATTAAGCGGTTGCTTCTGCACGGCACCGGTCAGGGCGTCAGCCGCCCAGGCGCCAGGCGCGAAAGCTGCGATACTCAAAAGAGCCATTAGACGGCGGATCATTGCTGAGCCTCCTTGAGAATCGCATTGTTCAGGTCGTCGAATTCGCCGTTGGCGCGTCGTACGTAAATACCGGTCAGGACGAAAGCCGAAACAATCAGCCCGACACCGATCGGTATGCCCCAGGTAATCGAGGACTCAGGGCTGATTTTCGCCCCCAGCACCTGAGGTCCATAGGCAATCAGAAGGATGAATCCGGAGTAAAGCCCTAGCATGATCGCCGACAGAATCCAGGCGAATCGTTCCCTCTTGCTAACCAGCTCCTTGAAGCGCGGGCTGTTTTGAATCGAGAGGTAAATGCTGTCGTTCATTGTTTTTATCCTCGCAGCACAGATTGAGTTGCAACGGTATCCACTCTATGCGGCTGCGGGGCAGGTTCCAGACGACCTTAGTCTTAGACCCACATGGTGTTTTCGCCAATTATCAGCATGAACATATAAATGTAGGAGCGAGCCTGCTCGCGATAGCGTCGTGTCAGGCGACTTCTCAGTTAACTGACAGACTGCTATCGCGAGCAGGCTCGCTCCTACAGAGTACAGCGACGTGCCTGTTATTTAGTCCAGTCAGCAACACGATCAGGGTGTTTGGCGACCCAATCCTTCGCCGCCGCTTCAGGCTTGGCACCGTCCTGGATCGCCAGCATCACCTGGCCGATTTCATCCTTGGATTCCCACTGGAAGTTCTTCAGGAACTTGGCCACTTCCGGCGCCTTGGCCTCCAGGCCTTTGCTGCCGATGCTGTTCACGGTTTCAGCCGCGCCATACACGCCTTTCGGATCTTCGAGGAAGCGCAGTTTCCACTTGGCGAACATCCAGTGCGGCACCCAGCCGGTCACTGCGATGGATTCGTTCTTCTTCTCGGCACGGGTCAGCTCGGCGATCATGCCGGCGCCAGAACTGGCCTTGAGTTGATAGCCGGTCAGGTCGTAGTCCTTGATCGCCTGATCGGTCTTGAGCATCACGCCCGAACCGGCGTCGATGCCGACAATGCGGTTCTTGAAGGTGTCGTCGGTCTTGAGGTCGTCAATGGACTTCGCCTTGACGTATTCCGGCACGATCAGGCCGATTTTCGCGTCCTTGAAGTTCGGGCCGTAATCGACGACCTGATCCTTGTTCTTCGTCCAGTAATCGCCGTGGGTCACCGGCAGCCAGGCCGACAGCATGGCGTCGAGCTTGCCGGTGGCCACGCCTTGCCACATGATCCCGGTGGCGACGGCTTGCAGCTTCACGTCATAACCGAGTTTCTGCCTGATCACTTCGGCAGCCACGTTGGTCGTGGCAACACTGTCCGACCAGCCGTCGACATAACCGATCGTCACTTCCTTCCCAGCGGCACTGGCCACGGTAGAACTGATCGCCAGCACCAAAGCGGCACCTGCGCCCAAGAGTCGTCGCATCTTCATCGTTACTTCCCCGAAAGTGCTGCGCTCGACGGATGCCGAGTCGCTTAAACGTATTGTTATGGTGCACAGCGCCCCCATCACGCCTTACCGCAAACTCGTTCGAACATCAGCGGAGTACTGACGCCTTCGATGATCAACCTGACGCTCTTGGCGACCTGCTCTGCCAGCGACCTCAAGGCAACGAGAAACGACATCAGAACGCCATTAATCTTGAGCGCGACCAACGCACCGCAGACTCCGCCCGAACTTTGCATATCAAAATCATGCAAGCCACCAAGCACACGGTAAATGCAGGTAACATGCGCCGCTTTGCTCCCACACGGCCTTTCCATGTCCGCGACATCCCGCTTCCCTTTTGCCGCTTATCTATTCGCTTGCCTGCTCGGGCTGTTTGCCCTGGGCGGCTTCTGGTACGGCCTCGGCAAACCGGTGATATTGCCGGACGTGGCCAGCGCAACGCACAAGCTGCAATGCGCGTCCTACACGCCGTTCGACAAAGACCAATCGCCGTTCGACCAGCCCTTCAAGCTGCGCCCCGAGCGCATGGATGCCGACCTCGCGCTGCTGTCCAAAAGCTTCGAATGCATCCGCACCTATTCCATGACCGGCCTCGAAGCCCTGCCGGAACTGGCGCGCAAGCACGGCTTGAAAATGATGATTGGCGCTTGGGTCAACAGCAACCCGGTGGACACGGAAAAAGAAGTCGACCTGCTGATCGCCTCGGCCAATGCCAACCCGGATGTGGTGAGCGCCGTGATCGTCGGCAACGAAACCCTGCTGCGCAAGGAAGTCACTGGCGCGCAATTGGCGAAACTGATCAACAAGGTCCATAGCCAGGTCAAACAGCCTGTCACCTATGCCGACGTCTGGGAGTTCTGGCTCAAGCACCCGGAAATCGCCCCCGCCGTGGACTTCCTGACCATCCATTTGCTGCCGTACTGGGAAGATGATCCATCGAACATCGACGCCGCCCTGCAACATGTGGCCGAAGTACGCCAGGTGTTCGGCAACAAGTTCGCGCCCAAGGATGTACTGATTGGCGAAACCGGCTGGCCCAGCGAAGGCCGTCAGCGCGAAACAGCGCTGCCGAGCCGGGTCAACGAAGCCAGGTTCATTCGCGGTTTTGTCGCCATGGCCGAGCAACGGGGCTGGCACTACAACCTGATCGAAGCCTTCGACCAGCCATGGAAACGCGCCAGTGAAGGTGCAGTGGGTGGTTACTGGGGGCTGTTCGATGCCGATCGCCAGGACAAGGGCGTGCTGGCCGGGCCAGTGACAAACGTACCCTACTGGTCGCAATGGCTGGCGGTGGGTGGCTTGATCTTCATCGGCACGTTGCTGCTCGGCGGCAGGGTTCGCACGACGCGTTCGGCGCTGGTGCTGCCCTTGCTCGGCGCGTTGGCGGCGTGTTCGATAGGCGCCTGGGGTGACCTGGCACGGGTGACCACGCGTTTTACCAGTGAATGGCTATGGGTCGGATTGCTGACCGCTCTGAATCTGCTGGTGCTGGCCCATGCTGCGCTGACGTTGAGCCCTCGTACCGGTTGGCGCGGCCAGGCTTTCAACTTGCTGGAACGCCGTGCTGGCTGGCTGGTTGCAACGACAGGTTTCGCTGCAGCCGTGATGATGCTGGAACTGCTGTTCGATCCGCGTTATCGCAGCTTCCCGAGTGTCGCGTTCATCGTGCCGGCGCTGGTTTATCTGTGCCGCCCGGTGAATGTGCCGCGCCGCGAGATTGCGTTGCTGACCTTCATCATCGGTGCCGGCATTGCGCCGCAGTTGTTTCGTGAAGGCTTGCAGAATCAGCAGGCCTGGGGTTGGGCGCTGGTGAGTGTGTTGATGGTGGCAGCATTGTGGCGTTGCTTGCGCGTTCGCAAGGCTTAACTCTTTAGCGACCTGACTGGCCTCATTGCGAGCAAGCTCGCTCCCACATTTGATCTTTGTCGCACGCAAATTTTGTGTTCACTGAAGATCTACTGTGGGAGCGACGGTGCGGCGATCCGACCTGCTCGCGAAAGCGTCGGCTCAGACGCCGCGAGACTCTCTGACCAACCGCAACCCCGCTATCACCACCGCAAACACCGCCAGCGTCGTGTTGTACAACGCCAGCGCCGGAAACCCGAACACCAGCGCCAGCACCGCCAGCCACCAGCCTGCCCGCCCCGGCACGACAAAGCCGATGATCGCCGCGCCCAGCGCAGCCCAGCCCAGAACGCCGAAATGGATCATCAGCCCCAGATTCGATCGCACCTGGCATTCCCAGCGACTTGCCTCATCCACGCAAATGCCGACCCACTGTGCATCCTCCATGAAGCCATAACGCGCGCCATAACTGGCGGCCAGCCATACAGGCAGCAATACAAGCAGCAATACAAGCAGCAGAATCACGGGCAGACGGCGAGACATGAAACACTCCAATTGGCGAAAAACGGCGGCCAGCTTAATCGCCCGAAGGCGTTTCGCAAGCGATAACAACTGTTAACTGGTCTTTCAATCGCGGCGAAGTGTATCGTCCAGCTACTACTACTGCACAATCAGGCCTGTTTCGTGCCGATGGTTGGCACTTTGGCGCAGATCCGATGGTCATAGCCTGCGAAAATCATTCGGCACCTTCTTCTAAGGGATTTAGTCATGCTCCGTTCCTTGCGCTTCGCCGCCCTGTTTGGCGGCCTTATTTTGAGTGCGTCCGCACTGGCGGTCGATATAGATGCCGCCAGTTATGGTTACCCCCTGACCAACCCGTTCGAGGCGACCATCGCGACCACGCCGCCGGACTTGCGTCCGGAGTTGCCCCTGGACGATGACATCGATCAGACAGTGCGCAGCGTCACCTTGCGTCCGGAACGGGCGTTCGAATTGCCGGACAATTTCTGGGCGGTCAAGAAACTCGACTACCGCATTGCCACGCAAGATCACGCCGCACCGCTGATTTTCCTGATCGCCGGCACCGGTGCGCGCTATGACAGCAGCCTGAATGAATACCTGAAGAAGCTCTATTACAAAGCCGGCTACCACGTGGTGCAGTTGTCATCGCCTACCAGCTATGACTTCATGAGCGCCGCATCACGCTTCGCCACGCCGGGTGTGTCCAAGGAAGATGCCGAAGATTTGTACCGGGTGATGCAGGCCGTGCGGGCACAGAACCCGAAAGTGCCGGTCACCGATTACTACCTGACCGGCTACAGCCTGGGTGGACTGGATGCCGCTTTCGTCGCGCACCTGGACGAAACCCGCCGCAGCTTCAACTTCAAGAAAGTCCTGCTGCTCAACCCGCCGGTCAACCTCTACACCTCGATCACCAACCTCGACAAGCTGGTCCAGACCGAGGTCAAGGGCATCAACAACAGCACCACGTTCTATGAACTGGTACTGAACAAACTGACCCGCTACTTCCAGCAGAAGGGCTACATCGACCTCAACGACGCCCTGCTCTACGACTTCCAGCAGTCCAAACAGCACCTGACCAACGAACAGATGGCCATGCTGATCGGTACCTCGTTCCGCTTTTCGGCAGCCGACATTGCCTTCACTTCAGACCTGATCAACCGTCGCGGCCTGATCACCCCACCCAAGTTCCCGATCACCGAGGGCACCAGCCTCACGCCATTCCTCAAGCGTGCACTGCAATGCGACTTCGACTGCTACATCACCGAACAAGTCATCCCGATGTGGCGCGCCCGTACCGACGGTGGCAGCCTGCTGCAACTGATTGACCAGGTGAGCCTGTATGCGCTGAAGGACTATCTGCACGACAGCCCGAAAATCGCCGTCATGCACAACGCCGACGACGTGATCCTCGGCCCTGGCGACCTCGGTTTCCTGCGCCGGACCTTCGGCGATCGCCTGACCGTTTACCCGCTGGGCGGCCATTGCGGCAACATTAACTACCGCGTCAACAGCGACGCCATGCTGGAGTTCTTCCGTGGCTAAATACCTCCTGCTTTTCGCAGCGTTACTCTGTGCAGGCGTCGCCAATGCCGACAACAGCAAAGCCAACGCCCCCGTGGTCGTCGACAGTGATGGTTTCAAGGAACCGCTGAGCAAACTCAAATTCAACCCGGGCCTGGACCAGCGCGAGTTCGAGCGTTCGACGCTCAGCGCGCTGGCCGTCTACGATCCGCTGGAAGAGTGGAACCGGCGCGTCTATCACTTCAACTACCGCTTCGACCAATGGGTGTTCCTGCCGGTGGTCAATGGTTACCGCTACGTCACCCCGAGCTTTCTGCGTACCGGTGTCAGCAACTTCTTCAACAATCTCGGCGACGTGCCGAACCTGTTGAACAGCCTGCTGCAACTCAAGGGCCAGCGCTCGATGGAGACCACCGGACGCCTGCTGCTCAACACCACCATCGGCATCGCCGGCCTGTGGGACCCGGCCACCGCCATGGGTCTGCCGCGCCAAAGCGAAGACTTCGGCCAGACCCTGGGCTTCTACGGCGTGCCGGGCGGCGCTTATTTCGTCCTGCCGATCCTCGGTCCGTCGAACCTGCGCGACACCGGCGGCCTGGCGGTGGATTACACGGCCGAGAATGCGATCAACTTCCTCAACGTGGCCGAAGTCAGTTCCAACCATCCGGAAGTCTGGATCCTGCGCAGCATCGACAAGCGCCACCAGACCACCTTCCGCTATGGCCAGACGAACTCGCCATTCGAATACGAGAAAGTGCGTTACGTCTACACCGAGGCGCGCAAGTTGCAGATCGCCGAGTAATCCCGGCACCCCAAAAACACTGTGGGAGCGAGCCTGCTCGCTCCCACACTTGTCAGGTGTTGTCTTTAGCTTTTCAGTGCTTTCCAGATTTTGCTGGCAGCCAAAACGCCCACCAACACCGTCGCCCCAGCCACAATCCCCGCCAACCCATTGAGCAGCATCGACACGAAAAACCCGCCACCGCCCGCCCCGGCGCTGACATTTTCGATCCAGTGATGCACCACCGACACACCGTGGGTCAGGATGCCGCCACCGACCAGAAACATCGCCGCGGTGCCGATCACCGACAGGCTCTTCATCATGTACGGCGCAGCACGCAGAATGGCGCCACCGATGCTTTTCGCCATCTGCCCGGGCTTTTGAGTCAACCAGAGTCCAAGGTCATCCAGCTTGACGATACCCGCCACCAGGCCATAGACGCCGATGGTCATGACGATTGCGATCCCCGACAGCACGATGACTTGCTGGCTCAACGGCGCACCGGCCACGGTGCCGAGGGTGATGGCGATGATTTCTGCCGAGAGAATGAAGTCGGTGCGGATCGCGCCCTTGATCTTGTCCTTTTCGAACGCCACCAGATCCACTTCCGGGTCTGCCACCGCCTCGACCAGCTCAGCATGTTCGACCTGATCTTCGGCCTTGCTGTGCAGAAACTTGTGGGCAAGTTTTTCAAACCCTTCGAAGCACAGATAGGCACCGCCGACCATCAACAATGGCGTGACCAGCCACGGAATGAATGCACTGATGGCCAGCGCCGACGGCACCAGGATCAGTTTATTGATGAACGAACCCTTGGCGACCGCCCAGACCACCGGGATTTCCCGCTCGGCACGCACGCCGCTGACTTGCTGGGCATTGAGGGCAAGGTCGTCACCGAGTACGCCGGCCGTTTTCTTGGCGGCCATTTGGGTCATCAATGACACGTCGTCCAGTACGGCGGCGATGTCGTCAATCAGCACCAGCAAACTGCTTCCTGCCATAAATCGGGTTTCCTTCTGCAATGAATGCGCAGCAGCATAGCGCGGCATAACGGGTCGCGGTGCATTCTTGAGCGTCGCGCGAGGCCGGTGATACCATGCGCAACCGCCAGAACAGGCAAGGAATCACCCGGTTTATGAGCACTATCCGCGAGCGCAACAAACAACTGATCCTGCGTGCCGCCAGTGAGGAATTCGCCGACAAAGGCTTCGCTGCGACCAAAACCAGCGACATCGCAGCCAAGGCGGGATTGCCCAAGCCCAACGTCTACTACTACTTCAAATCCAAGGAAAACCTCTACCGCGAGGTCCTGGAAAGCATCATCGAGCCCATCCTGCAGGCGTCGACACCGTTCAACGCCGACGGCGTGCCCAGCGAAGTGCTCAGTGGCTACATCCGCTCGAAAATCCGCATTTCCCGCGACCTGCCCTTCGCCTCCAAGGTGTTCGCCAGCGAAATCATGCACGGCGCCCCGCATTTGAGCCCCGACCTGGTCGAGCAGCTCAACGGCCAGGCCAGGCACAACATCGACTGCATCCAGACCTGGATCGACCGCGGGCAAATCGCCCCCATCGACCCCAACCACCTGATGTTCAGCATCTGGGCCGCGACCCAGACCTACGCCGACTTCGACTGGCAGATCACCGCCATCACCGGCAAGGCCAGGCTGGATGAAGAAGATTACGAAGCGGCAGCGCAGACGATTATCCGGTTGGTGCTCAAGGGGTGTGAGCCGGACTGATAGCGGCCCAGGATCAATGCCGACTCGGCAGTCCATGAAAACTGCCGGTCGGGATTGCATGTTTCCGCCCTCTAAACCTTCGGCAGCGGATTCAACGCCACGGCTGCCCCGGGTTTTCTGAAGAAGATCCAGTAGACAACCGTGAGGATCAGCAGGAAAGGCACACCGAATACCAAGGTCATTTTGAAGGCATCGGTGAAGTAGGTGGTGATCATCACCGCGCCCATCAGCAGCAACCCCAACAGCGTGGTGTATCCAGCGGTCGCTGCAGCATGCCTTCCAGCGACTCGCTCATGGCGACGCGGGTGATCACCACCTGGACTTTGCGACAGTCGCCAGAGATCTCCAGCATCTGGTTCTCATTCGGGGAAATGATCCCCCCTTGATCGCGGTTGGATCTCACCACGCTGCCGTTCTTGCTCAGTTCCTGCTCGCCCACCAACGGCAAACTCAGGCTGTAGCTGCTGAAGTGTTCGGCGTCTTCGATATCGATGGTGACATCGGTGCCATATGAGAGAGTGCCCAGGGTCGTAGCCATCGACTTGAACACATTGGCGCTGTGATGAAAGCGGATCCGCTCAGGCGTCGAAGTCTGGAGGCGGTGCGGCCCGCAGATACCAGACATCCAGTTCCTTGCACCCTCGAGGTCATAGTGATCGATACAAATGTCGCGAAACTGCGGATCAGCGTTGCTACTCATCACGACGCACCCACGGCAATATTTTTCAGCGCGCTCTGATAGCGCGTATCAGGCTTGAAAAGAGCAAGTTCCACGCCACAAAACGGCTGTTTTGTCCGTTTAAAAAGCCCCGTAACTCATTGAATGTCGGGGCTTTTGTCAGGGGAAGGCTATTGAACCACCGGCAAGGCCCTATCCTTGGCCATACGCATCCGGTAAAAGCCGAAGATGATCAACATCCACACCGGTATGGCGAAGACTGAAGCACGTATCCCTGGAATCATCAGCATGACGCAGACGATCATGGCCATGAAGGCCAGGCACAGGTAATTACTGTAGGGGAACCAGAACGCTTTGAAACCCGGCACGATGCCTTGCTGGCCCATGACTTTGCGAAATTTCAGGTGCGTCAGGCTGATCATCGCCCAGTTGATCATCAGCGATGCGACCACCAGTGCAAAGAGCAACTCAAGCGCTTCATGCGGGGCGAGGTAGTTAACCAGCACGGACAGCATGGTGATCAACGCAGATACGCCCAGCGCCAGTAGGGGCACGCCCTGCTTGTTCAGTTTCATCAGCGCCTTGGGCGCGTCGCCCTGTTCGGCCAGACCATAGAGCATGCGGCTGTTGCAGTAGACGCCACTGTTATAGACAGAGAGCGCCGCGGTGAGCACCACGAAGTTGAGGATGTGCGCTGCGGTGTCGCTGCCGATCAAGGAGAAGATCTGCACGAACGGGCTGCCGCTATAGGCATCGCCCGAAGCGCCCAGTGTCTGTAGCAGTTGATCCCACGGATACAGCGATAGCAACACGGTGAGTGCGCCGACGTAGAAGATCAGCACGCGATAAACCACCTGGTTGATCGCCTTGGGAATCACTTTTCCCGGTTCTCTGGCTTCAGCGGCGGTGATACCGACCAGCTCCAGACCGCCGAAGGAGAACATGATGAACGCCATGGACATCAGCAATCCGGTGGTGCCGTTGGGAAAGAAGCCGCCGTGACTCCACAGATTGCTGACTGAGGCCTGCGGGCCGCCCGTTCCGCTGAACAACATGTAACAGCCCAGGGCAATCATGCCAATGATCGCTACGACCTTGATGATTGCAAACCAGAACTCCATCTCGCCGAAGACTTTGACGTTCATCATATTGATCAAATTGACCAGAACGAAGAACACCGCCGCGCTGACCCAAGAGGGGATTTCCGGCCACCAGAACTGCACGTACTTGCCGACAGCCGTCAACTCGGCCATGCCCACCAGCACATACAGCACCCAGTAGTTCCAGCCGGACAGAAAGCCGGCATAGCCGCCCCAGTACTTGTGGGCAAAATGACTGAAGGAGCCGGCTACCGGTTCCTCGACTATCATCTCGCCCAGCTGGCGCATGATCAGAAAGGCAATGAAGCCGGCAATCGCATAGCCGAGGATCATCGACGGCCCGGCCGATTTGAGTACTCCGGCAGAGCCGAGAAACAACCCGGTACCTATCGCTCCGCCCAATGCGATCAGCTGAATATGACGATTTTTCAGCCCTCGCTTGAGCTCGCCTTGTCGCAAGATTTCATCCGCCATCTGGTTACCTTCTAATTGTTATGGTCAGGCATGGTTTGAATGCATCAATTTATTCAATTGCCGCTCGGTTTAAGCGTTCAGACATTACTCTCGGTAAATTAGAGAGTTGAGCGCACTCGCCACAACTCCGGGAACAACACGGTATCGAGCATCTTGCGCAGATAACCGACACCTTCTGTGCCGCCGGTCCCTGGTTGAAAGCCGATGATCCGCTCGACTGTGGTCACATGCCGGAAGCGCCATTGACGGAACGAATCCTCAAGGTCGATGAGTTTCTCCGCCAACTGATAGAGATCCCAATAACGCGAAGGGTCGGTGTAGACCTCGCGCCAGGCTGCTTCGACCGACGCGTCATGCGCCGTCGGACTGGTCGGATCGCGCTCGAAACGCTGTGGGTCGATGGTCAAGCCAGCGCGGACCATCAAGCGAATCGCCTCGTCATACAGCGACGGTGTGGCAATCGCTTTTTCAAGCGACTGCAACAGTTCCGGCCGATGCGCATGGGGGCGCAACAGGGTCGCGCTTTTATTGCCCAGAATGAATTCGATCTCGCGGTACTGGAATGACTGGAAGCCCGATGACTGCCCCAGAAAGGGCCGTATCGCGTGGTACTCGGTGGGTGTCATGGTGGCCAACACCGTCCAGGCATGCACCAGTTGATCAAAAATCCGCGAGACCCGCGCCAGCATCTTGAAAGCGGGTGGCAACTCTCCCAGTCGAATGTGTTCGCGGGCGGCTTTGAGCTCGTGCAGCATCAGCTTCATCCACAGCTCTGACGTCTGATGCTGGATGATGAACAGCATCTCGTTATGGTCCGGAGATAACGGGTGCTGTGCGCTGAGAATGCGCCCCAGATCCAGGTAGTCGCCGTAGCTCATGGAGTCGGAAAAATTCAGCTCGGCGTTATGCCATTCTTCCGTCTGGTTTGCAGGTGAATAGGGGCATTGGCTCATTGAGTCGGCTCCTCAAGTTGCAGTTTATTCAGTGGATTATTCAGTGGACGCAAAATCGCCCTGACCGGACTGGCGTCCAGATGGGCAAAACGCAGCGGCAGCGCGATCAATTCATAGTCCCCTTCCGGGACGTCATCGAGCACGATGCCCTCGAGGATGGCCATGCCATGTCGGGCTACGGCATTGTGCGAATCCATGGTTTTGGATTGCTGAGGGTCCAGCGACGGCGTATCGATACCGATCAAGCGCACGCCGAGGCTCGCCAGCAGGTCGACGGTTTCTTTGGCGACTGCGGTGAAATCCGGATCCCAGGAGCTCAACGGCGCTTGTCGCCAGGTGCGCAGCAGCACCCGTTCAGGCAGGTCTTGCAAGCGACCTTCAAGCTGCTCGGGGTGCACCAGCCGGCCGCTGTTCAGGCAATGCAGCACACGGCAAGGCCCCATATAGACATCGAGTGACACATCGCCAATGGCCGCGCCATCAGCGCTGTAATGCAGCGGCGCGTCGACATGGGCACCCGTGTGAGGCGACAGGGTGATACGCCCGACATTCACCGGACACTCGGGTCCGAAGCTCCACACGCGCTCTTCCTGAAAAGGTGTGTCACCCGGCCAGGTAGGTGTAGCGGTGCTCAAAGGCGGGCTGATATCCCACCACGATAGTGTTGTTTTCATTGCAAAGCTCTCGGCTTGTTCCGAGAGAATGATACGAGTGATACCTGTGAATATTCTTGCGAAAATATTCGGCAATACCCAAATGTTTCGCACAAAATTCTAAAAAACAGGAATTTACCGGATGGAAATTTCAACGGGAAAAGCAGGCAGCTAAAAAGCTGTTCTGGGGCGAAAGTGCGGAGGAAAGTAGTTCGCGAATGGCTGCGCGAAATGGCGCAGACTTTCAGCTGGATGAGTCTGGGAGATTGCTTTCGCGAGCAAGCCCGCGAAAGCGGTAAATCAGACGCCGAAGATCAACCAGCCACCCCCGCATCCGCCTTCAACCCCTGCCCCTCGATCGCGCGGATCGCACATTGCTCGTCAACATCTGACAGATCCCCGCTGATGCCCACCGCCCCCAATACAGTCCCGTCCTGATCCCGAACCAACACGCCGCCCGGCACCGGCACGACGCTGCCCTGCCCCAGGCTGTTCAACGCGGCGATGAACGCCGGGCGTTGCTGGGCGTCCAGTGCCAGCAGGCGTGAACCCTTGCCCAGCGCGATGGCGCCCCAGGCTTTGCCGATGGCGACATGCGGGCGCAGCAGGCTGGCGCCGTCTTCACGTTGCAGGGTGATCAGATGCCCGCCGGCATCCAGTACCGCAATGGTCAAGGGCGCCGCGGATATTGCACGCCCTGCGGTGATGGCCTCGTTGACCAGGTTGACTGCGACTTTCAAGGTTAAAGCGCTCATGGTGCCGTCCTCATTTTGTTTTTCGGAAAGCCGGTGGGCTGCGCGGCAGCCCGATGCAACAAATAGAACACAATGAGTTATTTTTTTGTATACAATAATTCTCGAAAGGCGCCACATGCGACGAAAAGCCACAGTAGATTGGCCTTCCGACGAATGAAACAAGCGCTTGAGAAAATGGATTGACCTGCGCCGTCCGCCGTGAATACACTCTGCGCAAAGCCACTTGTATACAATTACAAAACGTAAAGAGGCACAAAACCATGAGCAAAATGAGAGCAATCGAAGCCGCCGTTCTGGTGATGCGCCGTGAAGGGGTCGATACCGCTTTTGGCATCCCCGGTGCCGCCATCAACCCGCTGTACTCCGCCTTGCAAAAGGTCGGCGGCATCGATCACGTACTCGCTCGCCACGTTGAAGGCGCCTCGCACATGGCCGAGGGCTACACCCGCACCAAGGCCGGCAACATCGGCGTGTGCATCGGTACTTCCGGCCCTGCCGGCACCGACATGGTCACCGGGCTCTACAGCGCCTCGGCCGACTCGATTCCAATCCTCTGCATTACCGGCCAGGCACCCCGCGCCCGTATGCACAAGGAAGACTTCCAGGCTGTCGATATCACCACCATCGTCAAGCCAGTCACCAAGTGGTCGACCACCGTCATGGAACCGGGCCAGGTGCCTTACGCGTTCCAGAAAGCCTTCTACGAAATGCGCTCCGGCCGTCCAGGCCCGGTGCTGATCGATCTGCCGTTCGACGTGCAGATGGCTGAAATCGAATTCGACATCGACGCTTACCAGCCACTGCCACTGGCCAAGCCGAGCGCTACCCGCGTCCAGGTTGAAAAAGCCTTGGCCATGCTGGATCAGGCCGAGCGTCCATTGCTGGTGGCCGGTGGCGGCATCATCAATGCCGATGCCAGTGACCTGCTGGTGGAGTTCGCCGAGCTGACCGGCATTCCGGTGATCCCGACCTTGATGGGCTGGGGCACCATCCCGGACGATCACCCGCTGATGGTGGGCATGGTTGGCTTGCAGACTTCGCACCGCTACGGCAATGCCACGATGCTCAAATCCGACGTCGTGCTCGGCGTGGGCAACCGTTGGGCCAACCGCCACACCGGTTCCGTTGACGTGTACACCGAAGGCCGCAAGTTCATTCATGTTGATATCGAACCGACCCAGATCGGCCGCGTGTTCACCCCGGACCTGGGCATCGTTTCCGACGCCGCTGCCGCGCTGACCGTGTTCATCGAAGTCGCTCGCGAATGGCAAGCCGCCGGCAAGCTGAAGAACCGCAGTGCCTGGCTGCAAGACTGCCAGCAGCGCAAAGCCAGCCTGCAGCGCAAGACTCACTTCGACAACGTGCCGGTCAAGCCGCAACGCGTTTACGAAGAAATGAACCAGGTGTTCGGCAAAGACACCTGCTACGTCAGCACCATCGGGCTGTCGCAGATTGCCGGCGCGCAGTTCCTGCACGTCTACAAGCCACGTCACTGGATCAACTGCGGTCAGGCAGGCCCGTTGGGCTGGACCATTCCGGCAGCGCTGGGTGTGGTCAAGGCCGATCCGAACCGTAAAGTCGTGGCCCTGTCGGGGGACTATGACTTCCAGTTCATGATCGAGGAATTGGCGGTGGGCGCGCAGTTCAAGCTGCCGTACATCCATGTTGTGGTGAACAACTCGTACCTGGGTCTGATCCGTCAGGCGCAGCGCGGTTTCGACATGGACTACTGCGTACAGCTGTCCTTCGACAACCTCAACGCTCCGGAACTCAACGGTTACGGTGTCGACCACGTCGCAGTGGCCGAAGGCCTCGGCTGCAAGGCACTGCGTGTGTTCGAACCGGCTCAGATCCAGCCTGCCCTGCGCAAGGCCCAGGAGCTGATCGAAGAGTTCAAGGTTCCAGTGATCGTCGAGATTATCCTGGAGCGTGTGACCAACATTTCCATGGGCACCGAGATCAACGCCGTCAACGAGTTCGAAGACCTGGCGCTGGTTGGCGACGACGCACCGACTGCGATTTCGTTGCTCGATTAACTGCTGACCGCTCCCCCTGTGGGAGCGGGCTTGCTCGCGAAGACTGCTTCACATCCAACAGAGATGTTGACTGACCCACCGCTTTCGCGAGCAAGCTCGCTCCTACAAGGGGCCTTCACACATTTACGGGAGACCACCATGCCGCGTTTCGCAGCCAACCTGTCCATGCTGTTCACCGAACAGGACTTTCTTGCCCGTTTCGAAGCGGCCGCCAAGGCCGGCTTCAGTGGTGTCGAATACCTGTTCCCGTACGACTTCAGCTCCGCCGAAATCAAGGCCAAGCTCGACGCCAACGGTCTGACCCAAGTGCTGTTCAACCTGCCGGCCGGTGACTGGGCCAAGGGCGAACGCGGTATCGCGTGCCTGCCGGACCGGGTTGAAGAGTTCCGTGCCGGTGTCGACCTGGCTATCGCTTACGCGCAAGTGCTGGGCAACACCCAGGTCAACTGCCTGGCCGGTATTCGTCCTCAGGGCTTTGACGATGCCACCGTGGAAAAAACCTTCGTCGCCAACCTCAAGTACGCCGCCGACAAGCTGCAAGCGGCGGGTATCAAGCTGGTGATGGAAGCGATCAACACCCGTGACATTCCAGGCTTCTACCTGAACAACACGGCGCAAGCCCTGTCGATTCGCGAGCAGGTCGGCAGCGCCAACCTGTTCCTGCAATACGACATCTATCACATGCAAATCATGGAAGGCGATCTGGCCCGCACCCTGCAATCGCACCTGGACGAGATCAACCATGTGCAGCTCGCGGACAACCCGGGACGCAACGAACCAGGTACCGGTGAAATCAACTACCGCTTCCTGTTCGAACACCTGGACCGCATCGGTTATCAGGGTTGGGTCGGTTGCGAATACAAGCCGCTGACCACCACTGAAGCGGGCTTGGGTTGGCTCAAGACCCACAACGCAATCTGATAGAACACGGTCATCACTGTAGGAGCTGCCGCAGGCTGCG